>CBJMMB010000009.1:0-50778 GCA_966430775.1 uncultured Dyella sp. | reverse complement strand
CCGCGCCTACGCGCTTGGCGCCGCCGGTAATCAGTGCGACGGGGCGCGATGTGGGTGAGTCCATAGGCAGCTCCTGCTGTCGTGCGCGATCGGCCTCGCTGGGCTTGCATTCGTAGGCTGGGATGATCATCCCAGCTTTTTCAATTGGCGATGCTGGGATTGCCATCCCAGCCTACTTGGCTAATGCAGTTGCGTCGCCCGCACTTCCTGCGTCACGGGCTCATCGGTGCTGATCTCGCTTTCCAGCATCGCAATGGCGGTCGCCGCGACCTGGCGCGTGTCGTAGTACGCGTAGCCGCCCACGCCGATGGCGCCGATCACCGGCATCCAGCGCGACAGGCCTTCGCCCAGCGCGCGCTGGGTCACCTTTACGCCGATCTGCTTGGCGACGCGTTCGATCACGCCGTAGGACAAGCGCCGGAAGATCAGGCGATCGCCCAGGCGCACCACCAGGTCGCGGAAGGCTTGCGCGGAGGTGTGGCGGAACAGGCACCACAGCATTTGCTCGCGGCCGAGTTCCGCGTGCTTGCCATACGCGGCGGCGATATCGCTGACCAGCTGCGCCTGGATTTTCCAGATCGAAACCAGCTCGGGCAGGATCGTGAGCCAACCGAGGGGGCCGGGCGGCAATGCCAGCGTGCCCGCGGTGACGGCCGCGCGCTGCGCGGCGCGGTTGGCCAGCCGGCGCGCCTCGGCCTTCGGATCGTGCTGGCTGTGCACCTTACTGTCGGGAATCTGGCTGACGAAATCCAGGATGGCGCGGGTCACGCGGTTGCCCGCTTCGTCCTGCGTGATCACGGCGGGCAGGTTGGGCGTGGCGGCTTGCAGATCGTTGGGCTCGGTCATGCCGTGCTCCGTGGGGAATCAACAGATCGACCGATCATAGTCCGCTCCCGTGGACGGCTGATGAGAGCGGCATGAACTGGCCGGATCCAAGGACATGACTTCTGGGAGGGTCCCGGAGCCAAGCGGGAAATGTTATAACATTGCAATCCGTCCCCCCCATCCACCATTCCGCCCGGATGTCCGTGCATGAAACTGTCTCCGCTTGCCCTTGGCCTCAGCCTTGCGTTGTATGCCGCCGCCGCGATGGCCGCGCCCGGCGTCGACCCGGCGCCTGCTACGCCGAACGTCGCCGCGCAGCCTCCGGCCAGTGATGACGCACCGGGCGCTGACCAGGGCTCGCGCAACCGCCGCGCCGCCAATGCCAAGCAACTGGGCGCGGTGAATGTGTCCGCTGCCCTCGACGTGGTGCGCAACAATCTTTCGCCGGATACGGGCAGCAGCCAGTACGTGCTGAGCGCGCAGGACATCCAGGCGCTGCCACTGGGCGCGTCCACGCCACTCAACCAGGTGCTGCTGCAGGCGCCGGGCGTGGTGCAGGATTCCTACGGACAGCTGCACGTGCGCGGCGATCACGCCAACCTGCAATACCGCATCAACGGCATCATGCTGCCCGAATCGATTTCCGGCTTCGGCCAGACGCTGGATGCGCGCATGATCCAGAACGTGAAGCTGCTCGACGGCGCGCTGCCCGCGCAGTACGGCGAACGCACTGCGGCGGTGGTGGACATCACCACCAAGAATCCCGTCGACATGGGCAATGGCGGCGTGGTGGGCATCACCGGCGGCTCGTTCGGCACGCTCAATCCGTATGCGTCGTTGTGGGGACACAGCGGCAACTGGAGCTATTTCTTCACCGGCAACTACCTGGAAAACAACGTCGGCATCGAGAACCCGACGCGCAGCCGCGACCCGATCCACGATCACACCAACCAGGTGAAAGGCTTCGGCGACATCACCTACCTGATCAACAGCGACACGCGCCTGAGTTTCCTGTTCGGTGTCACCAACAATCGCTTCCAGCTTCCGAACAATCCGGGCCAGACGCCGCAATTCGGTTATCTGGACCAGACCGATTTCGATTCCACCCTTTTGAACGAGCGCCAGAGCGAGCAGACCCGTTTCGGCCTGCTGGCGCTGCAGGGCAAGCTCGGCGATACGGCCTATCAGGTATCGGTGGGCCAGCGTTACAGCGGCCTGAAGTATTTGCCCGATGATATCGGCGACCTGATGTTCAACGGCGTGGCCGGCCAGATCAACCAGACCGATCGCGCGTCCACCTTGCAGGCCGATTTCGCCACGCCGTGGGCGGGCAATCACACCTTGCGCTATGGCGTGTATTACGAATTCGACCGCGCCGCCACCAGCACCAACTCGCTGGTGTTTCCGGCCAATCCGGATGGCAGCCAGGCCGGCACGGTGCCGTTCAACATCTTCACCGGCAACCGCATTCTCGCCAAGACCGCGGCGTTCTATCTGCAGGACGAGTGGGACATCAGCGATGCATGGACAATCAACTACGGCGTGCGCGGCGATCGCTACACCGCGTTCCGCGAGGAAAGCCAGCTGAGCCCGCGCCTGGGCGTGGTGTGGCAGGCCACCGACAGCACCACCGTGCATGCCGGCTATTCGCGCTACTTCACGCCGCCGCAGACCGAACTGATTTCCGACCAGAACATCGCCGCGTTCGCCAACACCACCAACGCGGTGAAGAACTACGGCAACAACACGCCGCTGACGGAGCGTTCCAACTATTTCGACCTGGGCGTGCAGCAGAACATCGGTTCGGACTGGACGCTGGGCCTCGACGCGTACTACCGCAAGGTGCAGCGCCTGCAGGATGAAGGCCAGTTCGGCGCCGCGCTGGTGTACTCCACCTTCAACTACAAATACGGTCGCGTGCGCGGTACGGAATTCACCGTGTCATACAACCATGGCCCGATTTCGGCGTACTTCAATGCCGCCTACAGCCGCGCCATGGGCAAAGACGTGATGACCGGCCAGTACAACTTCGGCGTGGACGAGCTCGCCTACATCGCCGACAACTACATCCACCTGGATCACGACCAGAAGCTGGCCTCGTCGGGCGGCATCAGCTACGCCATCGACGACAGCACCAAGGTGGGCGCCGATTACCTGTTCGGCAGCGGCTTGCGCCAGGCGGGGCTGGTGCCCAACGGCCGTTCGCTGCCGTATTACTTCCAGCTCAACCTCAACGTGTCGCACGACTTCAACTTCGACAGCGTCGGCAAGGTGCATACGCAGCTGGCGCTGATCAATGCGCTGGATCGTTCGTACCGCATGCGCAGCGGTACCGGTGTGGGCGTGGGTGCGCCGCAGTATGCGCCGCGGCGTGGCCTGTACCTGACGGTGGAGAAGCCGTTCGATTTCTGATGGCCCGGTAGGTTGGGATGAGCGCACGCAAACCCCAACGCGAGATACGTGACATGGCGACGTTGGGGTTCGCTGGCGCTCACCCCAACCTACGGTGCACCACGCTTATTTGGCGGTGACGGGATCGTGGCGCAACGCCAGCCCCTTCAAGATGTTCAACGCCTGCGACAACGCATAATCGCTGGTCGCCAGCTTGGCGTTCTCCGCGCTGCCGTCGTTGTTGATGCCATCGCCATTGGAAGCGACTTCATTGGCTAGGTGGTGCGGCAGGTCGGCTTCGGAGCTGATCGGGTTCTGCGTATCGTCCACCTTGGCGACGGTGAGGTCGGCCAGCGGGATGTCGGGCTTGATGCCTTCGGCCTGGATCGAGGTGCCCTTGGGCGTGTAGTAGCGCGCGGTGGTGAGTTTCACCGCGTGATCGGAGTCGAGTGGCAATACCGTCTGCACCACGCCTTTGCCGAAGGTGCGGCGGCCGACGATCAGGGCGCGATGGTTGTCCTTGAGCGCGCCGGCCACGATTTCCGCCGCCGAGGCGGTGCCGTTGTCGGCCAGCAGCACCATCGGCGCGCCGTTCAGAAGATCGCCCGGATGCGCGGTGAAGCTGAGGTTGGAATCGGGCAGGCGTCCGCGCGTGGTGACGATGGTGCCCGAGTCGAGGAAGTCATCACTGACGGAAACCGCCGCCGTCAGCAGGCCGCCCGGATTGGAGCGCAGATCGAGAATCGCACCTTTTTGCGCGCCGTTCTTCTGGATCAAGCCGCCGAGTTTCTTCTCCAGGTCGCTGGCGGTGTCGTCCTGGAACTGGCTGATGCGGATATACGCGTAGCCGGGTTCCAGCTCGCGCACCTTCACGCTGGTCATGGAGATGCGCTCGCGAGTGAGCGTCATGGTGACGGGTTGATCGGCCTTCTCGTGCAGGATGCCCAGCGTGATCTTGCTGCCCGGATCGCCGCGCAGGGCGTCGAACATGCTGTCGATGTTGTCCGGCGTGATCACCTTGCCGTTGACCGAGGTGATCACGTCGCCGGGCTTGATGCCGGCGCGCGAGGCGGGCGTGTCGTCGATCGGCGAGACGATCTTCAGCATGCCGTTGTCCTGCATCACCTCGATGCCGAGGCCGCCGTATTGGCCGGTGGTGTCCTCGTTGAGCTCCTGCAGGCCTTCCTTGTCCAGATAGGCGCTATGCGGATCGAGGCCGGCGAGCATGCCCTTGATGGCGTCGTTCATCAGGGTCTTGTTGTCGACCTTCTCGACGTAGGCCTGGCGGATGATCTGGTAGACGTGCGCGAAATTGCGCACGTCGTCCATGCTCACCTGGTCCGCAGGCGCCGCGCTGCTGCTTGCTTTGGCCGGGGCGGCGTCGCTGGCGGCCGGCGCGGCCGCATCAGGCGCCGCCTGCGCGTACAGCGGGGGCGTCGCCAGCAACAGGGCGATCAGGCAGGAGCGGGGGAAACGCATGGGGCAAAACTCCACAGGAAATGAGGTGACGACCCCGTTGAGACCGCTCGGGGTCGTCGAAATTCATGGTCAAAGCATACGCCGAAGCGGGTAGCCGAAGTGTTGATCTCGATCGCGCGCGCAGCTCCGTCCTCGGGTGCGGAGGACGGAGCGGAAGGCGCCGTATCAGCGCTTCTGGCTCAGCCAGGTGCGCGGATCCACCGGCTTGCCGTTCTGGCGCAGCTCGAAATACACGCCGGTGTTGTCGCCGGTGCTGAGCATGGCGGTGCCGACCGCTTCGCCGGCGGCCACGTCGTCGCCCACGCCGTGCAGCAGCGTTTCGTTGTTGCCGTACATGCTCAGCCAGCCGTTGCCGTGGCTGAGGATGATCAGCTGGCCGTAGCCGCGCATGAAGTGCGCATACACCACCCGCCCGCGCGCCACCGCCTTCACGTCCGCGCCGCGCGGCGCGCCGATCAGCACGCCGTTGCCGAAGGTATGTACCGGCCCCGGCGCCGGCCATGGCAGGTTGCCGCGGATGTTGGCCATGGCCTTGCCCGTTTCGCCGCTCGGCACGGTGGGATTGCTGCGCGCCTTGCGTGCCGCTTCGCGGGCCGCGTCGTCGATCGCCTTCTGCAGTTTCGACAAAAGGTCGTTGAGGGATTGCTCGTTCTGCTTCAGCGACGCCAGCTTCTGGGCCTGGTTCTTGTATTGCGCGTCGATCTGGCTGGCGACCTGCTGCTGTTGCTTGCGCTGCTGTTGCAGGGCCGTGGCCTGCTGCTGGCGTTGCGTGCGGGTGGCTTCCAGCGCCTGTTGTTCGGTGGTGATCTGGGTTTCAAGATCCTGCAGCTTGGTCAGTTCGGTCATCAGCTGCTGCACTTTCTGCAGGCGGTCCTGCTGGAAGTATTTGGAGTACTCCAGCGAGCGGGCGATGCGCGCGATGTCCTCGTCGCCCAGCAGCAGGCGCAAGTCCGAGCCGTGGCCGACGGCGTAGGTGGCGCGCAGCAGGTCGGCGATCGCGGCGCGCTGGCCATTGAGCTTCTGGTTGAGCGCCGATCGTTGCGTTTGCAACTGATCGAGTTGCTGCTGCTTGGCGGCGATCTGCGCATCGGTGTCACGCACCGCCTTGGCGACAGCCGCCACCGCATCCGATTGCTTGGCCAGTTCGGCGTTCACGTTGTCGCGCTTGGCGGCGGTGTCGGCCTGCTCCTTGGCCAGCGCCTGCATCCTGGCGCGCAGGTCAGTCAGTTGCTGCTTGGCCTGGGCCTGTTCGGCTTCGGCCTTGCTGTCCTGTGCGGCGCCGGCGATCGCGGGAAAGCTTGCAGAAAGGGCGATCGCAGTGAGGAAGAGGGTGAAAAGGAGCGGGCGAGAAGCATGGGAAGATGTCGGCATGCGGTGGATTATGTCTGAGCTGGGCTATTCCCGCGAGACGCCGCAAATGGCGCCCCAGTGCGCTTTGGCGGACCTTTGCGAAGCACTGGTCTGTTAGCGCGCGCTGGTACGCCTAACAACCGTTTTTCATTTGGACGTCTAGCCGGCTTTGACGCGACGCACAAGTTGTGCTTAAAGTCGGGTTGCAAGCCTTGTTCGCATGCAGCTTGCCGCCTCCAGGGCGGCAGGCTTTTTGCGCCTTCGAACCCGGAGTAAAGAAAAGGGGATTTGAAATCATGTTGGTGGCACCGCGGTTGTACGACCCCAGTTTTGAACACGATAGTTGCGGCTTTGGTCTGGTAGCCCAGATCGACGGCCGTGCCAGCAAATGGGTGGTCGATACGGCTTTCGCGGCGCTCGCCAAACTTTCCCACCGCGGCGGCGTGAACGCCGACGGCGTCACCGGCGACGGTTGCGGCGTGCTGATCCATCATCCGCAATCCTGGCTGCGCGCCATGGCGGTGCAGGCAGGCATCCCGCTGGGTGAGCGTTTTGCCGCCGGCCTGGTGTTCCTCGATTCGGCCGACAGCGAAGCGGCCAAGACGCTGCAGCGCTATGTCGCCGAAGAACGCCTGCACGTCGCCGGCTGGCGCGACGTGGCGGTGAACGCGGACGCCTGCGGCCCGCTATCGGCGGCGGCGATGCCGTTGGTGCGGCAGATCTTCATCAACGCCGCCACCGATATGGACGAAGCGGGCTTCGAGCGCGCGCTGTTCCGCGCCCGCCGCCGTGCCGAGCATGCGCTGGCGGATGATCCCCAGTTCTATGTGGTATCGCTCTCGGCGCAGGTGATCGGCTACAAGGCGATGGCCGCACCGGGCCGCCTGCGCGACGTGTTTGAGGACCTGCGTCATCCGGCGCTGTCGGCCGACGCAGTGGTGTTCCATCAACGCTTCTCCACCAACACCACGCCGCAATGGCGCCTGGCGCAGCCGTTCCGCCTGCTGGCGCACAACGGTGAGATCAACACCATCCGCGCCAACCGCCGCTGGATGCAGACACGCGCGCATGTGTGGCGTTCGCCGCTGGTGGATCTCTCCGACATCGGCCCGTTCGTGCGCCAGAGCGGTTCGGATTCGGAAAGCCTCGACAACGCGCTGGAACTCCTGCTTGCCGGCGGCCTGGACATGCTCGCCGCAATGCGCGTGCTGGTACCGCCGGCATTCGCCGCGCGCGAAGGCATCGACGAGGATCTCGCCGCGTTCTATGAGTACTACGCGCTGCACAGCGAGCCCTGGGATGGTCCCGCCGGCCTGGTGATGTGCGATGGCCGTTATGCGGTGTGTACGCTCGACCGCAACGGTCTGCGTCCCGCACGCTGGGCGCTGTCCGACGACAACCACGTAATCGTCGCCTCCGAAGCCGGCCTGTGGGACGTGCCGAGCGCACGCGTGATCGCCAAGGGCCGTCTTGCGCCGGGCGAAATGATCGCGGTGGACTTCAAGACGCATCGCCTGCTGCGCGATGCCGACATCGACGACATCAACCGCAAGCGCGCACCGTATCGTGACTGGCTGCGCGCGGGCGTGAGCTATCTCGAATCCGACCTGATCGATCCTTCGCTGGCGGCCGAACCGTTGCCGGCGGATGAGTTGCGCTGTTACCAGAAGCTGTACGGCCTGTCGCGCGAAGAGCGCGAAACCGTGCTGAAGGTGATCGCTGAACTGGAAGCCGAAGCCACCGGCTCGATGGGCGACGACACGCCGGTCGCCGCGATGTCGCGCCAGGTGCGTCCGTTGTTCGACCGCTTCCGCCAGGCGTTCGCGCAGGTGACCAACCCGCCGATCGATCCGCTGCGCGAAAAGCTGGTGATGTCGCTGGTGACGCAGATCGGGCCGGAAGGCAACGTGTTCGATCTCAAGCCCGAGAACGCCAAGCAGATCTTGATCAACTCGCCGGTGCTCTCGCAGCGCAAGCTGCGTCAGTTGCTGGCGATGCCGCAGTACGCCAACGCGCCGCGCTTCGACCTGATGTATGCGCCGGAAGAAGGGCTGGAAGCCGCGCTGCGTCGTTTGTGTCGTGAAGTGGCGCAGACGGTGCGCGACGGCTGCGCGCTGGTGTTCCTGAGCGACCGCTATCCGCAGCGCGATCTGCTACCGATCCATTCGCTGCTGGCGACCGGCGCCGTGCACGCGCACCTGATCGACGAAGGCCTGCGCTGTCATTGCAACATCGTGGTGGAGACCGCCACGCCGCGCGATCCGCACCAGTTCGCCTGCCTGATCGGTTACGGCGCCACCGCGATCTATCCGTGGCTGGCCTACCAGAGCCTGTTCGAGCTCGGTCGCGAAGGACATATCGAAGGCGATCGCGCGGAAATCGGCCGCAGCTACCGTCGTGGTATTCGCAAAGGGCTGCTCAAGATCCTGTCGAAGATGGGCATCTCCACCGTGGCCGGTTATCGCGGTGCGCAGTTGTTCGAAATCGTCGGTCTCGCGCCGGAAGTGGTGGAGCTGTGCTTCCCCGGCACGCCTTCGCGCATCGGCGGCGCCAGCTTCGCCGATCTGGAGCATGAGCAACTTCTGCTGGCGGCGGAAGCCTGGAACCAGGCGCAATCGCTGCGCGCCGGTGGCCTGTACAAATACGTACACGGCGGCGAGTACCACATGTACAACCCGGACGTGATCGGCACGCTGCAGAAAGCGGTGCGCACCGGCAATCCGCGCGACTATCGCGAATACGCCGATTACGTCGACCGTCGTCCGCCGTCCGCGCTGCGCGATCTGCTCGGATTGAAGCCCGCCGCCGAACCGATTCCGCTGGAAGACGTGGAGCCGATCGATGCGATCCTGAAGCGCTTCGACTCGGCCGGCATGTCGCTGGGCGCGTTGTCGCCGGAAGCGCATGAAGCGCTGGCGATCGCCATGAACCGCCTCGGCGCGCGCAGCAATTCCGGCGAAGGTGGCGAAGATCCCGCGCGCTACGGCACCGAGAAGGCCTCGAAGATCAAGCAGGTGGCTTCCGGCCGCTTCGGCGTCACGCCGGCGTACCTGGTGAACGCTGAGGTGTTGCAGATCAAGATCGCACAGGGCGCCAAGCCCGGCGAAGGCGGCCAGCTGCCGGGCCACAAGGTGGATGCCACCATTGCGCGTCTGCGTTACGCCAAGCCCGGCATCGGCCTGATTTCGCCGCCGCCGCATCACGATATCTATTCCATCGAGGACCTTGCCGAGCTGATTCACGACTTGAAGGAAGTGAATCCCGAAGCGCTGATCTCGGTGAAGCTGGTTTCGCACGCTGGCGTTGGCACGGTCGCCGCGGGTGTGGTGAAGGCCGGTGCGGACTTGATCACCGTCAGCGGTCACGACGGCGGCACCGGCGCGAGCCCGCTCACCTCGATCAAGTACGCCGGTACGCCGTGGGAACTCGGCCTGGCCGAAACGCAGCAGACCCTGCGCCGCAACGATCTGCGCGGACGCGTGCGTCTGCAGACCGACGGCGGTTTGAAAACCGGTTTGGATGTGATCAAGGCGGCACTGCTTGGTGCGGAAAGCTTCGGCTTCGGCACCGGCCCGATGGTGGCGCTGGGCTGCAAGTACCTGCGCATCTGCCACTTGAACAACTGCGCCACCGGCGTGGCCACGCAGCATCCGGTGCTGCGCAAGGATCACTTCATCGGCCTGCCCGAAATGGTGATGAATTACTTCACCTTTATTGCGCAGGACGTGCGTGCGCATCTGGCGCAGCTCGGCGTGCGTTCGCTGGGCGAGATCGTGGGCCGCACGGATCTGCTCGAACAGCTCGAAGGCGTGACGCCGGTGCAGCACAAGCTCGACCTCACGCCGCTGATCGATGGCACGGGGCTGAGCGCACGCAGCGAATTCGCCTGCACCTTGCCGCGCAATCCAATGCGTGATGACGCCGAACTCGCTTCACGCATCGCTATCGATACGGCGGCCGCGGTGGCGAACAAGAGCGGCGGCAGCTTTGCCTATCGCATCGAAAATACCGATCGCGCGATCGGCGCGCGCCTGTCCGGCGACGTTGCGCGTCGTCATGGCGACCATGGCATGGATGCAAGCCCGATCGAGCTGAAGCTGGAAGGCGCGGCCGGACAGAGCCTCGGCGCGTGGAACGCCGGCGGCGTGCATATCGAGCTGATCGGCGAAGCCAACGACGGCGTCGGCAAGGGCATGGCCGGTGGCCGCATCGTAGTGCGTCCGCCGGAAGATGCGCCGTATGCCAGTCAGGATGCTTCGATCATCGGCAACACCTGCCTGTATGGCGCCACCGATGGCGAACTGTATGCAGCCGGCCGTGCAGGCGAGCGTTTCGCCGTGCGCAATTCCGGCGCGATCGCCGTCGTCGAAGGCGCCGGTGATCACTGCTGCGAATACATGACCGGCGGCGTGGTCGCCGTGCTCGGCAAGGTCGGCCTCAACTTCGGCGCCGGCATGACTGGCGGTTTTGCCTACGTGCTCGATCTCGAGCGCGATTTCGTCGACTGCTACAACCACGAGCTGGTCGACATCCTGCGTATCTCACCCGAGGGGATGGAAAACTACATGCAACACCTGCGGAAACTGGTCACCCGCCACGTTGAATTGACCGGCAGCGAATGGGGTCGGCAGATTCTGCGCGACTTCCGCGGCCTGCAATACAAGTTCTGGCTGGTGAAACCCAAAGCCGCAAGCCTTGCCGTGCTGGCTGAAGAACTCCGGAGGGCGGCATGAGCGCGAAGCTGTTCCAATTCCTCGACCTGCCTCGACAGCCGCCGCGCACCGTCCCGGTGGCGGTGCGCGTGCTGGGTTATGGTGAAATCGGTGGCGACTTCGCCTCGCCGCAGGCCGCTTCGCAGGCGGAGCGCTGCATCGATTGCGGCAATCCGTATTGCGAGCACGCCTGTCCGGTGCACAACTACATTCCGAACTGGCTGAAGCTGGTGCAGCAGGGTCGCATCATGGAAGCGGCCACGCTGATGCACGAAACCAATCCGCTGCCGGAAATCTGCGGCCGCGTGTGCCCGCAGGATCGCTTGTGCGAAGGCGCGTGCACGCTGGAGCAGACCGCGTTCGGCGCGGTGACCATCGGCAGCATCGAGCGTTGGGTGACCGACGAAGCGCTGCGCCAGGGCTGGAGGCCGGATCTTTCCAAGGTGCAGGAAACCGGCTTCCGCGTGGCGATCATCGGCGCCGGTCCCGCAGGTCTCGCGTGCGCGGATCGTCTGCGTCGCGAAGGCATCGCGGCGGACGTCTACGACCGCCAGCACGAGATCGGCGGCCTGCTCACCTTCGGCATTCCGCCGTTCAAGCTCGACAAGGGCGTAGTGCGCACGCGCCGCGACGTGCTCGAAGGCATGGGCGTGCGCTTCCTGCTCGGCAAGGAAGTAGGACGCGACGTGGAATTCGGTGCGCTGCTGGAAGAGTACGATGCGATCTTCGTCGGCACCGGCGCCTACACCTTCGTGGACGGCCAATTGCCGGGACGCGAACTGCAGGGCGTGCACGACGCCTTGCCCTTCCTGATCGCCAATACCGAACGCCTGCTGCGCGATGAGCCCGCATCCATGTTCGATTTCCACGGCAAGCACGTGGTGGTGCTCGGCGGCGGCGACACCGGCATGGATTGCAACCGCACCGCGATCCGCCTTGGCGCTGCGTCCGTCACCTGCGTATATCGTCGCGACGAAGCGAGCATGCCCGGCTCCGCGCGCGAGGTGAACTACAGCCGCGAGGAAGGCGTCACCTTCATGTTCCATCGTCAGCCAGTGGCGATTCTCGACAACGGCAAAGGCCACGTGCGCGGCGTGCGCGTGGTGGAAACGCAACTGGTCGACAGCGGCGATGGACGCCCGCGCCCGCAGAACGTGCCCGGCACCGAATCGGAAATTCCGGCGGACGTGGTGATCCAGTCGTTCGGCTTCCTGCCCAGCCCACCGAACTGGCTGCGTGCGCATGGCGTGGAGCTGGCGCCGTCCGGCAAGGTGATCACCGGCGCGCACAGCCGTTTGCCGCATCAGACCAGCCATCCGAAGATCTTTGCCGGCGGTGACAACGTGCGCGGTGCGGATCTGGTGGTGCGGGCGGTTTACGACGGTCGTGAGGCGGGTCGGAGCATTGCTGGCATGTTGGTCGGTGCGTCGACGAAAGCGGCGGCCGTGGGCTGACGCGTCCAGCACAACTAGGGTGAAAGAAAGGCAGCGCTTCAATGCGCTGCCTTTTTTGTTGTCACCAGCCAGCTCGGGACCAATCCCGCAACGTATGCAGGCATCACATCAGACGATTCGACCGATACCCCAGCCAGTGCGCAACTGCTTCAGGCATGCGCGTCCAGGCTTGCGCGATCGCCGCCGTTTCACATCGGCAACCCTGGAACGTCTTCGAATTAATGCGTGCTTCTCTGGTGACTGGTACTAAGCATCCGCACAGTGTCGCGATATATTGCGTTTGCACATCTGTATGGACTTGCATCAATTGAGTTTTTGATTCAAGGGGTTATGAAGTTTTTCAGAAGACAGCACCGTTAACACCTGTCTTTTCAGGCCAAGCGGTACTGTTAATTTCTTGCGAAGTGTGAGTACTATTCCTAAGAGCGCATGTTTTTACGACGTAGGTTTATGCGCCAGGGGAGCCAGCAGAGCCCTGCCCAATACCCCACATCTGCTGACCAAGAGGGAGAGATCATTCATGCGTATGAAAACGACACGGCTGCGCGACGCCATCGTGTGGACCCTGTTCGCGGGTTCCGCCGGTTTCGCCTTCGCCGCGAACGCGCAGGCACAAGACGCCGCGCAATCCACCAAGACGTTGGAAAAGGTCGTCGTGACCGGTTCCAGCATTCCGCGTACCGACCTGGAAACCGCTTCGCCGGTGCAGGTGATTACCGCCAAGGATCTGCAGGCAAGCGGTCTGCCGACGGTTGCCGATTTCCTGCAGCGTCTCACTGTCGATGGCGCCGGCTCCATTCCGTCCACCTTCGGCAATGGTTTTGCCAGCGGCGCCACGGGTGTTTCGCTCCGCGGCCTGGGCGCCGGTTCTACGCTGGTGCTGCTCAACGGCCGCCGCATGGCCTCGTTCGGTTTGGCCGATGACGGCCAGAAGGTCTTCACCGACCTCAGCACCATTCCGATGGAAGCCGTCGAGCGCATCGAAGTGCTGAAAGACGGCGCATCCGCTATTTATGGTTCCGACGCCATCGCCGGCGTGGTGAACATCATCTTGAAGAGCGACTTCCACGGTGCAGTCGCCAAGATCTCGACCGGCGTTTCCGGCAACGGCGACGGCAATCGCTACAAGGCCTCGTTGACGGCAGGCACGGGCGACCTCAACAAGGATCGCTACAACATCCTGTTCAACCTGGAAGGCATCAAGGACGACGCGATCCTCGCCACCGACCGCAGCGACCGCAAGTGGATCGGCACGGGCGACCTGCGTCCGTGGGGCTACAGCGCGACGGGCAGCCAGTTCCTGGGCGGTGCGATCACCAGCGGTGATAGGGCGGCAGGCAGCTCGCCGACGGGTGCCCTGGGTATTCCGGACGCCAACAATGTCTATCACTACCGCTCGCTGCCAGGTTGTGCGCAGTTCTCCACTATCTCGCAAGCCGGCGGCGGTGGCGGTTGCCTGTGGGATACGGCGAAGTTCCGCTGGATCACGCCGAGCGATCGCGCGCTCAACCTGTTCGTGCGCGGTACCTTCAAGGTGTCCGATGACATGCAGGTGTACAGCGAATTCGGCTACTCGAACAAGGTGTCGAAGTTCCAGACCACGCCGTCGGGCACCTCCGGCGCCTGGGGTTATCCGGGTGGCCCGGTCAATGCCAGCAGCGGCGCGGGTGCCGTGGTGCTGGGGCCTGGCAATCCCGACAATCCCTACCGTGAGGATGCGCGCCTGCGTTACTCCGCGTGGGATGTTGGTCCGCGTGTACAGCGCACCGATAACGACTTCTACCGCTTCCTGGTCGGCGTGAAGGGCACCTTCGGTGCGTGGGATTACGATGCCGCGTACATGCATTCGGGCACCGATCTCACCAGCACGCGCTGGGGCTATCTGCGTTACAGCGCGGTGCGCGATGCGCTCACCAATCCTAATAGCCCGTTCGGCTACTGGCGCATCGGTGAGAACTCGGGCCTCAACAATCCGGGCATCTACAACTACATCTCGCCGACGCTGCACGCCAACGCCAGCAGCGTGCTCGACTCGATCGACGCAAAGATCACGCGCACGCTGTTCGATCTGCCCGGCGGCCCGGTGGGCCTGGCACTCGGCACAGAATATCGCCGCACGGCCGTGTCGCTCACGCCGACTACGTACACTGACACGGGCGACATCATTGGTCTTGGCTACTCCGCCTATAAGGGATCGCAGTCGGTAGCCGCCGGCTATTTCGAAGTGGATGCGCCGGTGCTCAGCACGCTGGAACTTTCCGCCGCCGGCCGCGTGGACAGCTACAAGGAAGGCGCTACCGCAGTGACGCCGAAGTTCGGTATCAAGTGGTCGCCCGTCTCCTGGTTGTCGCTGCGTGGCACGTTCGCCGGTGGTTTCCGCGCACCGAATCCGGCTGAGACCGGTGGACGTCTGGCTGCATTCACCAATGCTCCCGATCCGGTGCGTTGCCCGAACGGTAGTGCGCTTACCGCCCTTGGAGCCACGCAATCGGACTGCAACCAGTCGATCGCCATCATCACTGGGCCGAATGCGCATCTGAAGCCGGAGCGTTCGCGCAGCTATACCGGCGGTATCGTGCTGGCTCCGACTGCGGATACTTCGTTGACCCTCGACTATTGGCGCATTCGCCGTACCGATGAAATCAACCAGAGCACCGCCGCGTCCGCCATTGCGGCGGGTAATGTGATCCGTTCGGATAACAACCTGACGGGCATCCCCAACAGTGGTACGTTGCTGGCAGCGGAAGGCAGCTACATCAACTCCGCGGCGACGTCGGTGCGTGGCGTCGATCTGGACTTCACGCAGCGTTTCGACCTGGGCACGTACGGCAGGTTGAACTTCGATCTGAATGCCACGCGTCTTATTTCGTATGCGCGCCAGGACGCCAGCGGTACCGTGCAGTACGCGGGTACGCACGGCAACTGCGATACCACCAACTGCATCGGCACGCCGCGTCATCGTGCGCAGATCACCGCCGACTGGGACGTCAACAACTTCTCGCTCGGCGCCACGGTGAATTATCGCAGCGCGTTCAAGAACGTGCCGGACGCAGGTGCTCCGTGCAACGCTGCGTTTGCCGACAGTACGGTTGCGCCGGCCCACTGCCGCATCCCGTCGTTCACCACGGTGGATTTCTCGGCCCGCTATCACTTCGCGAACAACTTCGAAGTGTTCGGTTCAATCCAGAACGTAACGGACGAAATCGCTCCGCTGGATCCGACCACCTACGGCGCGATGAACTACAACCCGCTCGATTCCACCGGCGCGATCGGCCGGTACTTCACGGTGGGTGCGAAGTACACGTTCGAGTAAAAGCAGTAGCACTGCATCGGCAATGACGATGCAGTGGATGTGAAAAGAGGCGGCGCGTCGAAGCATCGGCGCGCCGTTTTTTTGCTTGCTGTCACAGAAGCACAGCGATGCAGTTTCGCTCCTGCATGCTGGGCCATCACGCGCAGTTATCTGCAAAGCGTTAACAGCATGACCGGATCAGGCTCGGAGTTGTATGAGCCAGCCAACAATGATGTAACGCGCGTGCTTATGTGATTGCCATGTATTTGCCGCGAATTGACGTAGTAAGCCCTTCAAGCTCAAGTGCCGGCTCAGCATTGTCATCGCAAAATATTACGTGATGTTAAGGACTTGTCTGATGGCGCACGGGTGTGGAAGACTTCGGCCCCGTGTCCCCACACGCCCAACTTCCCCCGATCCGAAACACCCCCTAGTTGGGCGAATCACAATCCGCTGTACCTTGGAGGGTATGAAAAATGACTCGTAATAAGCTTGCGCTCTCGCTGGCGGGCCTGCTGCTTGCCCCGATTGCCGGCACCGCTTTCGCCCAGAACGCTCCGGCCACCCAGGACCAATCCCAGGCTGCTCCGAGCCAGGGCAATGCCAAGCAACTTCAGACCATTACGGTGACCGGCTCCGCGCTGCCGCGCGTCGATACGGAAACCCCCTCGCCGGTGACAGTGATTTCGGCGCAGCAGATTGCACGCAGCGGTTACACCACCATTTCCGATGTGGTTCGCTCGATTTCGGCGGACAACTCCGGTTCGATTCCGAATTCTTTTAGCAATGGCTTTGCTGCTGGTTCGTCGGGCGTCGCGCTGCGCGGCCTCACGGTGAACTCGACGCTCGTGCTGATCGATGGCCATCGCGCCACCAACTACCCAGTGGCTGATGACGGCGAGCGCTCGTTCGTCGATCTCAACACCATTCCGCTCGCGGCCGTTGAGCGCATCGAAGTGCTGAAGGATGGCGCCTCGTCGATCTATGGCGCAGATGCGATTGCCGGCGTGGTCAACATCATTCTGAAGCCCGGCTTCAACGGTATTGAAGCGACCGCCGATGTGGGCACCTCGCAGCATGGTGGCGGTTTCACGCGCAAGGCGACATTCCTCGCCGGCGGTGGTGATCTCAACACCGACCACTACAACGCCTACTTCAGCGCGCAGTATCAGAAAGACAATTCGATCATGGCCCGCCAGCGTGATTACCCGTTCAATTCGGGTGATCTGAGCGCGCTCGGTGGCCCAGGCCTGCTCGGTCCTGCGGGCCATGCCGCAGGTCCCAATGGCGCGATCAAGAATCCGAACACAGGCCTGTGGCAGCCTCTGCAAGCCTGCACCACCGGTCCGATGATCACGGATGCCACCGGCAGTTACTGTCGTTATGACCAGGCCAACCTGTACAGCCAGGTGCAGCCGGCGATGGAGCAGGGCGGTCTGTACGGTCGTTTCACCGTCAAGATCAACGACACCACCAAGGCCTACATGTCGGCCAGCTATATGGAGGCCAAGACCTGGGCTCCCACGGCGCCGCGCTCCATCCAGTCGAGCACACCGAACAACACCAACAACATCATGCTGCCGGGGAACAATCCGTCCAATCCGTTTGGCGTGGATGTGCCGATCAGCTACAGCTTTGGCGACATTCCCTCGGGTTTCAACTACGACAACAAAAACACCCGCATCATGGGTGATCTGTCCGGTACGGTCGGCGAGTGGAACTACGAGGCAGCGGTGGTGCTGAACCATGACTGGCTTAACACCACGCAGTACGGTTATCTGTCGTACCAGGGCCTGATCACCGCCCTCAACAACGGCAGCTACAATTTTGCCAATCCGTCGGCCAACTCGGGGGCGGTGCGCCAGTCCATTGCGCCGGGCTACAACAAGACTTCCACGTCCGACATGGATACGCTGGATCTGTCGGCCAACCGTTCGCTGTGGGATCTCCCCGGCGGCGCGATGGGTCTGGCCGTGGGCGCCCAGTTCCGTCACGAAGCGCAGAACGACCCGACGCTGAACCCGAATTTCGAATTCCAGGGTTTGGGCAATGCGCAAACCAAGGGTAGCCGCGATGTGACCGGCGCCTTCGCCGAAGTCGACATGCCGCTGCTGGAGCAGTTGGAAGCCGACGTGTCCGGTCGCTTCGACCATTACTCCGACTTCGGCAACAACTTCTCGCCCAAGATCGGCCTGAAGTGGAAGCCGCTGGACTGGGTGGCGATCCGTGGCACGTACTCCAAGGGCTTCCGTGCGCCGTCCTTTGCGGAAAACGGTTCGAGCTCGACGCAGGGCTTCGTAACCTACACGCCGCCGCCGGCCTTCCAGGCCGAACACGGCGGTGCCGGCAACGCCTATAACCTGCCTTACTCGCTGTCGGAATACACGCTGGCCAACAAGAACATCAAGCCGGAAAAATCCACCAGCTTCACGTTCGGCGTGGTGGTGCAGCCGGTCAGCTGGCTGAATGCTTCGCTTGACTACTACAACATCAAGAAGACCAACAACATCGTGCAGGCCGACACCTCGGCAGCGCTGGCGAATTACTACGCCGGCACGCCGCAGGCGCCCGGCGTTATCGTGATCCCGGACCTGCCCGATCCGCTGCATCCGAACGCGCAAGCTCGTCCGGCTGAAGTTATCGGCGAATACATCAACGCGAACTCGCTGAAGACCACCGGCGTCGACCTGGACCTGCAGGCGCACTTCGACTTCAGCAATAACGTGCACTACATCAGCGAGCTGACCGGCACGCAGATCTTCCAGTGGAAGGTGACGCTGGCCGATGGCACCTCGCAGAGCTACGTCGGTACGCAGGGTCCGTATAACCTGTCGTCCGGCGCGGGCACGCCCCGTACGCGCGCTTCGTGGGCCAACACCCTCGTTTACGGCCCGCTGACGGTCACCGGCACGTTGTACTTCACCAGCGGCTACTGGGATTACGCCGAAGACGTCGGTTTCGGCCCGGGTACCTGCCTGTCGACCACGCCGAGCGGCGCCAACTTCCCGCTCAGCTGCCGCGTCGGTTCGTTCTATGATTTCGATCTCACGGGCAGCTATGCGATCAACGATCACATCAGCATCACCGGTTCGATCATGAATGCATTCGACCGCAAGCCTCCGTTCGATCCGTCGAACTACGCCGGTGGCGGCCTCAACTACAACCCGACCTGGTCGCAGGCTGGTCTTGTGGGCCGCTTCTTCAATCTGGGCGTGAAAGTGAAGTTCTAAAGTCCACAATCAGCAATGCATGATGCGATTGCGTCATGCATTGCGTGATGTGTGGATTGCTGTTGATAACGGCGCGTCATCCTCGACGCGCCGTTATTTTTGCGAAGGCGAAAAGTTAGCCGGCTGTTGAACGCACAAGCCGCGCGTCAAATCCAAATGAATCCGCAATTTCATGCGGGCATTATCTAGGCGTCCGTAATCGTTTAAGCGTAGAAATAACGCGGCAACGACGCATACTTGCGAGCGATATTCAGTGTAATTTCTCTACACGCGCGCAATACGCTGCCAATGTTAAAGACTTGTCCACGAAGCCCGTGTGTGATAGACCGCCGCACGGGGTCTGGAGGGATTCCTTTACATTTGTTATCCAGCGGATCGATTGGACAACTCTCAAGCGGTTCACGTAACCGAATCATTCTTGGAGGGGTTCCAAATGAAACGTAATCAACTTGCGCTCTCGCTTGCAGGTCTGCTGTTGGCGCCTGCCACCGGAGCGGTTTTTGCACAAAGCACCGCCCCGCAAGATCAGCAATCCACGACACAATCTCAGCAACCTGCGCCGTCCGGCGCCAAGCAACTGCAAACCATTACCGTCACCGGTTCTGCGTTGCCGCGTGTCGATACCGAAACACCATCGCCGGTGACGGTGATCACTGCACAGGACATTGCTCGTTCCGGTTTCACCAATGTTTCCGACGTCGTGCGTTCGATTTCCGCCGACAACAGCGGCACTATCCCGCCTGCGTTCTATGCAGGATTTGCGACAGGCTCTTCGGGTGTCGCGTTGCGCGGCCTGACGGTGAACTCCACCCTGGTACTGGTCGATGGCAAGCGCGTGGCCAGCTATCCACTGGTGGACGACGGCATTCGTTCGTTTGTCGACCTGCAGACGCTTCCACTGGCCGCGATCGAGCGCATCGAGGTACTGAAAGATGGCGCCTCGTCGATCTATGGCTCCGATGCGATCGCCGGTGTGGTCAACATCATTCTCAAGCCTTCCTTCCAGGGTGTGGAAGGCACCGCCGAAATCGGTAATTCGCAGCACGGTGGCGGCTTTCACAAGCATGCTTCATTGGTGGGAGGCTATGGCGATCTGAACACGGATCACTACAACGCCTACTTCAGCGCGGAATGGGAACAGGATCAGGCGATTCCGTTGAAGGATCGCAGCTATCCCTTCAACAGTACGAATCTCACCGCCATCGGTGGCCCGGATCTCCGTATCGGCAATCCGGCGAACTTCAACGGCTCCTCGGTCGGCACCGTAACGCCGGCCGGGCCGACTCCGGGCGGTAATCCAACAGGCCTCTTTCAGCCCCTGGGGCCATGCACGAGCGGCACCGAATCGATAACAGTCCCCGGCTCTGGCACCTACTGCGCGCAAGATGCCGCTTATCAATATGGTCACGTGCAGCAGTATTCGAACAAGGACGGCCTCTATGGCCGCTTCACCTACAAGTTCAATGACACTACCAAAGCCTATGCGGCGGTGAGCTATTACCAGTCCGTGGTTCACGAGCTTGGCACGCCGCCGCAGATCCAATCCAGCGTACCGAACAACACCGACAACATTCAGTTGCCGCCTGGGAATCCGTCCAACCCGTTCCCAGGGCAGTATGCGTATATCAACTATCTGTTCGGTGATATTCCCGGCGCGACAAACGTCGATACCCACAACCTGCGTGCCGTGCTCGACCTGCAAGGCACCTTCGGTGACTGGAACTATGAAGCTTCGGTGGCAGGCAACCACGTATGGATGGGTTACGAAAACCTGGGCTTTCTCAGCTATCAGGCTTTGCTCAACGCCGTCACCAACGGTACGTACAACTTCGTCAATCCTTCGGCCAACAGTGCGGCCATTCGCAATACGATTGCGCCACCCGATGTCGCGCACAATCACTCAGACATGGACGTGTTCGATTTCACCGTCAACCGTCAACTGTTCGATTTGCCGGGTGGCCCAACGGGTTTTGCCGCCGGCCTCCAGTTTCGTCATGAGGCGCAGTTGCAGCAACAGCTCAATCCGGGCGGCATCTATCAAGGGCTGGGCAACACCTTCATTACCGGTTCCCGCAACGTAAGCGGCATGTATGCCGAATTCGATGCGCCGCTGTTGGAAAGCCTCGAAGTCGATGTCTCCGGACGCTTCGACCATTATCCGCATGTCGGCAACAATTTCTCGCCGAAGGTCGGCTTGAAATGGAAGCCGATGGATTGGGTGGCGCTGCGTGCGACGTACTCGAAAGGGTTCCGCGCTCCGCAATTTGGCGAAGGTCCCGGCAGCTTCAGTGCAGGCTTCGTCAGCAATTCGGTCGCTGGCCAGGGTGCGCCGGCGTCGTTCCTGGCAGCGCACGGCAATTCCAATTATGTGACAGTGCCCTATGCGCTCGAAGAGGGAAGCTCGGGTAATCCCAACTTGAAGCCGGAAAAATCGCGCAGCTTCACCTTCGGCGTAGTGGTGCAGCCGGTCAGCTGGTTCAACGCCTCGATCGACTACTACAACATCAGGAAGAGCAACGTGATCGTGCCGGCGAACCCGGGCGTAGCGCTGCTGAACTATTACAACACCGGCACGATATTGCCGGGCTACACGATGACGTTCGACGTACCCGATCCGGCGCATCCCGGTGCGCCGCTACGTCCGATTTTCGTAGGCGCCGATTACGTCAACGGCAATTGGCTGAAGACGACGGGTGTCGATCTGGACATGCAGGTGCACTTTCAGTTCAGCAACGGCATCACGTATATCAGCGAACTGCATGGTACGCAGATTTTCCAGTGGAAGCAGGATTCCGCCGGACAAATCCAGAGCTATGTCGGTACGCAAGGCCCGTTCAATCTGTCCTCCGGTGCGGGCACTCCGCGTACTCGCGCCAATTGGGCGAACACCATCGAGTGGGGACCGCTCAGCCTGACGGGCACGATCTACTTCGTCAGCAAGGAATATGAGTCGGCGCAAGACGTCACCGGCACCACGGCATGTTTCGATGCTCTGGGTCCCAACGGCGGACCCTTGGCCGGCAACTGCACGATGTCTTCCTTCACTTACGGCAATCTCGTGGGCAGCTACAAATTGAACGACCACCTCACGTTCACGGCGTCGGTGGATAACGTTACCGACCGCAAGCCGCCGATTGCCCCGCTGAACTATGCGGCCAACTTCTATAACCCGACCTATCACTATGCAGGCATCATCGGCCGCTTCTGGAATGTCGGCGTGAAGGTGAAATTCTAGAGCGGCCAGGCACCTAAACTGCCCCGTTGATAAGCAAGGCGCGCCGGGTAACCGGTGCGCCTTTTTTTGCTTAAGCCGAGATGGCATATGCGTGCCATGGAACCATGCAGCAAAGACGCACGTCGTATGCGGTAGGCTGTGCCATCTATGGATGTGGCCAGTGACGCAGGCATCCATCCAGGTGTGATATTCAATCTCAGCGAAATCTTCGGACAAGGGGGAAAGCCATATGCGGATGGGCCTCGCCGCCAACGCACTTCATCACGATCACGACGACGCGGCGCTGTTCCGTTGGCTGCGGGCGTGCGAGCAGGGCATTCGCGAGCTAAACCTGCGCATACATGCGGTGGGGCGCACGCATGCGGCGATCGAGCGAGTCGGTTATCTCGCCGACTACCCTGGTCTGTTGCGCTATCCCTACGGGCGCGAAGGCGGCCTTATGAAGCTGGTGGCCGAGGTGGTGGGCATGCATGCGCCGGAGCGCACGCTGGACGGGGCGATCTACCTGATCGATCCGGTCGATCCTTCTTCCATCTTTCCCGAAGCGGTGGCCCTGAAACGCCAGTGCGTGATTCACCAGAAGCCGTTCATTTCCACCGTGGCGTCGGCGCGCGACTGGATCGAGATGGAACGCATCCAGGCGGGCTTGGCGCCTGATGCTGGCGCCGATGATCTGCATGCGCTGGAAACCCAGACGCTGGCGTTGATCGCGCATGATGCGATGAAGCCGCAGATGATGGCCTACGCATCCGATCACTTCGATGTGCTCGCGCGTTTCAAGCGCCGCGTCGCCACGGGTACCACCGGCCAGCAGTTGAACGAGCTGGCGTGGAGCCGCGGCTGGCCGCAAGGCGAGAACTGGGTGGAGCGCTACCAGAGCGGGCCGATGGGCGGCGACGCGCAGATTGCCGACCTGGTGCTGGAAGGGCGCTGCCAGCGCGCGATCTTCTTTGAAGATCCCCACGTGGCGCGCCAGCATGAAGCCGATATTCAGCTGCTGGAGCGCGCGGTGACCACGGTGACCGATAGCACGGTATGCATGACCTCGCCGCGGGTTGCGGCGCGCTGGGCCGACGCGGTGCGCAAGCGTGCGGAATATGTTTCTTCACAGCGATGAGGCAAACATGCGGTGAAGGTCCATTGGAGAGCGTTGCTTCTATGAAATTCATGGCAAGCATTGCCCCTCACCCCAACCCCCTCCCCGGAGGGGAGCGGGAGCCATCATCCTGCCGAGGTGTGTCATGTGCCTGATCGCCTTCGCCTGGCAAGCCCATCCACGCTGGCGCCTGCTGCTCGCCGGCAATCGCGACGAATTTCATGCGCGGCCCAGCGCCCCTTTGTCGCGCTGGAACGATCTGCCGATCGTCGGCGGGCGCGATCTTGAAGCCGGCGGTACGTGGCTGGGCGTCACGCCGGCGGGGCGGTGTTGTGTGGTCACCAACGTGCGTGATCCGCGCGATCCGCAGCATGGCGTATCGCGCGGATTGCTGGCGACGGATTATCTCGCCGGCCCGCTCGACGCAGTGGAACACGCGCAAAAGTTGCTGGCGGCGGCGCCCGGCTACCGTCCCTTCAACCTGCTTACCTTCGATGCCGAGCATGGCTTCTACATCGGCAACCGGCCTTCGTCGCGGGCGCAGCTGATCGAGCCCGGCGTGCATGGCCTTTCCAATGCGGACTTCAACACGCCATGGCCGAAGACGCGCGCGCTGATGCAACGCCTGCAGGCATGGATGGATGCCGGTCACGAAGTGGATTTTGCGCCGCTGTTCAACGCGCTGGCCGACGAGCACCAGGCGCCGGATGAGCTGCTGCCCGATACCGGCGTGGGCCTGGAGCGCGAGCGCTGGCTGTCTTCGGCATTCATCCGCGGCGAGGCCTACGGTACGCGCGCCAGTACCATCGTGGCGATCGGCCATGACGGCAAGGGCTTGATCATCGAGCGTCGCTTCGGGCCGAACGGGCACTTCGAAGGCGAGAGCGAGTTGTCCCTGTAGGTTGGGGTGCAAACCCTGAAACATCCCCACGTTTTTCGCCTGATATGTTGAGTGAAATCAGCAGGCTAGCCATTCCTGTGCGCAATCGCCCATATCGCCTCACCGTCATTCCGGCGAAGGCCGGAATCCATGCTTCGTGCTGGCGATGGATTCCGGCCTTCGCCGGAATGACTTTTTGGCTTTTTTAGCGGTCAGCCAGCATGAAGGTTTTCGTTTTTGCAGAATAAGGAGCGCAAAGCAAAAACGTGGGGATATATCAGGGTGCAAACCCCAACATGCACGATGGTGTTGGGGTTTGCACCCTATCTACGTCATGGACTTTCCGGAAACTGGCCGTCCACGTAATACCAGCGCCCATCCTCACGCACGAAGCGGCTGATTTCGTGCATGCGCTGCGCCTTGCCGCCGCCGTAGCGCAGGCGTGCGATGAATTCCACGATGGCATGTTCACCATCCTGTTGATGGCGCTTCACGTCCAAGCCCAGCCAGGTAGGCGAAGGCTGCTGTGCGGCTAGGTTCAGGCTGGCCGGACGCGTGCTGGGATGCCACGTCGCCAGCAGATAATCCTCGCGCTTGAGCACATAGGCGCTGTAGCGCGAGCGCATCAGCGCTTCGGCAGAGCTCGCGATACCGCCCTCGTGCAGCGGGCCGCAGCAGCGCGCGTAACTGGTGTGGCCGCAAGGGCAGGGTGTGAGCGTGTCGATAGCTTGCAAAATGCGAATCCGTAGGTTGGGTTACGCTGTGCTAACCCAACTACGCCGGCCCGCGAAGCACGCGTGCCGGCAGCATCAGCAGCGCTTTCAGAAAGGCGAACACGGCCTCCACCGTAATCCCGATCAGCCGGAATGGCAGCAGCAACAGCCAAAAGATGGGATACAGCACCAGCGCCAACAGCGCGAGCGGCCAGCAGAACACCAGCAGCACCAACCAGAGCAGAAAGCCGACCATGGACGTTACCTCCAGCTATCGAGCTGGCTTGAATCTAGCGCAAGCGAACCGGTAGCGCGAGATGACTATCGGCATCTGTCAGGCCATCGGATTCACGCCGAACAGGAAGTTGTGCGCCCAGAACGCGAACAGCGCCCACAGCGCAATACCTGCCACGACGGTAATCACCGTGCCCTTCACGGTGCCCGGCGGATAAACCGTACCGTTGCGCCGATCGCGCCGGCGGGACACGGCGAACAGCACCACCGCCCAGACGAAGAACGATCCGAACAGCACCACATCGTGCAGCATGCCGGTGGCGAGCAGATGGCCGAACGCCCAGGTCTTCACCGCCAGCACCTGTGGATGATGCAATCTGGCCTTGATGGCGTTGTTCGGTACGCGCGCGGCGGGAAACAGGATCAGCGCGATCAGCATGAACAGTGCGTTGAGATGCCGCAACCATGCCGGCGGCGCATACAGCGGCACCACGTGCTGCCTGGCCATGATGAAACCCACAATGATCAGCACCAGGCCGACGGCGGCGACGATGGAATAGATCGCCTTCCATCGGCCCAGGCCGATACGCGCAATCTGTTGCGTGCGCCAGTCGTCGGCGACGATGCGGATGGAATGCAAACCGAGAAAAAGAATCAGACCGAGGATCAGCACGAGCATGGGAAGAGCCTCAAGAAAGATGGAAGATTTCCAAGTCTTGCGAAAAAACTTCGTAGGTTGGGTTAGCGCAGCGTAACCCAACTCGTTCTAAGCGACATTGTTGGGTTACGCTGCGCTAACCCAACCTACTCCCGCATTTCCACCCGCGCGACAAGTGCCAATGCCCTGTCGCCCATCGTGACCCGCCCGGTCAACGGCGTCGGCAGCCACGCATCCCCGGGCTGAAGACGTCCATCCGACGTATCGATGTGTCCACGCGCACAATAGATCAGCACGACCGCATCATCCACCACCTGCCGGCCGGGATCTTCCCAGGTCACCAATTCCCCGTGAGCCTTGGACCGGCGCAGCATCAAATTGAAATCGCGCGTAGGGCCGCCGTGCAGCGCAATGCTCACACGCGCTTCCCCGGCAAAGGCGAACGGCGAGTAGGGCGTGGTTAGCGCGTGACTGCGATCACCATCCAGCGTCATCGTAAAACCCGCGCCATCCAGCAGTGCGATGGTGCGATCGACGCCTTCGAACGAGGAGAACGGCGCCGCGCTATCCACTTCCGCCACGCTCGCGCGCCAGATGAAATCGTCCATGCCCGCGCCGGCGGGATGGACGGCCAATTCGCGTGTGCGACCCATGCCATTCTTCCATGGCACCGCAGGACAATCGCGTAGGCGGATGATGCTCATGCAGGTCGCTCGATCACGCGCTGGAAAGGTGGCAGGGCTTTAAGCATCTGGCTGCCGTATTGCCGCGTGATGACGCGACGGTCCAGTAGCACGATGCGGCCGCGATCCGTCTCGCTGCGGATCAAGCGGCCGCAATATTGAATCAGCAAGCGTGTAGCTTCCGGTACGGCCACTTCCATGAAAGGGTTGCGGCCGCGCGATTCCAGCCATTCGGCATAGGTAGCGCCGACCGGATCGGTGGGCACGGCGAACGGCAATTGCGTGATCACCACCGTTTCGCACAGCTTGCCGGGCAGATCCAGGCCTTCGCCGAACGACGCCAGGCCGAACAAGGTGCTGCCTTTGCCGGCTTCGATGGCTGCCACATGTTCGGCGATCAATTGCGTTTTGCCGAGCGAACCCTGTGCGCGCACCTTGCGCACCTTGTCGATCGGCAGACGTTGCAGCACGCGTTCGAGCTTGGCGCGCGAGGTGAACAGCACCAGGTTGCCGGCATCCCAGTCGAGGTTTTCCGCCAGCCAGTCGGTGACTTCCTGCGCATGCTGCTCGCGCGCATCGGGCAGCGCGGCCACTGCGGGTATTTCCAGGCGCGCCTGCGCGCCAAGATCGAACGGCGAGGGCAGGCTTACCGTAACGGCATCATCCGGCAGGCCCACTGCGTCGGCGAAGCCGCGGAAGTTGCCGCCCACGCTCAAGGTGGCCGAGGTCATCACCACCGCGCTGGCGTTATCCCAGAGAATATTGCGCAACAGCGCGCCTGCCGAAACCGCCGAAGCGTGGCAAATCAGTTGCTGATCGTTTGACAGGGTGACCCAGCGCGCCAGTGGCGGCGCGTGTTCCGGATCGTCGCTGGACCACGCGCGCCAGGTGCGCACCTGGCGATCGATGCGCTCCAGCGCCATGCCCAGTTCACGCGCCAGGGCTTCCTGCGTAGGGCCGCCTTCGCTCATTTCAGTAACAGTACGGCGCACGGCGGTGAGCCAGCGCTGCACTTCGGCAGCGGCCACGTACAGCACGGTGGCGTGATGCACCCAGTTGTCCGGCAGTTGTCCCAGCGAACCGCGATACACCGGTTCGGTTTCCGCGGGATCAGGCATCCACGACTGGCGTATTTCCTTCTCGAGTTCTTCCAGCGTGTCGCTGAGCTCCTGCAGTTTCGCGTCGCCGGCATCGAGCGTGAGCTTGCCGATCACTTCCTTGTCGGTCAGGGAATAGGCCGCGTGCACCTGCCGCGCCAGGCGGCTGATCTGCCGCACCGCCGTACCGAGCATGACGTCGGCGGCGCCGCGATCGATGGTCTTGCCTGGCATGTGATGCGCTTCGTCGAACACATACACGGTTTCTTCGGGCTTGGGCAGGAACACGCCACCCCAGCTTTCTTCGCCGCTGGAGAGGGTGAGATCGGCCAGCACCAGATCCTGGTTGGCGACGATGATGTCCGCGTCCGCCGCGGCGCGGCGTGCGGCGAAGAACGGACAGAGCATGAAATACGCACAACGGCGCCCGGTGCAACCGCCGGTGCTGGTGGTGATCATCGCGCGCAGCATGTCGCCGGGCGTTTCGGGCGCGGCATCCATGTCGCCGTTCCAATCGTTGCGATCGAAGGCATCGGTGAGCTTGCGCAGCACCTGCTTGTCGCGTTCCGCCGGCGGCTTGCTCCACAAGGCCAGGTCGTTATCCAACCCGAGGCCCATCTGCGCGCTTTCACCCAGGCTGGCGCTGGCCATGCGCAGATTGCGCGGGCACAGATAGCGGCCACGCCCCTTGGCGAGCGCCACTTTCATCTCGCGGCCATTGAGTTTCAGGTACAGCGGAATGTCGCGTTCCACCAGCTGCTCTTGCAAGGCGACGGTAGCGGTCGCGATCAGCAGCTTCTTCTTCAGCGCCTTCGCCGCTTCCACCCCGGCGATCAAATACGCCATGGATTTACCGGTGCCGGTGGGCGCTTCGATCACCGCCGCGCCACCGCTCTGCGCCAGCGCCTTGGCCACTTCCGCAATCATGCGCGTTTGCGCGGCGCGCGCGCGGAAGCCGGGCAGGCCGTCCTTCACGCGTGCATAGGCCTCGCGAATGCTGTCTTTGATCGCGTCAGTAAGCATGCACATCCTGGCGCGTGATGCTCAGCGCCACCGCTTCGGCCACGCGAATGCCGTCCACGCCGGCGGAAAGAATGCCACCGGCATAACCCGCGCCTTCGCCGGCCGGAAACAAGCCGCGCGTGTTGAGACTCTGTAGATCGTCATCGTTGCGCCGGATGCGCACCGGCGACGAGGTGCGTGTTTCGACGCCGGTGAAAATCGCATCCGGCCGCGCAAAACCCTTGATCTTGCGATCGAACGCCGGCATCGCCTCGCGGATGGCTTCTATTGCGTAATCCGGCAATGCCGAGGACAGATCGGTCAGATGCACGCCAGGCTTGTATGAAGGCATGACATCGCCGAGCACGGTCGATGCGTTGCCGGCGAGAAAGTCGCCGATAAGCTGGCCGGGCGCATCATAGGTGCCGCCACCCAGCTCGAAGGCGCGGCTTTCCAGCGCGCGCTGCAAGGCGATACCGGCGAGCGGGCTGCCGCTGTTGTCGTAAGGCGCAAAATCTCTGGGCTCGATGCCCACCACGATGGCCGCATTGGCATTGCGCTCATTACGCGAATACTGGCTCATGCCGTTGGTGACCACGCGTCCCGTTTCGCTGGTGGCGGCAACCACCGTGCCACCCGGGCACATGCAGAAACTGTAGACCGAGCGGCCATTGCGGCAGTGATGCACCAGCTTGTAATCCGCCGCGCCAAGCAGCGGATGACCCGCCTGCGGACCGAAGCGATCGCGATCGATCATCGATTGCGGATGCTCCACGCGAAAGCCGATCGAGAACGGCTTGGCTTCCAGGTACACTCCGCGCCGATGCAGCATGGCGACGGTATCGCGCGCGCTGTGCCCAAGTGCCAGCACGACGTGATCGGTGCGGATCTGCTCGCCATTCGCCAGCGTCACACCCCGCACGTGGCGAACGCCGTCGGCATCGGTGTCGACCAAGAGGTCATCGGCGCGCTGCTCGAAACGAATCTCGCCACCCAGCGCCTCGATGGTATTGCGCATGTTCTCCACCATCGTCACCAGTCGAAAGGTGCCGATATGCGGCTTGCTCACGTAGATGATTTCTTCCGGCGCGCCGGCCTTCACGAATTCCGTGAGCACCTTGCGGCCGTAGTGCTTCGGATCGGAAATCTGGCTGTAGAGCTTGCCGTCGGAAAACGTTCCCGCACCGCCTTCGCCGAACTGCACGTTCGATTCCGGATGCAGGTTGCGCTTGCGCCACAGATCCCAGGTGTCCTTGGTGCGTTCGCGCACCGCCTTGCCGCGTTCAAGGATGATCGGACGGAAGCCCATCTGGGCAAGCAATAGACCGGCAAACAGGCCGCAGGGCCCCATGCCGATCACGACGGGTCGATGGGGATCCTTTTGAGGAGTTCGGCCATGGATGGCCGATTTTTGACTTTTGCCTTCCGCGACAGGGATGTCGCGTGAAAATACACCGGGGGCTTTCGCTACGAACTGGTATTCCGTATTCGGCGTGGGGCGCACATGTTGATCATCCGCGAAACGCGCCAGCAACTTGGCCTCATCGGCAACGTCCACATCCAGCGTGTAGATCAGCTGGATCGCCCCACGCTTGCGCGCGTCATAGCCGCGGCGGAACACCGAATAGCCGCGAATCGCCGCGGCACCGACGTGCAGCCGGGCGCGAATGGCGGCAGCGAGCGCTTCCTCGGGATGGTCCAGGGGGAGCTTGATGTCGGTGAGTCGAAGCATTGCCGGGCGGAGTGGAGCGGGGCGGCTATTGTCTCATGCCCGGGGCGTTCCCTCTTCCTTCTGGGCTGGGATTGCATTCCAGCCTACCTGTGTCCGTCACATCACGATGCGGGTCAAATCTCGCCCGCAATCTTGCGCAAGGTCTGCTCGAACACTTCAGGCGGCTGTCCGCCCTGGATCAAATACTTGCCATTGACGATCACCGACGGTACGGCGCGAATGCCCTGCTGCTGGTAGAAGCGCTCTTCCTCGCGAACCTCGTCCGCGCAGCGCCCGCTGTCCAGCACCTCGCGCGCGGCAGCGGCATCCAGGCCCGCTTCCCCTGCCACGCGGGCCAGCACCTCGTGCGAGCTGACATCCTCGCCGCGGCCGAAATACGCCTCCAGCAAAGCCAGCTTCAGCGCCGGCTGTCGCCCCTGCAATTGCGCCCAGTGCAGCAGCCGGTGCGCATCGAAGGTGTTGTAGATGCGGCTGCGCTTGTCCATGTTGAAGGTAAAACCCACCGCCGCGCCGCGCTGGCGAATGCCTTCCTGGTTCTGCGCCATCTGCGCGGGCGTGCTGCCGTACTTGCGCGCCAAATGCTCGGCTACGTCTTCACCTTCCGGCGCCATCTGCGGATTGAGCTCGAAGGGACGAAACTGCAGGTCGGCGGTGATTTCCCCATCAAGATGACCAAGCGCCTGCTCCAGCGATTTCAGGCCGATGGCGCACCACGGGCAGACGACATCGGAGACGAAGTCGATGGTGAGGTGTTTGGACATGGAAAACTCCGATGGCGTGACAGGCGGATGCCGATCCACCACGGATGGGGGTGCCGCGACGAGGAATCAATCCGTGGCCGGTTCGGCCCGGCCACGGTCGATACGGCCAGATCAGAACTTGTAGTTGAAACCGGCGTAGTAGCTGCGGCCAAGCGTGTCATAAAGCGCTGAACCGAAGGTGGTGCCGAACAGGTTGACCGGTGGATCACGATCGAACACGTTGGTGATGCCGCCATAGATTTCCAGGCCGCCTTTCGCACCGTCGTCCTTGATCGAATAACTGACGCGCACGTCGTTGAAAAAACCTGCGCCCGCGCGAATCGGTGTGGTCTGCGTGGGATTGGAGGCATAACTCTCGTTCGCCACGCGCAACATGGGCGAGAAATAGCGGGTGCGCCAATCGAATGACCAGCGGTTGATGGCGTAATTGGCGCTGACGACCGCTTTCCACTTCGGATATCCCAAGGTTCCGTTTTCCTGGTAGGCGATGGAGGCGTCATCCTGGAACGGATGTTCGGTGTAGAGAAATACCCGGGTGGCGTTGGCCGACAAACGCAGCTTGCCGGAGCCCAGGTCGCGGTTGTAGTAAGCGCCGACGTCCACGCCCGACGTACTCAGCGCTGAGATATTCTGCTGGGTCGAGTTGATGAAGATCAGCTCGTTGGTGACAGGATCACGCCGGGCATTGCTGCAGTACGGGTTGGCGATGCCACCAGGACTGTCGACGCACTGGTTGACGATATCCGTACCGCCCGGAGCGTTGATGGCGTTGCTCAGGCGAATGTTCCAGTAATCCACTGTGAGGCCAAAACCTTGCAGGAACTGCGGCGTGAAAACGAAGCCCGCCGTCCAGGTCCTGCCGGTTTCAGGTCCCAGTTCCGGGTTGCTGCCGGAAATGCCTTCCACCGTCTGGGTGCGCGTGGATGTCCATCCCGCCGGTATGCCCAGGGCCTGGCAGTTGGCCGCGCGTACGGATGGATTGGGACCGTTCTTGATCTCGGACGCGCTGCATGGATCGGTCACGCTGAAGTAGTTCTGTGTCTGCCCGCTGTAAAGTTCATCGATGTTCGGCGCGCGAACCGCGCTGGACATGGTGCCGCGCAGACGCAAGTTGTCGTCGATGGACCAATCCAGTCCCCAGCGCCACGCCTTGGTATGGCCGATAGTGGAGTAGTCGGAGAAACGCACGGCGGCATCGAAGGTGAGGTTCTTGACGAACGGCCGGTTGGTCAGCAGCGGAAATGCGGTTTCGATGTAACCCTCTTTCACGTCATAGGCGCCGCTAGAAGAAGGAATGGCGTTCAAGAAGGTCAGGCCGGCAATATCGAGCGGGTCGTTGACCTGGCGACTTGTTTCGCGGCGGAATTCCACGCCTGCGGCCAGGCTGGCCGCGCCGGCGTCGAAGGGCATCTGGAACAGGTTGTTGTTGGTGACGGTGCCGCCGCCGACAAACTGGGTGATATGCGAGCGCGTCACGGTGGTGGTATTGAACCAATCGGCAGCACGTGGATCGACGGCGCCACTGCCGAAAATACGGGTGGGTACGCAACCGCTGCGTGCGATGGGATCGAGCATGGCGGCCGCGGAGGGGTCGACGCTGGAACGGCATACGATGTTGCCGTTCGCATCCTTCACCGCGTCGATGGAAGCAAGGAAGCGATCGCTGATGCGGTTGTTGAGATTCTGTCGAAGCTCGTCGGTGACGCCATAATTCACCGAGGCGTCGTATTCCCAGTCGCCGGTGATGACGCCGTTCGCGCCGAACACGACCCGCGTGGTGTTGCGGCGGGTATTTTCGCCACGCAGTCCGGCGTCGACGTCGAAGCGGCCGACATCGATGCTGTCGAGTTCGTTGGCATCCATCAGCGCGGCCAGGCTGGACGTTATGAACGCATTGTCACGGCGGATCGTGTAGGTGCCGAAGGCGGGTTGCCTGAACATTTTTACGTCGACATGGCTGTAGTTGCCCTCGAAATACAGCCGATGTTCCGGCGTCAGGTCGAAACTGGCGACCGAGCTTATCGAAGTGCGGCCATAGCGAGGCTGCAGCATCAGCACCTTGTTGGTATCGAGGCGATCGCAATCGGAGCAGCGTCCGGTCGCATCGTAAATGCCGCCGAAACGTTGCGGACGCACGCTGCCATCCGGATTGAATACATACCGTTTGGTTACGTCGGTGGCGGCGCCCAAGGAAAAGGTGCCGCCATTGGTGGTGGTGTAGCTTCCCGCGTTGGGAAAGAGCGCCGAATCGTAAGGGCCGTTCGGTGTCAGGATGGTGGAGTACGACCTGTTGCCGAAACGGTCGGAAAACCTCAGCGCATCCTGCGCGCTGTGCTCGACGGAGACAGCGATGTTGCCGCGGTTGTCGGCAAAGTTCATGCCGCCGGTGATCGCCGCCTGCCGCGGCGAGAAGCCACCATGTTGAGAAGCGCCATACTGCGCGTGCAAGTTGACGCCCTGGTAGTTCCTCTTGAGGATGAAATTCACCACACCCGTTACCGCATCGGCGCCATACACGGCCGATGCGCCGCCGGTGATGATTTCGACGCGCTCGACCCACTCGGTAGGAATCAGGTTGACGTCGACGCCCGTGGAGCCCGCGCTTGCGCCAACGAAGCGGCGGCCATTGACCAGCACCAGCGTGCGACTCGGACCAAGGTTGCGAAGGTCTAGCTGCTGCACGCCCGCAGTGCCGATGTATTGGGTGGAATTTCCCATTGTGTAGGTGGATGCCAGCTGCGGCATGGTGGTGAGGAAATCGCCGATGTTCACCGCGCCGGTCGCCCTGACCTGCTCCGCCGTGATGGTCGCGACGGGCGTGGGTGCAATCACGTCGGGATTGGAAAGGCGCGAACCGGTGACCGTCACCGCTTCCAGGTCTTTAGGCGGTTTGCTGCCGGTGTCCTGCGCCCAGGCGCCGCCGCATGCCAGCGCAGTCAGGCAAGCCATGCCCAGTCGCGAGCGGATAAACGATGTTCCTGATGCCACGATGATCTCTCCCTATAAGTGCGATATCGCCCGGCGAGCCACATGGCCTGCGCGACGAATTGCGCGTTACGGCTCTGCCCCTGAACCCTTAAGGGTGAATGTCGAGAGCCATGGAGAGATCAAATAGCGAGCAGCAGCTTGGCGGCTATCAGGCAACGCCTATATAAATGCCGGCGCTTGGCTGCGAAGAAAACTGAGTAGTACGAATACGTTCCTCGCGCCGGACAACCGTGGCTGTCCGGCGCGGAATGCTTAGGCCTTGCCGATAAAATCCTGCTTCCCAAGATGCGCCCCAGCCTCACGCAAAATCGCGTACGCGGTGGTGCAATGGAAGAACAAATTGGGAATCACGAAGTGCAGCAGATAGGCCTGGCCTTCGAAATGCTGCTCGCCGTTGCGTGATTTGATGGTGACGGGGCGCGTCTCGCTGCCGTCGATCTGTTCGGGCTTGAAGCTCTTGATGTAGTCGAGGGCGCGGTCGATGCGCGCGTACAGCTCTTCGAACGAGGTTTCGTTGTCTTCGAACTTCAGCGGATCGACGCCGGCCAGGCGGGCGGTGCCGTTCTTGGCCATGTCGGTGGCGATCTGCACCTGCTTCACCAGCGGCAGCATGTCGGGGATCAGGCGCGTCTGCAGCATGACCGAGCCTTCCACGCTTTTATCGTGGGCGTGTTTTTCCCCGAGCTTGAGCACGTGGTGCAGGTTGGTCAGTGCGCGGACGAAGAGCGGCACGGAAGCGTGGTACATGGAGAGGCTCATGGGGATGACTCCGGGTGACGATGAGTGAGTGACTCGTGGGTGACCACGTCGGCAACAGGCGACAGCTCGCCGTGCAACGCGGGCGCCACATGACTGCCGGCTGGCGCGGCTTGGGCGTGGCGGGTCGCATAACCGGCAATGACGGTGGCCGCGACCAGCAGCGCCGCCGCCAGCAGGAAGGCGATGCCGGGCACATGCATGGGGGCGTGGTTGCTGATGAACAAGGCGAACAGGTTGGCGAACACGGCCGGCCCGAAGATGCCCGCCAGGCTGGCGAGGCTGCTCAGCGCGCCTTGCAGGCGTCCTTGTTCGTGCGGATCGATCTGATGCGACATCAAGGTCTGCGCCGGCGGCCCGGCGAGCCCGCCCAGGCAAAGGAAGGGAATGCCCAGCAGGAATACCCACGCCACGGAGGAAAACCCGAAGAACAGGTAACCCACCACGCACAACGGCAGGCCGATCATGATCAGGCGCCGCTCGCCGAGTTTCGGCATCAAACGCCGCACCAGCACCGCCTGCACGAAGCCGCTGCACAAGCCGACCAGCGCCAGCGTATAGCCCACCGCCTGCGAGCCCCAGCCGTAGCGGTAGTCGGTGTAGAGCACGTAGGTGGCGTTGAGCGAGAACTGCGCCAGCGTAATCAGGAAATACACGCCGGCCAGCGCGAATACTTGCGGATAGCGGCGTAGCAGCACCAAGGCGCCGAACGGATTGGCGTGGCGCCATTCGAAGCGCTTGCTGCGCCGTTCGGGCGCCAGCGATTCGGGCAATACGAAAAAGCCGTAGCAGAAATTGATCAACGACAGCACAGCCGCCACCCAGAACGGCAGGCGGATGCTGTAATGCCCGAGGAAACCGCCCAGCGCCGGGCCCAGCACGAAGCCGATGGCGAACGCCGCACCGAGTGCGCCATAGGCGGCGGTGCGCTTTTCCTTCGGCACGATGTCGGCGATATAGGCGTTGGCGGTGGAAAAGCTCGCCGCGCAGATGCCCGACACCACGCGGCCGATAAACAGCAACCACACCACCGGCGCCAGCGCCATCACGATGAAATCCACGCCCAGGCCGAAGCTGGAGATCAGGATCACCGTGCGGCGGCCGAAGCGATCCGACAGCGTGCCCTGCACCGGCGAAAACACGAACTGCATCAGCATGTATACCGTGCCGAACGCGCTCGACCACACCGCCGCCTGCGCGATGCTGCCGCCGCTCAGTTCCACGATCAGATGTGGCAGCACCGGAATGATGATGCCGAACGCCAGCATGTCCAGCATCACCGTGACGAAGATGAAGGCGAAGGCGGCGGTTTGGCGAGAAGGAGCAGCGGTATCCATGCGGAGACGCGAAGAGCCTTAAGCGGGGATCAAAGCGGCAACGATAGCCCAAGCGGCGTGGCTTGGCATGGGCCGGCGTGTGCAGGAAATGTCGCGGGTGGCTCCGGTTGGGAGAATCTCGCGAAAGCTACCCGTAGGTTGGGTTAGCGCAGCATAACCCAACGTATTGGCGGAACACCGTTGGGTTACGCTGCGCTAACCCAACCTACACCAGCATCACCGCGGCGGCTGCATCAATTCCTGCGGGCTCAAATAGCCATCGTGATTGCGGTCCAGCTTGCGGAACTCCCGCCGCAGGTCGTCCTGCCATACCGCGCGCGTCACCGGCTTGCCGTGTCCGCCGGGCAGTTCGTCCGGCTCCAGCACGCCGTCGTGGTTGCGGTCGCGACGATCGAAACCCTGGCTCATATAGGCCACGTATTCGGCTTCGCTGATGCGGCCATCGCCATTGGCGTCCATGGCGCGAAACAGACCACTGGCCGTGGTTTGCGCAAGCGCCGCGACCGGCAGCGCCAAAAGCAGCGCCAGGGCGGCGCGCATCAGCGGCGGCCGCCGTGGATGCCGATGAAGTCGAGAAACTCGGCGCGCGTACGCGCATCGTCGCGGAACGAACCCAGCATCTGGCTGGTGATCATCGACACGCCGCGCTTGTGCACGCCGCGTGTGGTCATGCATTCATGGCTGGCGTCGATCACCACCGCCACGCCCTGCGGATGCAGGTTTTCCTGGATGCAGCGCGCGATCTCGGCGGTCATCTTTTCCTGTACCTGGAAGCGACGTGCGTATGCGTCCACTACGCGCGCCAGCTTGCTGATGCCCACCACGCGGTTGGTGGGCAGGTAGCCCACGTGCGCGCGGCCGATGATCGGCGCCATGTGGTGTTCGCAATGGCTTTCGAATTCGATGTCGCGCAACACCACCATTTCGTCGTAGCCGGCCACTTCCTCGAAGGTGCGGCGCAGGTATTCGCCCGGGTCGATCTGATAGCCGCTGAACCAGTCGCGGTAAGCCTTCACCACGCGGCGCGGCGTATCCAGCAGGCCTTCGCGCGCGGGATTCTCGCCGGCCCAGCGCAGCAAGGTGCGCACGGCTTCTTCGGCCTGTTCGCGGGTGACTTCGGTGGGCTCGTGCTCGCTCATGGGGCTTCCTTGATGCGGGTTCGGGTTGGCAAGTGTAACGCCCGCGTCAAGATGGTAGGGTCGGGAGCCCAGGCCGGGCGGGCCATCCGCAGGCCGCCGACCCACGTCAGAGCCACCTCCCATGACTCGATCCATCGACCGCGATACCCAGCTGTGCATGTCCCTGTCCGGCCGTCCGGGCAATTTCGGCACGCGCTTCCAGAATTTCCTGTACGAAGCGCTGGACTTGAACTACGTCTACAAGGCGTTCACCACGCGCGACCTGCCGGCGGCGATCGGCGGCATTCGTGCGCTGGGCATCCGCGGTTGCGCGGTATCGATGCCGTTCAAGGAGGCATGCATTCCTTTGGTCGACAACATCGACGAGTCCGCCCAGGCCATCGCCTCGATCAACACCATCGTCAACAATGACGGTCACTTGCATGCCTACAACACCGATTACATCGCCGTGCGCAGCCTGATCGAGCAACACGGCCTGAGCACGGATATGTCGCTGGCGTTGCGCGGCAGCGGCGGTATGGCCAAGGCGGTGGCGTGCGCGTTTCGCGATGCCGGTTTCAGGCGCGGGTATATCGTGGCGCGCAACGAGGCGACCGGCCGGACGCTGGCGCAAACCAGCGGCTTTGCCTGGGTGGCGGATATGTCGGGCGTGCAGGCGGAGCTGCTGATCAACGTCACGCCGATCGGCATGGAAGGTCCGGAAAAAGATCAGCTCGCGTTCGAGCGCGATGCGGTGGAACGCGCGACAGCCGTATTCGACGTGGTGGCGTTGCCGCCGGAAACGCCGTTGATCAAGCTTGCGCGCTCGCTCGGCAAGCCGGTGGTGACGGGTGCGGAAGTGATCGTGTTGCAGGCGGTGGAGCAGTTTGTGCTCTATACCGGCGTGCGGCCGGATGCGGCGTTGATTGCGCGCGCGGCGGCGCATGCGTTGGACTGACGTAGGTTGGGGTGCAAATCTTAAATATCCCGTTGTTCTGTGCTTTTTTCAGCAAAGATAAAGAGCTTCATGCTGGCGGATCGCTGAAAAAAAACACATCGTCATTCCGGCGAAGGCCGGAATCCATCGCCAGTTCGAAGCATGGATTCCGGCTTTCGCCGGAATGACGATGAGGCGATATGAGCGATTGCGCACAGGAATGGCTAGCCTGCTGATTTCGCTCAACATATCAGTCGAAAACGTGAGGATGTTTCAGGGTTTGCGCCCCAACCTACGGCTGATCTTCGACCAGTTCCTCGTCGCTATTGAGCGATTCTCCGAGCAACTGCTGCGCCTGTTCGCCCGGCAGTGATTCCACATCGCGCAGCTTGCGTTCGATCGCGCGCGTGCGCACGGCGGTGGCGTCGATATGCTTGCCGGCTTCGTCCAGCTTCTTGCGCACCATCTTCAGCACGTCGCCAAACTTGCCGAATTCGTTCTTCACCGCGCCGAGCAACTGCCACACTTCGCTGCTGCGTTTCTGGATCGCCAGCGTGCGGAAGCCCATCTGCAGGCTGTTGAGCAAGGCGGCAAGCGTGGTGGGGCCGGCCACGATCACGCGCTGCTCGCGTTGCAGGCTGTCGAACAGGCCGGGGCGGCGGATGATTTCCGCGTAGAGGCCTTCGGTCGGCAGGAACAGGATGGCGAAATCGGTGGTCGCCGGCGGCGCGATGTATTTGGCGCGAATGGTCTTGGCTTCGTCGCGCACGCGGCGTTCCAATGCGTTTGCGGCGCGCTCCATCGCCTCCACGTCGGCCAGTTGCTGGGCGTCGAGCAGGCGTTCGTAATCCTCGCGCGGGAATTTGGCGTCGATCGGCAGCCATACGTGATCGTCGCGCTCGCCGCCGGGCAGGCGGATGGCGAATTCCACGCGCTCGTCCGAACCCGGCACGGTAGGGACATTGGCGGCGTATTGCTCGGGCGTCAGCATCTGGTCCAGCAGCGCGCCCAGTTGCATTTCACCCAGGATGCCGCGCGTTTTCACGTTGGTCAGCACGCGCTTGAGATCGCCTACGCCGCTGGCCAGCGATTGCATTTCGCCCAGGCCGCGCTGCACCGCTTCCAGCCGTTCCGACACCAGCTTGAACGATTCGCCCAGGCGCGTTTCCAGCGTGGATTGCAGCTTTTCGTCGACCGTGGCGCGCATCTGTTCCAGCTTGGCGGCGTTGTCCTGCTGGATCGCGCTGAGCTTGGTCTCGAGCGTGCTGCGCACCTCGCCTAGGCGTTTTTCGTTGTCGGCGGCGAGGGTCGCCAATTGCTGTTTCTGCTGGTTGCCGAGTTGGTTGAGCGTGTTGGCGAGTTCTTCGCGGCCGCGGCGGGCCTCTTCGATCAGCCGCTGCGACAGGGCCTGCAGGCCGCCGTCGGTGCGCTCGGTGAGCACGTCCAGGCGCTGGCCGAACTGCATCAGCGCCTGGCTCAGCTCGTTGCGGCCTGCGCGGTGTTCCTGGGCGACGGCCTCGCGCAGGTGGCGCAGATCGTCCTTCAAGCCATCCAGCCGGGTCTGAAGGCCGGCGTCGCCCCGGCCGCGCAGCAGGATCAACACCTGCAGCACGAGCAGAACGACCAACAGGGCGAGCGAGATATCGAGCAGGGGCATGGGCATTTCCGGCAGTACTGGTGCACAGTTTACGCGCACTCGTATCAATCCCTGAGACCGGCGCGGTGAGGGTAGTATCGGCGCGTCGCCACGCATCCTCGGGAGCCCGCATGCGCGCATCGATCGAAACGAGCCGGCCGCTGGCCGCACTGATCGCCTTCGTCGCCTGGTTTGGCGTGGTCCTGCAGCTTTATCTTTCGCTGCGCCTGACCGACGCGCGAGGCATGAGCACGCTGCAGGGCCTGGCGATCTATTTCGGCTATTTCACCGTGCTCACCAACATTCTGGTGGCGGTGGCGGCCACCTGGCCGGCCGCCCTGCCGGCGACGGCGCCGGGGCGGTTCTTCACGCAGCCGGCCGCGATCGGCTGGGTCGCGAGCAGCATTGCGTTCGTGGGCGTGGCTTATTTCGTGCTGCTGCGGCATGTATGGAATCCGCAGGGCCTGCAGTTGCTGGCCGATGTAGTGATGCATTACATCGTGCCTGCGCTAGTGGTGCTCTACAGCGCGATCGCACTGCGGCGCACGGCTTTGCGCTGGACGGCGCCACTATGGTGGAGCCTGTATCCGGTGATCTATTTCGTGTACGTGCTGTTGCGTGGTGCGCTGATGGGGCGCTATCCGTATCACTTCATCGATGTGTCGCAGCTCGGTTACGCGCTGACGCTGCGCAATGCGCTGGGGTTGTGGGTGGCGTTCCTGGTGCTGGCGTATGTGTTGCTATTGCTTTGGCGTATTCCGCAGGGCCGGCAAGTCCGCTTGCAGGAGAGCGACAGCCAGGCCGAATGATCAATCGACGCGGCAGAACACCGCCTTTAGGTAGCGGCTTTCCGGCACATCCGCACGCACCGGATGATCTGCGCCGGCGCCGCGCACTTCCAGGATCTGGATCTCGCGCCCGGCATTGAGCGCCACGCGGCGCAGCATTTCCAGGAAATCCGCCTCGCTCACCAGACCGGTGCAGGAGCAGGTGAGCAAGAGGCCGCCGGGCGGGATCACGTCCAGCGCCAGCCGGTTCATCGAGAAGTACTTCTTCAGCGCATCGATCACCTTGCTGCGATCGCGCGTGAGCTTGGCCGGATCGAGAATCACCGCATCGTACCGTTCACCGCGCGCCGCGGCCTGGCGCAGCCATTCGAAGATGTCGGCTTGTTCGAAACGGATGTCGAGCTTGTTCGCCGCGGCGTTGGCGCGCGCAATTTCCAGGATGCCCGCGTCCATGTCCACGCCGGTGGCCTCGCGTGCGCCGCCGGCCATCGCGTGCACCGCAAAGCCGCCGGCGTTGCAGCACAGGTCCAACACGCGCCGGCCACGCGCGAGTTCGGCGAAGCGGCGGCGGTTTTCGCGCTGGTCGGCGAAGAAACCCGTCTTGTGCCCGTAACCCGGCGCCGCATGAAAGCGCAGGCCATGCTCGTGCACTTCCACCGGCTCAGGCGCTTCGGCCACGCGGCAGTCAAAGGATTCCTGCTTCTGCACGTGCGTTTCGGCGAACCAGTACAAGCGCGAACTCGGAAACTGGCGCAGCAGCGCGGCGTGGATGGCGTCGCGGAATTTCCACATGCCGGCGGCGAAATATTCCACCACCAGGATGTCGGCGTAGCGGTCCACGATCAGCCCGGACAGCCCATCGCCTTCGCTGTGCACCACGCGCCAGGCATCGGTGACGGCATCGAGCTGCAGCAACTCGCGCCGCAGCGCCACCGCGCGATCGATGCGCGCGGCGATCCATGCGGCATCGATCGATTCGCTCGCATCCGCGGCCAGCAGGCGCAAGGCGATGCGCGCATGCCCGTTCCAGAAAGCGCGCCCGACGAAGCGGTCCTTTGCATCGACCACGTCCACCACGCTGCCGGGCGGTATCCGCGCCTCCGGCTTATGCACCTGCGCCGACCACACCCACGGGTGGCCGGGTGTGCGGTCGGATTTGAGGCGGATGATGGGAAGCGAGGCGGGAAGATTCATCCGCCTATGATAGCCGGTTGCCTTTGGAGCCTGTTTGATCGCTCAGGCGGCGGCCAGCTTGAGTTTGCCCACACGCCGAAGATTCACGCGTTGTCTGGCTTGCCAAAGATCGTGGGCGTCCTGCATGGCCAACCAGCTCTCGGGAGAGCGGCCGATGGCTTTGGAAAGGCGAAGCGCCATCTCGGGAGTGACTCGACTGGCGCCCTTCAGGACTCGGCTGAGGGTGGACGCGGCGACGTCCAGCTTTTCGGCCAGCTCGCGGCCACTGATCCCGTTGGGTTCCAGGTAAACCTCAGTGATGAATTCACCAGGATGTGGGGGATTGTGCATGGCCATCAGTGCTTTCAATTCGCAGCGGTCTTCAGGTGCTCGTCATGGTATCGCTCATCGGCGCAGTGGCGTAGGTTGGGGCGCAAACCCTGAAATGTCCCCGCATTTTGGCCTGATGTGTTAAGCGGAACGAGCAAGTTAGCTGGCCTGTGCCCGAATGCTCATATTCCCTCACCGTCATTCCGGCGAAGGCCGGAATCTATCGCCAGCACGAAGCATGGATTCCGGCCTTCGCCCACTGCTGTCCGGGGAAAATGAGGCTCTTCAAAAAATGCGCGATGCGCGGCAATTTCCCCAGAAAATTCAACGCTACCGAATCGTCATCCCAGCGAAAGCTGGGATCCAGTGCCTTTGACGCTTTGTAAGTCGCTGGATCCCAGCTTTCGCTGGGATGACGAACGTTTTAGCCATTTTTGCAAGACATGCAGACACTTTCCCCGGACAGCAGAGGGCCTTCGTCGGAATGACGTTTTGGCCCATTTTCAGCGATTTCGTAGCATGAAGGGCTTCGTTTTTTCGGAGAAGCGCAGAGCAAAAACACGGGGATGTATCAGGGTGCAAACCCCAGCATCACAAACCACCCATGCACCGCAACGTTGGGGTTTTCACCCCAACCTACGAACCGCGGGTCTTCATCGCAGCTTGAGAACCAACCACGACAGCAGCGCCAGCAGATTGATACCCAGGTACGACACCGATGGTCCGCCGAACGCGAGGTTGAAGCCCTGGCTGGCGAAGCGCCAGGTGACCTCCGGATGCAAGTGAATCGTGGTGAATACGTTGATGAAGCCGCCGCAGAACAATCCGTAACTGAAGATCGGCGTGCCGATCAGCGGCAACTGCAGCAACTGCGCGATGCTGGAAAGACGAATGCCACGCTCGCTGTTTTCCAGTAGCAATACGCCGGCGACCAGCACGAACGCGTAGAGCGCAAAGGCGATCAGCTGGATCACCGCGGTATGCAGCGGGCCGGACGCGAGCAGGTGCGGCAATTCGATGGCCATGCCGTAGAAACCACCGGCGACTTCCAGGATACCGATCAGGCGAAACAGAATCTGACGCATGCAACACCCCAAAGAAAAAACGAATTATTCGAGTTCGTCCGCCTGCTCGTGCAGGTCGGTTATATGTTGTTCCCACCAGCGCGCTTCGGCCGCGAACGGAAACGCCGCCGGAAAGGCCGGATCGTTCCAGCGCGCAGCGATCCAGCCCGCATAATGCACTTGCCGCATCGCACGCAGCGCGGGAATCAGGACAAGTTCCGCGTGATCGAAGTCACGCATCGAAGCATAGCCCTCTAGCAAAGCCTCCATCGCGCGCTCGTCGTGGGCCAGCATCCACAGATCCTGCACCGCCGGCCCCATGCGCGCATCGTCGAGATCGACGAAATGCGGGCCGGCGTCGGTCCACAACACATTGCCCGGATGGCAATCGCCATGCAGGCGCAGCGTGCGGATCGGGCCGATGCTTTCGAAGCGCGCCGCTACCCGCTCATCCACGCGTTCGACCGCCTGGCGATAGCGTTCGCGCAATGCCGAAGGCAGCAGCGAGGATGCCATCACCGCCTGCATGGGTTGCGCGATCAGCGTGTTGCGATCGACATGGCCGCGATAGGCGAACGACGCACGCGCACCCACGCCATGCATGCGCGCGATCAAGCGGCCGAGCCATTCCAGTTGATCGGTCGATTCCAGCGACGGCGCGCGGCCGCCATGCCGCGGCGAGAGTGCGTAGCGAAAACCGTCGTGATGCAGCAGGGTGCGGTCCGCGAAACGCAACGGCGCTACCACCGGCAACTCCGCATCGGCCAGTTCCTGCGCGAAGGCATGTTCTTCCAGAATCGCCGCATCGCTCCATCGGCCCGGGCGATAGAACTTCGCGATCACTGGTGCGCCTTCCTCCAGCCCCACCTGCCAGACGCGGTTTTCGTAGCTGTTGAGCGCCAGCAGGCGACCGTCCGGCCACAGACCGCAGGCCGTGACGGCGTCGAGCACGAGATCGGGGGTGAGGCGAGCGTAAGGCGTCTCGTTGGACATGTCTCAGCGCGAACCCACCGCCGTGGCCGGCACCACCGCCATGGTGAGACGCGAGATGCACACCAGCTTGCCGGCTTCGTCCTCGATGCGGATTTCCCACACCTGGGTCGATCGCCCCAGGTGCAGCGGGCGCGCCGTGCCGGTCACCGTACCGCTGGTGACGCCGCGTACGTGGTTGGCGTTGATGTCCAGGCCGACGGCGCGCTCCTTTTGCGGATCGAGCGTGAGCATCGCCGCGCTGCTGCCAAGGGTTTCGGCCAGGGCCACCGAGGCGCCGCCATGCAGCAGCCCGTACGGCTGGTGCGTGCGGTGGTCCACCGGCATCGTGCCTTGCAGCCAATCCTCGCCGATGGCGGTCACGCGGATGCCCAGCGCCTCCATCAAGGTGTTGCGGGTCCAGCCGTCGAGGCGTTGGAGGTCGGTGTCCTGTTTCCAGATGCTCATGCGTGTTGATATCGCGAGGGAAGCCCGCATTGTCCGCCGACCACCCCAGCGGCGACAATGCAGGATCGCCCAGGTCTCGCTCACTTGTTCACTGTCACCCTCACCACCTCCGGCCGCCGTTTCGACGTCCAGCCCGGCGAAACCGTGCTGGAAGCGGCGCAGCGCGCGGGCATCGCCTTGCCCTATTCCTGCCGCGCCGGCGTGTGCGGCAGCTGCAAGGCCACGCTTATCCAGGGCCGTTGCGAATACCCGCGCAATCCGCCCACGGCGCTGGACGTGCACGATCGCGTGCAGCACGCGGTACTGCTGTGCCAGGCGGTGCCCGCCAGCGACCTGGTGGTGAAGGCGCGTGAAGTCACCTCGGTCGAAGACATCGCGCGGCGCCAGTTGAACGTACAGGTGAGCCGCAAATGGCAGCTCGCGCCCGACGTGATCGGCCTGCATCTGCAGCCCGCGCCGGGCGAATTGCGTTTGAACTGGCTGCCGGGCCAATATCTGGACGTGCTGCTGGATGAAGGCCGCCGCCGTCCGTTCTCCATCGCGAACGGTCCGCAAGCCGATGGCGTGATCGAGATGCACGTGCGCCACGTCGCCGGCGGCGGCTTTACCTCGTGGGTGAGCGATGCGCTGAAAGAGGGCGATGTGCTGCGCATCGAAGGCCCGCTCGGCACCTTCGTGCCGCGCGAGGATTCGGAACGGCCGATGATCTTCATGGCCGGCGGCACCGGTTTCGCGCCTGTGAAAGCCATCCTCGAACACTTCCTGGCGCTCGGCACGCGCCGCCCGATCGATCTGTATTGGGGCGCTCGCCATGCGGCGGATCTGTATCTGCACGCACTGGCCGAACAATGGGCGGCCGTGGCGCCGTCCCTGCGTTTCCACGCGGTGCTTTCCGACGCGGAACAAGCGCGCGCAGCCGGCATGCGCGAAGGCCTGGTGCACGAAGCCGTGTTGGACGATCACCCGGATCTTTCCGGCCACGACGTCTATATGAGCGGGCCGCCGGCCATGATCGACGCCGGGCGCAAGCTGTTCGTCGACGCTGGCCTGCCGGAGGATCGGCTGTATTTCGATTCGTTCGACTATGCGCCCGATGTGCTGGCGCAGATCCTGGCCGGACGCGCAGGCATCGTCGAAGAGGCTTCGTAGGTTGGGGTGCAAACCCCAACGCTCTTCTCCGGATCGAGATGGCGATGTTGGGGTTCGCACCCCAACCTGCGTCAGTTCTTGCCTTTCGCCACCGGCAACTGCGCCTGCTGCCATGCCAGCACGCCGCCGCCCAGCGTATAGACGCGCGTAAAGCCGGCTTTGATCAGGCGCTGCGCAGCCTTGTCGGTGGTGCGGCCGTCCTTGTCCATCACCACCACCGGCAGCTCGCGCGCCTTGGCCAGATCCTTGTGTTCCGGATCGAACTGGCTCATGGCCACGTGCCTGGCGCCCGGCACGTGCATTTTTTCGAAATCGGCGATGGCCGAAAGATCGATCAGCAGCGGGTTGTCGCGATTGATCAGCTGGGTCAGCCCGGCCGGCGTCAGCTCGGTGTATTTGCGCAGCAGCACCATGATCTGCGTGACGATCAGCGCGAGCACCAGCACCACGAACAGCAGGGACAGCGCGAGATGGTTGCCCACGAACTGGGGCAGCTTGTGAAGGAAATCGTTCATGGTGCCACCGGGCGCAAGGGTAGTGAGGTAAACCGGGAATTATAGGGGAAGTAGGAAAAGCTGCGGCCTAAGCTGCCTTCCACCCCTACTGATTGAGATTCGGAATCCCCGTCTCCAGCCACCACTTGCCCTTTTCCGGGTCGTAGCGCCACACCTGCCGGTCGACGATGGTGCGTACGGATTGCGTGTGCAGGTTGGTCAGGCTGATGCGCACGTTCTGGCGGACTTCGTTCTCGCCCGAAGCCACCGGGCCGTTGCCGTCGTCGTAGTCGTTCACCTGCACCTGCTTGAAGCGTTCCCGGTCCAGGTCGGTGATCGGATGCGCGTCGCGCACCTTGGGGTCGACGAATTGTTCGGCCGCTTCGAAACCGTCCCAGCGCACCGCGTTCGCGTAGGCGATCATGGTGTGGGCGAGCGCGTCATTGCGCCGGTCGGTGGCGCAGCCGGACAGCAGCAGGGTCGACAGCAGGATCGGACCGACGATACGGCGCATGGAATTTCCCCTTCGGAGTTGGTCTATTCTGCCGTAGCCACGCGGCGCTTAGCCACGAACTGCGCCTCAAGCGTGGCCGCCGGCTTGCCGTTCTCGCCGGGCACCTGGCAGCGTACCGCGATGCGCGCGCGGTTGCGGGCGGACAAGGTGCTGAAGAACGTGTCCCAGTCGGCGCCTTCGGCCAGCCGCGCCTCGGCCTGGAAATCGCCCCATACCGGTTCGAGATAGCGCACGGTGGATTCGCCCACGTACACATCGCAATCCTCGCCGCGCTGGCGCAGCGCCAGCTCCACCACGCCCCAGCCGGCCAGCGTCATCAGGCTGGTCAGGCTGCCGCCGAAGGCGCAGCCCTTGTCGTTCACGTTCGGCGCCAGCGGGCAGCCGAGCACCAGGCTGTCGCCATCGTAGCGGCCCAGTTCGATGCCCATCGTGTGCGCCAGCGGAATGCTTGCTTGGATGAAATTCACCAGGGCCTGGGCGGACGAGTGCGGATCGAGCTTCTGCATGGGACGGCGGGGACTTGAGGAGGGGGCGACAGTGTAGAGGCTACACTCGCGATATATGGGTTCCTTTCCTGTCGAGAAGTGGGACATCCACCTTGCGACCAAACGTGTTCCTGATTAGCGTCGAACCTCAGCAGCGAACGCTTGCTCCCTCCCCTGCGTAGTAGGGAGGGCCGGGATGGGGTTGTACGAGCTTGCGGCGCGCTTGAAATCCGTCGCGAGCTTGCTTCACCCCACCCTAACCCTCCCCTACTGCACGTAGGGGAGGGAACAGATGGCGGCGAGCTGTGCGATTCGGCGCTAATCAGGGATCTGTTTTCTATTTCAGGTATTCGAGTCGATGGCGCACGAAACTCCGGTGCATCGTGGCAAGCGCAGCGCTTCTATCCCACGCGAAGAGGGAACCACGCTGGCCGGCTGCACCGTCGTCATCACCCGCCCTGCCGGTACCGGCACGCCGCTAGCCAAGAAAGTGCGCGCCCTGGGCGGCACGCCGTTGCTGCTCCCCGGTCTTTCCCTGCGCGGCAGTTTCGACACCTCACACGCACGCGCGCAATGGCAGGAAGCGCAGGGCGACGATGTACTGATCTTCACCAGCCCCGCAGCGGTCCGCTATGCGTTCGCGCTCGCGCCGTTGAAACAGACGCACGGCGATGTCGTCGCGGTGGGGCAGGGCACGGCGCGTGCCTTGCAGCGGCACGGCATCTACGCTCAGGTGCCAGCGTCACGCCAGGACAGCGAGGGCATGCTGGCGCTGCCGTCGCTGCAGCATCCGGCGGGCCGGCGTGTGGCCCTGGTCACCGCGCCGGGTGGTCGCGGCCTGATGCAGCAGCAACTTGCCGAACGCGGCGCGATCCTGCGCGAAGTGCACGTGTACCAGCGCAGCGCACCGCGCCTTACCCGACGCCATGCCGAGGCGCTGTTGCAGCTGTCGCCCGAGGCCTGCGTGCTGCTTTCCAGCATCGAGGCGCTGCAGCATCTCAAGCAGCAATTGCCTGTCACGGCATGGGAACGGTTGCGCCAGGCCACCGCCGTGGTCAGCAGCGAACGGATCGAGGCGGCCGCCCGCGCGGCCGGCTTCGCGCGCATCCATCGCGCGTCGTCGGCCAACCAGGGCGATTTGCTGGCGGGCGCCTGCGCCGTTCGTTCACGGTCACCCCACGATCGCGGCGCCCCAGGCTGTTAGCATTGCGCGCATGAGCCAGGACGATCTCACCTCCGACGTACGTACCACGCCCGGCATGGGCACGCCTCCCGACCCTGCGCGCAGCCCTCGGCCCACGCCGCCCGCGCGTCCCGCAGGCGGCACGCTGGCGCTGGCGCTGCTGCTGGCCCTGATCGCGATCATTGGCGTCGGCTACGTCGCCTGGCGGCAATGGCAGCTGCTGCACATCAATGCGCAGGCGCTGCGCACCACTGCGGCGCTGGAAGAGCGCATGAACACGCTGGAGCGCACGCTGTCGACCACCACCAGCCAGGGCAACCTGCTGCTGCAGCGCTTGAACGACGCCGACCAGGTCAACCGTTCGCTGCGCGAAGAACTGCTTTCGCAGGACCAGCGCGTGCGCGACCTGGAAGAAGCGGTCGGCAAGCTGTCGGAAAAAACGCTCTCCGGCCAGGACGCCATGCGCCTGGACGAAACCGAATCGCTGCTGCGCATGGGCACCGAACGCTACACGCTGTTCCACGACGCGCAAGGCGCGGCGCAGGCGTTTGCGCTGGCCGGGCAAACCCTGGCCGGCGTCAACGACAGCGCCTTCAAGGGCGTGCAGCAAAGCATCGAGGCAGAGCACGAGGCGCTGGCCAAGAGCCAGTCGGCCGATCCCGCGCCGCTGCTCGACAGCGTGATGCAGTTGCGCAACGAACTGCCCAATCTTCCGCTGCGGCCGCTGGACGAACCCACTGCGCAGACAAGTACCGGCGTGTGGTCGCGCATCTGGAACGCACTGAAGAACGTGGTGCAGATCCGGCGCGACAACGGCGCACCGGTGGATATCGCCGATGCGCGCATCGCGCGCGAACTGGTGGCGCTGGATCTCGCGCAGGCACAGGCCGGATTGCTGGCATGGGATAGCGACGCCGCCACCACCGCGCTGAAGCGCGCCGATGCCGGCCTGGCCGCACAATTCGACATGCAGTCGCCCGCCGTGCAGCAGGCGCATCAACGCATCGCCACGCTGCTTGGCCAGCTCAAGCCCGGTGCGCCGGTGAAGCTCGGCGCCGCGTTGAGCGAGCTGCGCAACCTGCGCGCCGTGCATGCGCTCAAGCCGAACACGGAAAACGCTGCGCCTTCGAACGGTGCCAAGCCATGAAGCTGTGGCGCTGGATCCTGGCGCTGGTGGTCGTCGCCGCGCTGGCCGCGTTTGGCTGGCATTGGGTGGCCGAAGATCCCGGCTATGTGTTGATTCGCTTCCGCGGCGTCAACGTGCAGACCAGCCTGCTGGCCGCGGTGTTGATCCTGTTGGTGATCTGGGCCTTGTTGGGCGTGCTGTGGCGCGCCGTGCGCTGGCCGTTCGGTGCCTTTTCTCGCCGGCATCGCCGCGTGAGCCGGCAGCGTCTTGCCGATGGCCTGGTCGCCTTGATGGAAGGCCGTCACGGTGACGCCGAGCGCGATCTGCATCGCGCCTCGCGCCTGGATACCTTGCGCGGCCCGGCACTGCTTGCCGCAGCGGAAGCTGCATCGCGCCGCGGCGAACATGCGCGTGCGCTCGAATCCCTGAACCAGGCTTCGCAAGTCGCGCCACGCGCCGCACGCGTGTTGCGCGCACGGGTCTTGCGGCGCGACGGCAAGCCGGCCGAAGCCCTCGCCCTGCTCATCCCGGAAGGCGACAGCGGCAACCTGAGCCCTGGCGGCTGGCGCGAACTGGTGCTCGCCGCCTTGGCGGCCGGCGATACGCGCCGTGCGCGCAATGCGCTCGAACCGTTGCAGAAAAGCGGCGTGATGAGCGCACGCGCCTACGCCTCGCTGGAAACGCTGGTGCTGGTCGCCAGCATCCAGGCCGCCGGCGATGGCGCCGTGCTCAACACCTTGTGGTCGCAACTGCCCAAGGCGCAGCGTCGCGCGCCGGCGGTGATCGATGCCTACGCGCGCAAGGCCGCAAGCTACGGCCTGGTGCTGCCGGCGATGGACGAAGTGGAATCCGCGCTGCGCCGCGAATGGTCGCCGCAACTGGTCGAAACCTACGGCCTGCTCGCGGGTGATGATCTGGACGCGCGCATGCGTCGCGCCGAAGCATGGCTCGAAGCCCATCCCAACGATCCCAGCCTGCTGCTTACGCTGGGCCGCATGTGCGCGCGGCTGAGCCTGTGGGCCAAGGCGCGGCAGTATCTGGAGCGTTCGCTTGCGCTGGTTCCCAGCACCGGTGGATGGGAAGCGCTGGGCGATGTCTACACCGGCCTGGGCGACGCCGCCTTGGCGCAGCGTTGTTATCGCAATGCCATCGCCATGGTGCGTGGCGAGGTTACGGAGCCGCTGCCCGAGAGTCCCGTCGTCGGCGGAAAGCTGGACACGCGGCCGATCGCGATCGAAGAGCGCGACGTGCACGGGGTACCGCGGTTGAAGGAATGATGCGTAGGTTGGGTGCAAACTCTGAGATATCGCCACGTTTTCGGTCGATATGTTGAGCGAAATCAGACGACTATCTGTTTCGCACCGAACTTTCTCTATCACCTCACCGTCATTCCGGCGAAGGCCCACTGCTGTCCGGGGAAAATGAGGCTCTTAAAAAAA
>CBJMMB010000008.1:0-51808 GCA_966430775.1 uncultured Dyella sp. | reverse complement strand
GCGACGTGGCCGGCGAGAACGTGCGCATCTGGGCCGCGCAGGCGATCGATCAGCACCACAACGCGGCGCCCGGCAAGGTGATCGCCGCGCAGCGTGATGGCATCGACATCGCCTGTGGCGAAGGCATGCTGCGCATCACCGCCCTGCAGCGCGCCGGCGGCAAACGCATCACCGCCGCCGACTATCTCAACGCCCGTCCCGAACTGCGCAGCGCACGATGACCGATACGCGTGCCCTTGCCGCGCAGGCGCTGGCGGATATTGCGCTGCGCGGCATGTCGCTGCGCGAAGCGATGGATCAACGTGCGCCGAAACTGCGCGATCCGCGCGACCGCGCCTTGCTGACCGCACTATTGAACGATGGCGCGCGCTGGTGGCTGCGCTTCGACGCCGCACTCGATCGCCTGCTCGACAAACCGCTGCGCCGCAAGGAACCGGACGTGCACGCATTGCTCGTGCTCGGCCTGGTGCAGTTGGACATTCTCCAACTGCAGGATTACGCCGCCGTCGCCGCCACCGTCGAAGCCGTGCGCGCCTTGAATCGCCCGCGCCTGGCCGGACTGGTGAACGCCGTGCTGCGCCGCTGGCAACGCGAACGCGTCACGTTGCTGGCCGAGCTGGATGCGCAGCCATCGTCGCGCTACGCCATGCCACCGTGGCTGGTAAATGCCATCGCCTCCGACTGGCCGGCGCACGTTGACGCCGTGCTTGCCGACTGCAATCGCGAACCGCCCTTGATGCTGCGCGCGAATCGCCGGCGAACCTCGCGCGATGCGCTGATCGAACAACTGCGCACCGCTGGCTACAGCGCCGATGCGCATCCCTGGCTCAGCGACGGCATCGTGCTGCCGCATAGCAGCGACGTCACGCGCATGCCAGGCTTCGCGCAAGGCTTGTTCGCCGTGCAGGATGGCGCCGCGCAGGTATCGGCCGATCTGCTCGACCTGCACAACGGCCAGCGCGTGCTGGACGCCTGCGCCGCACCGGGCGGCAAGGCCTGCCACTTGCTGGAACGCGCGGATATCGCGCTGACCGCGGTGGAGTTCGACGCCGCGCGCGCCGCGCGCATCCGCCAGAATCTGGAACGGCTCGGCCTGCAAGCGGACCTGCGCATCGGCGATGCGGGCGACCCTGCCGCGTGGTGGGATGGCCAGCCGTTCGATCGCATCCTGATCGATGCGCCCTGCTCGGCCACCGGCGTACTGCGCCGTCGTCCGGACGTGCGTTTGCATCGCCGCGCCAGCGATATCGATGCGCTGGTGGCGCAACAGCGGCGCATTCTCGATGCGCTATGGCCGTTGCTGGCGCCGGGTGGACGCATGGTCTATGTGACCTGCTCGCTGCTGCGTGCGGAGAACGAAGCGGTACTGGAAGGTTTTCTTGCCGGCCGCAAGGATGCGCGCGTCATCGCCGTGCAACTGCCCGCAGGCCAAGCTGCCGCCGTCGGCTGGCAGATCTTGCCCGGCGATGACGACCTCGACGGCATGTACTATGCCGTGCTTGAGCGCGCGTAGGCCTTCACTCTCGCGGCCGTCCAAACTCCCTCTCTCCTTCGGGGAGAGGGCTGGGGTGAGGGGCCAATCTCGCGACAAGCTCAACCTTATCAACGAGCCTTCTAGAGTCACGTAAGTAATGGGATCTATGGCCAGCGCAGCCCCTCACCCCACCCCTTTCCCCTTGGGGAAAGGGAAAGATAGCGGTGTTCTCCCCGGAGGGGAGAGGGAGTCATCGTTCGAGCGCCGCCAATTCTGGCTGTTGGTTATCTTCGCCATCCTGATCCTCGGCATCGGCATCGGCCTGCGCGATCCCTGGCCTTCCGACGAACCGCGCTACACCCTCGCCGCCAAGCAGATGGTGGAAAGCGGCGACTGGCTGTTCCCGCATCGCGGCGTGGAACTCTACGCAGACAAGCCGCCGATGCTGATGTGGCTGGAAGCGGCCGGCTTCGAGCTGGTGCGCAGCTGGCGCATCGCGTTCATGCTGCCCTCGTTCCTTGGCGCGCTGGGCACGCTGTGGTTTATCTACGATCTCGGCGCGCGGTTGTGGAACCGCAGAGTCGGCCGCTATGCAGCAATGGCTGCGCTGATGTGCATCCAGTTCGTGTTTCAGTCCAAGCGGGCGCAGATCGATCCGTTGGTAGTGTTCTTCATCACCGCGGCCAACTGGGGTTTGTTGCGCCACCTGTTGTGCGGACCGAACTGGCGGCTGTACTGGTTAGGCTGCTTCTGCGCCGGCCTGGGCGTGATCACCAAAGGCGTGGGCTTTCTCGCCCTGCTGATGTTGTTGCCGTATGCATGGGCTGCCGTTCGCCGCTGGAACGGACTCGCCGCGATCGACAACGCTACATGGTGGCGCTGGTCGCTGGGCCTGGTTGCCACGCTGGCGGCGATTGCGCTGTGGCTGGTGCCGATGCTGCTGGCCGCACGATCGCATGCGGGCGATCCGGTCTATAGCGCGTACGTCGGCAACATCCTGTTCAAGCAGACGGCGCATCGTTACGCGAACGCCTGGCACCATCTGCACGGGCCGCTGTTCTATCTGCCATTGATGGTCTACAACTGGCTGCCGCTGTCGCTCACCTATCCCGGCACGCTGCCGCGCTGGTGGCGGTCGCTCAAGGCGATGGATGCACGCATCCTGCTGCCGCTAGGTTGGATCGTACTGGTGTTCCTGTTTTTCAGCGCATCGGGCGGCAAACGAGACGTCTACATCCTGCCGATCGTGCCGATGCTCGCCCTGATCACCGCGCCGTACCTGGAGGAGATGCTCACCAAGCGCTGGCTGCGCACGCTCGGCGTGCTGTTTCTGCTGCTGATCGGCGGGTGCATGCTCGGCGTAGGCATCTATGCGCTCAGCGCTCACCCGGCCTTCGCCACTCGGCTGGCGTACGACCGCGGCTTCGAAGGCCCCGCCAACAGCCTGTGGTGGATGTGCATCGCGATCGGCGCCGCGCAGTGGCTGGCGCTGGCGATCTTCCGGCTGCGTCGCGTGCACTACGCGATCGCAAGCGGCATGCTCGCGTTGTGGCTGGTGTGGGGCGCATGGGCATATCCGCTGCTCAATGACAGCAGCTCGTCGGTCGGATTGATGGACCGTGTCGCCGCGCACCTCGGCGCCCAGGATGAGATCGGCCTGGTCGACTGGAAAGAGCAGAACATGCTGATGCTCGATCGACATGCGATGGATTTTGGTTTCACTGCACCGTCGTCGCAACAATTCACGCGCGGCGTGCAGTGGCAGGCTGCCGCTCCCGCCACGCGCTGGCTGTTCGTTCAGGAAACGGCGATGGGCGATTGTGTAAATCGCAGCAAGGCCATCAACGTCGGTCACGCAAACCGGCGCGACTGGTGGCTGTTCAAGGCCGATGCGGTGATCGCAGGATGCGTACCCGGCTCGGTAGCGGACGAAGAGGTTCCATAAACAGACGACGAAAATGGCTTGCTGCCGATAAATGGCTACACGGGCCTTGGGTTAAGATGCCGTCCGCCAATCCCCATCAAGCCATCCAACCGGATGGCTTCACACAGGCGTCCCAGCTCCCTTTCCCTGCAGTTTTCATGGCCAACTCGACCAGCGAACCGTTTCGTATACGCCATCTGATCCTGCTCGTTGGTCAGTGGTGCGCCGTGGCCAGCCTGTTCGTGGTGCCCATCAACAAGCCGGCCACCAATGTCGCCATCGGCCTGGCCGTGCTGTGTTCAATGCTTGGCAGCGATCTCAAGCAACGCTGGTCGACGGCCTGGCAAAGCCCGATAGCTCGCGGCGCTCTGCTGTGGTGGGGCGTGCTGGGCCTGAGCTTCCTGCACGCCTGGTATTTACAGCAAGGTCGGCTGCCCAATCTCGGCACCGCGTTCTGGGCGTTTCTCTACCCCTTGTTCTTCGCCTCGCTGCTGCAGACCGGACAATGGTGGAGGCGCGCCCTGATGGCGTTTTTCCTGGCCATGCTGCTGGTGCTGCTCATCTCCTATGGCATGGCCATCGGCCTGATTCCGGAGCGCGAGGTGGTGAGCAGCGTTCCGGACATGCGCAATACCGTGTTCAAGGAGTACACCCAGCAAGGCATCGCCACGCTCATCCTGGGCAGCATTGCGCTGGCCAAAAGCATCACGTCAGCCTCCAGGCAGGCAAAGCTGGGCTTCGCCCTGCTCGCGCTGCTGGCCTTCATCAACGTAACCCTGCTCATTGAAAGCCGCACGAGCTACATCGCGTTGATTCCGCTGCTGGCGTATTGGGTGTATCGCCTGTTGCGCCGTTCCCGGCTGAAGCGCCAGCATCTGGCCGCCATCGGCGTCGCAGCCCTGGTGGCCGGCGTCGCGATCTGGGAGCTCTCGCCGATCCAGGAACGCCTGGTGGTCTCCGTCTCGCAGGAAATTTCGCAATACAGCAAGTCCAGGCAGCCGACGTCGGCCGGTATTCGCCTGGAACTGTGGCGGCGCACCGTGCGGATTATCGAAACGGCTCCCTGGCTTGGACACGGATACGGTCAATGGCTGCCGAACTATCAACGTGCCGTCGAACATATGCCTGACTCGAGCGCCTTCATGGAAGGCCATCCGCATCAGGAGATGTTGCTGATCGCTTCCGAGGAGGGCCAGCTCGGCCTTCTGATCTATCTGCTGCTGTTGGCTGCCCTGCTGCGCCATATGCGGCGGCTTGCTCCGCCGGAGCGCGATATTTACGTGTGCATTTTCCTGGTCTATATAACCGCAGGCCTGGGCAACTGCCTGTGGGCGGATTTTTCCCATCGGCACCTATTCATTCTCCTTCTCGCCTCCATGCCCTTGCTGCCACGTCAAAAGCAGATACCCCGCGTGCCTTCGGAGGTCGCTGCATGAGCACCTCCGAACTGGACCAGGTCACCGTGATATGCGTGACGTACCACAGTCGCGCCCTGGTCGACGGCTTGTGTGAGACCTTGCGGCATTTTCCGCATGTGATCGTGATCGACAATGGCAGTGGCGACGGCACCATCGAGGCGCTGCGCGAGCACCTGCCGCACGCGAAGCTGATCGCGCGCGACAGCAACGCCGGGTTCGCCAGGGCGAACAACCAGGCCATGCGCGAGGTGCATACGCCGTTGGCGCTGCTGCTCAATCCCGATTCGGATATCGAGCCTGCCGATGTGCTCAAGCTGAAAGACACGCTGCAGCGATATCCCAATACCGCCATCGTCGCCCCGCAGAGCTGGCGCAAGGGCAATGTGCCGCAGATGTGTTTTCGGCCGGCCTTTTACGAATATCCGCCCAGCAAGCCCTATCGCGTCCCGGATGGCACATGTTGCGCCAAATGGCTGCACGGCTGCTGCCTGCTCATCGATACCGAGAAATTCCGCCAGGTCGGCGGCTTCGACGAATACTTTTTCCTGTATTACGAAGACGACGACCTGTGCCTGCGCCTTCAGCGGCAAGGTTACGCCTGCCTGTTCGAGCCCGGCGCCAACGCGCGGCACATCGGTGGCGGATCGTCCAAGGCGACGCTGCGGATACGGTTCACCAAGCATTTTCACTACGCACGCTCCCGGCATTGGGCCATCCGCCGCTACCAGGGGCTCTGGGCGGCGCGCTGGTATCTGGCCAAGACCGTGCTGAGCGCCCTTATCGTGGTGCCGCTGTATGGCCTGCTGGGGCGTCGCAAGCATGCGATCAAGTGGATAGCGTGGGGGTGCTCGGCGTTCATGTCCGCGGTAAAAAGCGCAAGCTGGTCGAGTCGTCCGCAAACCCTATGACGTCCTCTTTGCTACCGATCACCCTGGTGGTCATCACCCGCAACGAGTCGCAAAAAATCGCGCGCTGCCTGGACAGCGTGCCGTTCGCCGCCGAGAAGCTGGTGGTGGACAGCGGCAGCACCGACGACACCGTGGCCATCGCCCGTGCCCATGGCGCGCGCGTGGTGCAGCAGGAATGGCTCGGCTTCGGCCCGCAGCGCAACTTCGCCGCCACGCAGTGCAGCCATCCCTGGATTCTCGCGCTGGATGCGGACGAATACCTCACCCCGGAACTGGCCTTGGAACTCGAGCGCCGTCTGCCCGCGTTGATGGCGGGTGACACCGCCGCGGCGATCCTGCGCCGGCACCTCATCTATATGGGCAGGCCGATGCGCTGGTACCGTCCGGCGGTGGGCGAGAAGCTGGCGCGCCTGTACCACCGCGACCGCGCCCGCTGGAGCGACGTGCGCGTGCACGAATCGCTGCAGTTCAAAGGCGCATCGGTCACCTTCCACGCGCCGTTCCTGCACGACAACAATCCCAGCCTGGTGGAGAAGCAGCTGAAGGTGCTGCTGTACGCCGAGCTGAAATGCCGCGACTGGCTGGACAAGAACAAGCCCGCGCGCATGTGGCAGACGCCGTTCGTGTTCGCGCTGGCGTTCTTCAAGGATTACGTGCTGCGGCTGGGCTTTCTCGATGGCTGGCGCGGCTATGCGATCGCGCAGACCGCCGCCACCTATGCGGCCTACAAACGCATGCGCTATTACGAAATGCGCCTCAACCCCGCTTCCCGCGACACCGCTGCGGCGGCACTTACCCGCAGCGGCCTGGATCACTGATATGCCCAAGCATTACCTGCTGTACGGATCGGAACGCTACGCGCTGGCCATCCTGCGCCCGCTGCAGGAAGCGATCCGCGCGCGCGGCGATGAAACCGCGTGGTTCTTCGACGGCCCCGGCGCGGAAGACCTGGTCGAGGGCGAGCGCCTGCTCAGCGTGCGTGAAGTGCGCCAATGGAAGCCGATCGCGGTGATCACGCCCGGCAATCATCTGCCGCATTTCTTTCCAGGCGTGAAGGTGGAAGTGTTCCACGGCTTCAACGCGGGCAAGCCCCGGCACGTCTATATCCGAGGTTTCTTCGACTTGTACTGCACCACCGGTCCGCGCGATACCGCGCAGTTCGGCGCGCTGGCGCAGAAGCTGGGGCATTTCGCCGTCATGGAAACCGGTTGGCCCAAGCTCGATCCGTTCCTGAAGGAGATCGCCGGACCGCTGCCGCCGGTGCGCACGCCGCCGGTGATTCTCTATCACTCCACGTTTTCGCCATCGTGGAGCGCAGCGGAAATTCTGTATGAGGAAGTGAAGCGCCTTTCGCGCGATGGCCGCTGGCGCTGGATCGTGTCGTTCCATCCCAAGATGAGCCCGGAGACGGTGGCGAAATACAAGGCGCTGCAGAACGAGCACCTTAGCTTTGCCGAGAACGACAACATCCTGGAGCTGTTCCCGCAGGTCGACATGATGTGCTCGGACACGTCGTCGGCGCTGAGCGAATTCCTGCTCACCGGCAAGCCGGTGGTGACGTTCAAGAATCGCGCGCCGGGTCCGCAGCTGATCGACATCGACGACGCGGCCCAGTTTGAGCCGGCGATCGAACGCGCGCTGTCGCGTCCACCGGAACTGATGCAGGCGATCAAGGACTTCGGCGAGGCGATCCATCCGTACCACGACGGCCGCTCCAGCGAACGCGTGCTCGATGCGATCGACGCCTTCATCGCCGCAGGCGGGCGCAATCGCAAACCCAAGCCGAAGAACTGGTGGCGCAAGCTGAAGCTGCGCAAGCGCATCGGCTATTGGGGCCCGGCCTGATCGCACCCGTAGGTTGGGTTAGCGCAGCGTAACCCAACGTCTTCGAAGCGGAATCGTTGGGTTACGCTGCGCTAACCCAACCTACGAGACATCTGCGCGAGATTGTGTATAAGGGCCAAGCAAGCCGAACCGGCTAGAATCCCGCCACCTCCACGCAAAGCGCCGACCGTGCAGACTGCCACTACCTACCGCCGCTCCGAAGTCCTGCGCAACCTGTGGCCCTGGTTGCCGCTATGGACCGCGGCGGCGCTGGTGGCGATCTTCTCGCACGGGCCGATGCCGCTGTTTTCCACGCGCACGCTGGCGGTAGCCTGGGAAATGTGGCGCGACCACGCCTGGCTGGTGCCGCATATCAACGGTGAGCCGTATAGCGAAAAGGTGCCGCTGCTGTTCTGGCTGATCCATGCCGGCTGGTTCGTGTTCGGCGTGAACGACATCTGGCCGCGCGTGCTGGAGGTGATCTTCGGCGGCGTGCAACTGGTGCAATTGTCGGTGCTGGCGCGCCGGCTGTTTCCTGACCGGCCGTGGGTGGCGAAGGCGGCGCCGTGGATGTTGCTGGCCTTGTCGTATGCGTTCCTGTTCGGCCTGCAGATCATGTACGAGGTGCTGCTGGCCAATTGCGTGCTCGGCGCGCTGCTGTGCCTTACGCCCACGCTGCGTCGCGCCAAACCGCGCTGGCTGCTGTTCGGCCTGCTGATCGGCGCCGGCCTGCTCGCCAAGGGGCCGGTGATGCTGTTGCATATCGTGTTTCCATGGCTGCTCGGCCCGCTGTGGAACGACTGGGCGCGCGAGCACCGCGCGCGCTGGTATGGACGCGGCGTGCTGGCCGTGCTGCTCGGCTTCGCCTTGTTGCTGGCCTGGGCGATTCCCGCGGGTTACGCCGGCGGCGAGGCCTATCGCCACCGCCTGTTCTTTACCCAGACCGCCGGGCGCGTGGTCAACGGCACGCAGCAGGCGCAATCGCTGCAAAGCCATCCGCACTGGTTCGGCTGGTATCTGGTGTGGCTGCCGATGCTGCTGTTTCCATTCACCGCTTGGCCGCGCGCATGGGTGGCGATCGGCGCGCTGCGCAAACCGCTGGAAGGCGGGCTGCGTTTTGCGCTGTGCTGGCTGCTGCCGTCATTCCTGCTGTTCTCGGTGATCAGCGGCAAGCAGTGGTACTACCTGTTGCCGGAATTCGGCGGCTGGATGCTGCTGCTGGCCGGCGCCATCGCCGTATTGCGCGAGCGCCGCACCGCGCTGGCCGAGAACTACTGGCTGGGCAGCTGGCTGCTCGGCGTGGGCAGCATCCTGTTCGCGGGCTTGCTGTTCGCGCTGCCGTACCTGAGGCCCAGCCACGCCTTCCACAACGAATGGATCGAAGGCGCAGCGCCGTACAGCCGCACCTTCAGCATGGCGTTCCTGCTGCTCGGCGGCCTGCTGCTGGTGCGCGGCCGTGGCGAAATGCGTCGGATGGCGGTGGCCGGATTGCTCGGCGCACTCGCGCTCAATGCCTTGTTCACGCTCACGCTATGGCACAAGTACGACCTCAGCCCCACTGTTACGCTGATCTCCGCCGCGCAAGCCGATCAGCACTCGGTGGCCTACGAGGGCAATTACGAAGGCCAGTTTCATTTCGCCGGCAGGCTGTCCAAGCCGATTGCGGAATTGCACGACGGCGCGGCCTTGCAGGCGTTCGCCAAGGATCACCCCGACGGCCTGATCATCACCCACCCGGATAACCTCGACGCCTCCGCCTCGCGTTACGCCCTGCTGGCGCAGCCGTTCCGTTCGTCATGGGTGGTGGTGTGGTCGGCGCCGACCGTGGCGGCACTGCGTGCCGGCCGCACGCCGCCGGAGCCCGCGGAGCCGCCGCGCGTTTTCCCTGTGCCCACCAGCCCTCCTTACCAGCCGCAGTCGTGAGCGCCTCGCTGATCGAAAGCCTGCGTGCGCAATGCGGTGGTCCGCGCGATGGCGCACTGCTGCGGTTTTCGCTGGGCAATGCGTTGCTCAATGCGGGAAATCACGCGGAAGCGATCGAGGCGTTGCGCCAAGCGGTGACGTTCGACCCCGACTATTCCGCAGCGTGGAAACTGCTCGGCAAGGCGTGCCTGGCTGCGCAGGATGAAGCCGGCGCCGCCGAAGCATGGCGGCAGGGCATTGCCGTGGCGCAACGGCGCGGCGACAAGCAGGCGGAGAAAGAAATGACCGTGTTCCTGCGCCGGATCGAACCGTAGGTTGGGGTGCAAACCCTGAAACATCCCCACCTTTTTCAGCTGATATGTTGGGCGAAATCAGCAGGCTGGCCATTCCTGCGCACAATCGTCCATATCGCCTCACCGTCATTCCGGCGAAGGCCCATTGCTGTCCGGGAAAAACTGTAGCTCCGCGAAAAGATAAGACGAGCTGTAAGCATGAGCCCCTCTCCCCCCGGGAGAGGGGTTGGGGTGAGGGTACGACCAGCGCGCGATAACAAAGACTTGCGCCAGACGTCAGCATCGCGCTTCGCCCGAACCCTCACCCGCCTCTCGGCACCCTCTCCCGGAGGGAGAGGGGCTCACTCAGAAAGTCATTGGCGAGTCACCACATCAAGCGATGACGCAAAAACACGGCCATGCCTTATACACCGGCCAACGGACAGAACTTCCCCGGACAGCAGTGGGCGAAGGCCGGAATCCATGCTTCGTGCTGGCGATGGATTCCGGCTTTCGCTCATTGCTGTCCGGGGAAAGTGTCTGCAGGTCTTGCAAAAATGGCTAAAACGTTCGTCATCCCAGCGAAAGCTGGACGTAGCGCGCAGCGCGGAGAACATCCGAAGGATGGCCCCGAAGGGGTGAGCGAAGCGAATCATCCAGCGACTTACAAAGCGTCAAAGGCACTGGATCCCAGCTTTCGCTGGGATGACGATTCGGTAGCGTTGAATTTTCTGGAGAAATTGCCGCGTATCGCGCATTTTTTGAAGAGCCTCGTTTTCCCCGGACAGCAGTGGGCTTTCGCCGGAATGACGACTCTGTTCTTTTTAGCAGTCTGTCGGCATGAAATCCTTCGTTTTGCTCGGGCATCGACCAGGGCAAAAACGTGGGGATATATCAGGGTGCAAACCTCGACAAATGTTTGCGCTCCGCCGTTAATAGGGACTCGGCCGGTTATCCGCCGAATAGCGCCTGTAATGCCACTGGTACTGCGCGAAGGCGAGATTCACGCACTGCTCCACTCCACGATTGAGCGCCGCGCAGGCACGCGGCAAATCCGCGTCGTCCAAACCTTCCGGCGCGGGCAGGAAATGGATGCGATAGCCTTCGCCGCGCGGCAGCCGTTCCGCGAAAGCAAACAGCACTGTGGCGCCGGTGCGCGCCGCCAGGCGTGGCAGCAAGACCATGGTGTTGGTCTCACGCCCGAACAAAGGCGCAAATTCCCCTTCTCCTTCGCGCGGCTTCTGGTCGGGCAAGATTCCCACGGTGCCACCCGCCGCCAGCCGCTTGTACAGCGTACGCACGCCGGCACCTTCCGCACGCACCTGCTCCGGCGCCAGTTTTCCACGCACCTTGCGCAGCAGCGCCTCCACGGCGGCGATGCGCGGCGGGCGATACAGAATCGCTATCTGCGTTCTGCTGCACAGCCAGTAATTGAGCAGCTCCCAACATCCCAGGTGCGGCGCTGCAATGATCAGGCCTTTGCCGGACGCCAGCGCCGCATCGAACAGCGCCTCACCGCGCACCTCCTTCACCAGGGCAAGCGCGCGTTCGGCGCCGGAGCCCCAGATCTTCACCACCTCGGTGATCGATTTGCCGCTTTCCACCATCGCATCACGCAACAGCGCGGCGCGGCCTGCCTCTTCCAACCCCGGTCTTGCGATCTCCAGGTTGACCGCCGTGTAGTGCACCGTCTTGCCACCGCGGCCTAGCGCCAACCGCCCAAGCACCGCCCCCAACCCCTGCAACCAGCGCAGCGGCAACAGGCCGAACAAGCGCAGCAGCAGGTAGACGAGGTAAATGTCAGGGCGCATGGATAACGGACGGGCAACGGGCGAACGCGTAAGGGTAAAGCGGCGCGCGGCCAGTAGCGAGCGCGTGATGTCAAGCATCCGCCTCGCCTGCCGTTGACTACACCATCGGCACGTACCTTCCGCCGGCGTTGAACCACGCGCCACGGCCACACGCACTTCGCCTCTTTACCGCACACCGACCGCCCTGCAGAGTTACGCGCACCTCTCCTACCGCACGTCCATCTCATGATCGCCCTTATCCAGCGCGTGCTCTCTGCCCGCGTCGACGTCGACAACGAAACCACAGGCGCCATCGGCCCCGGCCTGCTGGCGCTGGTCGCGGTGCAGCCCGAAGACGGCGAAGCGCAGGCCAAGCGCATGCTGGAGCGGCTGCTGGGCTACCGCGTGTTCGCCGACGATGCCGGCAAGATGAATCGTTCCCTCACCGACACCGCCGGCGGCCTGCTGCTGGTCAGCCAGTTCACGCTCGCCGCCGACACCCGTTCCGGCATGCGCCCGAGCTTCACCAGCGCGGCCTCGCCCGAGCATGGCCGGATCTGGTTCGAGCGGCTGGTGGAACTGGCGCGCGCGGCGCATCCTGGGGTGGAAATCGGGCGCTTCGGTGCCCATATGCAGGTACATCTGGTCAACGATGGCCCTGTCACCTTTTGGCTCGAGGTGCGTTAGATGGCCTGGCCAATGAGCAACCCCACGAACGCTGTCATTCCCTCCGAAACCCGCGATTTGGCGCGATTTTTGCGTGCCGATGACAGCGAATTTTTCACTTGAAAACTGGTCAAAAAAGCAGCACATCGCTATACTGATTGGTTCCTATCCCGCGGCGGACGGTATGAACAACAAAGCCCACGAGCAACAGTCGGAAATCAAAGCGCTTATCTCCAAAGGCTTGGAGCAGGGCTATCTGACTTACGCCGAAATCAACGATCACCTTCCCGACGACATCGTCGATCCGGAGCAGATCGAAGACATCATGGCAGTGCTCAAGGGCGTGGGCATCGACGTGCACGATGCTGCCCCCGACGCCGACCCGCTCGCCGACAACGCCCCTGGCGTGGCCACCGATGACGAAACCGCCGCCGAAGAAGCCGTCGCGCTGCTCTCGGCCGTCGATTCCGAAGTAGGCCGCACCACCGACCCGGTGCGCATGTACATGCGCGAGATGGGCACGGTCGAGCTGCTCACCCGCGAAGGCGAAATCGCCATCGCCAAGCGCATCGAGGAAGGCCTCACCCAGGTGCAGACCGCGCTGGCCAGCTTCCCGCTGACCATCGAAATGCTGCTGGAAGAATACGACCAGCATCTGGACGGCAAGCGCCGCCTCAGCGAAATCCTGGCCGGCTTCGCCGACCTGGAGCAGGCCGCCGACGCCGCCCTGGCCGAAGCGGAGCTCGCCGCCGCCGAAAGCGATGCCGAGGTGGACGAGGACGAAGACGAAGAAGCCGCCGGCGACGGCGAAGACGAAGAAGCCGGCCCGAGCGGTCCCGATCCGGAAGAAGTGAAGCGCCGCATGGAACTGCTGCGCGACTACTACGGCAAGTTCCAGAAGGCCTCCGTCAAGGCCACCGACATCAACGACAAGAAGGTCACCAAGCTGCGCGACCAGATGGCCGAGGAGTTCCTGAAGCTCAAGCTTCCCTCCGCCCTGATCGACAGCTTCGTGCGCCGCCTGCGCGAAGTGGTCGGCGACATCCGCCATCACGAGCGCGTGCTGATGGACGTGTTCGTCAAGCACGTGAAGATGCCCAAGGCCGAATTCCTCAAAGCCTTCCCCAGCAACGAGGGCAACCTCGGCTGGGCCGAAGAGCTGGGCCGCAAGCGCCAGAAGTGGTCGCCCAACATCAAGAACTACCGCGAACAGATCGATGCCGAACAGCAGAAGCTGCAGGACATCGAGAAGAAGCTGTTCCTGCCGCTGACCGACATCAAGGAAATCAACCGCAGCATGTCGGTGGGCGAAGCCAAGGCACGCCGCGCCAAGAAGGAAATGGTGGAGGCCAACCTGCGCCTGGTGATCTCGATCGCCAAGAAGTACACCAACCGCGGCCTGCAGTTCCTCGACCTCATCCAGGAAGGCAACATCGGCCTGATGAAGGCGGTGGACAAGTTCGAATACCGTCGTGGCTACAAGTTCTCCACGTATGCCACGTGGTGGATCCGCCAGGCCATCACGCGCTCCATCGCGGACCAGGCGCGCACCATCCGTATTCCGGTGCACATGATCGAAACGATCAACAAGCTCAACCGCATCTCGCGCCAGATGCTGCAGCAGTTCGGCCGCGAGCCGACGCCGGAAGAGCTGTCCAAGGAAATGGACATGCCCGAGGATAAGATCCGCAAGGTGCTGAAGATCGCGAAGGAACCGATCTCGATGGAAACCCCCATCGGCGACGACGAAGATTCGCACTTGGGCGACTTCATCGAAGACACCAACGCCAGCTCGCCGATCGACTCGGCCACCGAAACCGGCCTGGTGGAAACCGTGCGCGACGTGCTCGCCGGCCTCACCCCGCGGGAAGCGAAGGTGCTGCGCATGCGCTTCGGCATCGACATGAACACCGACCACACCCTGGAAGAAGTCGGCAAGCAGTTCGACGTCACCCGCGAACGCATCCGCCAGATCGAAGCCAAGGCCCTGCGCAAGCTGCGTCACCCCAGCCGCTCGGAACAACTGCGCTCGTTCCTCGATATCGACTAAGCACAACGCGCCATCGCAACACAACAAAAGCCCCGCACTCGCGGGGCTTTTTTTCAACCAACCAAAACCAGCACTGGCGTAGCTTGGGGTGCAGACCCCAACATCACCATCTCGATCGACGCCCAATCGTTGGGGTTCGCACCCCAACCTACCGCACTCTTTCCTTTACTCCCTCTCCCCTCCGGGGAGAGGGCCGGGGTGAGGGGCCAACCCAGCCCCAGCTCATAAATCCATCAGCACCGTCGCCCCGGCGAACGCCGGGGCCCAGCGCCTTTTAATCAGCGCGTAGGTTGGGGTGCAAACCCCAACACCACCATCCCCATCAAGACCAGATCGCCGAGGCTCTCATCCCAATCGACACCGCCACGCTTCCCTGCGCGCAACGCGCTCAATGCACATCATAAAAAAACTGCTCCTGCACAATCTTGTCGTCCCTGACGTGATACACGCAGATCTCCCGCATATCCATCCTGCCCCGCCCCTTCATCGTGGCATCCAGATGCATCGACACGCTGAACCAGCCATCCGCCACCACCGGCTCGCTGACGTCGTTCTGGTGGATCGCCTCCAGGTTCTCCATGAAGTGATGCCCCTTCTCCAGAATCGCCTGCAAGCCTTTTGCGTTACCCATCGGGCCGCTGGCCATTTCCTGCGGCTCGATGCTGATCGCATCCTTCGCGTAAAGCTCATGCTGCGCCTGCTCGTACTTGCCTTCACGACACAGCGCCACCAACCGCTTCGCCACCGTTTCAGTGCTCATGGTTCCGCCTCCGCATAAAAGGGGGCAAATAATTTAAGCCCGGCAACGTTAAGGAATCGGAGCACCTCGCCACCACCGCGCAGCGCAACACCACTCCCACCACCATGCTGGTATCATGCCCGGCGAGATAGGGCCTATAGCTCAACGGTTAGAGCAGGGGACTCATCGAAAGGTGCCGTCGCGCAGTAATGCGCGAACGGGAACGGGATGAATTCAGGGAACCCGCAGCGACGCGCCAGCGGATCGGCGGCAACCCTGAGCCAAGCCGGCGGTACACCGCCGGAAGGTGCAGAGACTACCTGAGGGCTACAGCGCCCTTCATAACAGGCTCGAGCGTCCCGCACCCCACCCGCACGTTGCAAAACGCCGGAGGGTGAAGAGATAGTCCGCGCCAGAGGGAAACCTTTGGACCACGCGAATCCCTTGGTTCCAGGTTCGAATCCTGGTGGGCCCACCACTTATCCTTCTCAGCATAAACTTCCAATCGATGCGCCGAACACCTACCCAGGTGCGGTATCCGCCTTAAAACGGGGACTTTATGCAGGTCAGGGAAAGCACCATTGAGCAAGAACTCATCACCAAGCTCGGCGAGCTCAAATACACGCTACGTCCCGATATCCGTGATCGCGCCGCGCTTGAGCGCAATTTCCGCGAAAAATTCGAGGCGCTCAACCAAGTCAGCCTGACCGAAACCGAATTCAAGCGATTGCTGGAGGAAATCGTCACCCCTGACGTTTTCACCGCCGCGCACACGCTGCGCAACCGCAACGCCTTCACACGCGAGGACGGCACGCCGCTGAACTATACGCTGGTCAACATCAACGACTGGTGCAAGAACACGTTCGAAGTCGCCAGCCAGTTCCGCATCAACACCGACTACAACTATCACCAGTACGATGTGCTGCTGTTGATCAACGGCGTACCCGCCGTTCAGATCGAACTGAAAACACTCGGCATCAACCCGCGCCGTGCGATCGAGCAGATCGTCGAATATAAAAACGACCCCGGCAATGGCTATACACGCACGCTGTTGTGCTTCATCCAGCTGTTCGTCGTCAGCAACCGCGATGTGACCTATTACTTCGCGAACAACAACACTCGGCATTTTGCCTTCAACGCCGACGAGCAGTTTCTCCCGATCTATCAATACGCGACCCCCGACAACACGAAAATCAGCGGCATCTATGCCTTCGCTGACGCGTTCCTGGCCAAGTGCACGCTGGGGCAGATGATCAGCCGTTACATGGTCATGGTCGCCAGCGAACAGAAACTACTGATGATGCGGCCGTACCAGATCTACGCCGTGAAAAATATTGTCGAGTGCATTGAGAAAAATCTCGGCAACGGCTACATCTGGCACACCACCGGCAGCGGAAAAACACTTACCAGCTTCAAGGCGTCCACGCTGCTGAAGGCCAACCCGAACATCGAGAAGTGCCTGTTCGTCGTAGATCGCAAGGATCTCGATCGCCAGACCCGCGAGGAGTTCAACCGCTTTCAGGAAGGTTGCGTCGAGGAAAACACGAATACCGGCGCACTGGTGCGTCGCATGCTTTCCGACGACGCAGCCGACAAGGTCATCGTCTGCACCATCCAGAAACTCGGTCTGGCGCTGGCCGAGAACAGCAAACGCAACAAAGGCCGTGAAAAGCGCGGACTAGCCACCTACACCGAGCAGCTCGAAGCGCTGCGCGACAAGCGCATCGTGTTTATCTTCGACGAATGCCACCGCTCGCAGTTCGGCGACAACCATCAGGCCATCAAGGAGTTCTTCCCCAACGCGCAGCTGTTTGGTTTCACGGGCACGCCGATCTTCGGAGAGAACGCCACCTATAAACGCATCGAGGGCGACGAAAAGACCCTCAAAACCACCGAAGACCTGTTCCAGCAATCCCTGCACGAATACACCATCACCCACGCCATCGAAGACAAGAACGTCCTGCGCTTCCACGTGGACTATTACAAACCCGACGGCAAGCGCCCGCTCAAGCCCGGTGAAACACTGGCCAAGCGCGCGGTGGTCGAGGCCATCTTGGCTAAGCACGATGCCGCCACCGGCGGCCGTCGCTTCAACGCCATCCTGGCCACCGCGTCCATCAGCGACGCCATCGAGTACTACCAGCTTTTCAAGGTCGCCCAAGCCGAGAAAAAGCAGGCCGATCCGGAGTGGCAGCGGCTCACCATTGCCGCGGTGTTCTCGCCGCCGGCCGACGTCAGCGCGGACGTCAAGCAACTGCAGGAAGACCTGCCGCAGGAGCAGGAAGACAACAAGCACGATCCCGATGGAAAGAAAGCGGCGCTCAAGGCAATCATCGCCGACTACAACGCGCGCTTCGATACCAACCATCGCATCGAAGAATTCGATGCCTACTACCAGGACGTGCAACAGCGCATCAAAGACCAGAAGTTCCCCAACGCTGACCTACCGAAAAAGGGCCGCGAGAAGCTGGACATCGTCATCGTGGTGGACATGCTGCTCACCGGCTTCGACAGCAAATACCTCAACACGCTGTACGTCGACAAGAACCTCAAGCACCACGGCCTGATCCAGGCCTTCAGTCGCACCAACCGCGTGCTCAACGACACCAAGCCCTACGGCAACATCCTCGACTTCCGCGGCCAGCAGAAAGAGGTCGATGCCGCCATCGCACTGTTTTCCGGTGCCAAGGCCGACAAGGCGCGCGAGATCTGGCTGGTGGACACCGCGCCCGTGGTCATCGACAAGCTCAAGACCGCGCGCGACAGCCTCGACAACTTCATGCAGTTACAGGGTCTCACCGGCAAGCCGGACGACATCGCTAATCTCAGGGGTGTTGCCGCGAAGGTCGCTTTCGTCAAGCACTTCAAGGAAATCCAGAAGCTTCAGACCCAGCTCGACCAGTACACCGATCTTACGTCCGAACAAAAAACGCAGGTCGAGAAGATCATTTCCAAAGAAGACCTTCGCAGTTTTCGTGGCCAATACCTGCAGAAGGCCGAGGAACTACGGATCGGCCAGAAGAAGACCGGCGGCCTCGACCCGCTTGAGAAAAACGACGTCGATCAACTCGACTTCGAGTTCGTGCTGTTTGCATCGACCACCATCGACTACGACTACATCATGAAGCTCATCACCGACTTCCAGGCCAAGGGGCCGACCAAGTCGACGATGAACCGCGAACAGCTGATCGGCCTGATCGCCAGCGACGCCAAGTTCATGGATGAGCGTGAGGACATCACCGAATACGTGCGCAGCCTTAAAGCCGGCGAAGGCTTGAACGAGACCGCCATCCGCGCTGGCTATCGGCAGTTCAAGGCGAACAAGGCCGCGCGCGAACTGGCGATGCTCTCCGAAAAGCATGGCCTGACGGTCGCGGCCTTGCAGGCGTTCGTGGATGATATCCTCGCGCGCCGCATCTTCGACGGCGAACAGCTTACCGAGCTGCTGGCGCCACTCGATTTGGGTTGGAAGGCGCGCGCACAGAAAGAGTTGGCGCTGATGAACGATCTGCTGCCGCTGTTGAACAAGCGAGCGGGTGGGCGTGAGATTGCCGGGCTCATGGCGTACGAGGATTAATTGATGGCGAAGCAAGGCAAGCCAATAGCGATCCCACGGCTGCGATTTCCAGAATTCCGGAAAAGTGATGGCTGGGTCACTAAAGAGTTGCGGAGTTTTTCGGAGTTTGTGACCGGACGTGTCGGAACGGCAGAATGCACGCCATATACGGTTACATCCGGCATCGGGCTTGTAAGTCAGCAAGAGAAACTAGGCCGGACAATCGCCGGAAATTCGTTGAAAAACTACGTTGTTCTTCAACGAAATGATTTCGCGTACAACAAGAGCGCGACCAAAGCTTTTCCACAGGGATTCATCGCCCGATATATGGGAGATGAGCGCGCCGCCGTTCCAACTAGTATTTTTTCGTGCTTCCGAACAAACGGAGAGGTGGTTGATCCAACCTATCTGGACAATCTGTTCTCCATAAATTTGCATGGAAGTTGGCTCCGAACGCGCATCGCCGTTGGTGCGCGCGCTCACGGGTCATTAAATGTCAACGACGAAGACTTGATGAACCTGCCGGTTCCTTTGCCGAATGGGCCTTCATCAATTGCCGAACAACAAAAGATCGCCGACTGCCTGACCTCGCTGGACGAAGTGATTGCCGCACAGGGGCAAAAGGCGGAGGCGTTGAAGGCGCACAAACGCGGCCTGATGCAACAACTTTTCCCCCGCGAAGGCGAAACCCGCCCCCGCCTCCGCTTCCCCGAGTTCTGCAATGCGCCGGAATGGTCGACTCATCCATTCGATGACTTCGTTACGAGATCTTTCTATGGCACATCAAGTTCAACGTCAGATATAGGGCGGTATCCAGTAATCCGCATGAGTAATATGCTCGACGGTGGATTGAGTTTTTCAAATCTCGTCTACCTCGACCTCGATCCCGAGTCGTTCGAGGGGATTCGCCTGTTGCCTGGCGACATTCTCCTAAACCGCACGAACAGCCAAGCGCTTGTCGGAAAAATTTCGCTGTTCAACAGCGACATAGAGTGTATCACTGCGTCTTACATTGTTACGTATCGTCTAAACAGGAAGCGGATCAATCCCGCATTCTGTAATTTCATGCTGAACACGCCGAATTATCAAACAAGGATAAATGCATTGGCTCTTCCTAGCGTGAGCCAGGCGAACATCAATCCGACGACATTTCGGAAAGAGCTTGTCGTTTCTGTTCCCAAGCTTGCCGAGCAGCAACGCATCGTCGACTGCCTTTCCTCCCTTGACACTCAGATCCAAGCTGCGTCCGGTCAGCTCACCGCGCTCAAGACTCACAAAAAAGGCCTGATGCAACAGCTGTTCCCCGTCCCGGAAGGTGCTTGCGCATGAGCGAATTGATCCTCTACACCACCGAGGACGGCACCAGCCGCATCCAACTGCGCGCCGACGGCGAAACGGTATGGCTCAGCCAACTGGACATGGCCGAATTGTTCCAGACCAGCAAGCAGAACATTGCCAAGCATCTCAAAGCGATCTTTGCCGATGGCGAGCTGCACGCCGATTCAGTTGTCAACCAATGGTTGACAACTGCCGCCGACGGCAAGAATTACCGGGTGGCGCACTACAACCTCGACGCCATCCTGGCTGTCGGCTACCGCGTGCGCTCGCCGCGCGGCGTGCAGTTCCGGCGCTGGGCCAACACGGTGCTGACGGAGTACCTGCGTAAAGGCTTCGTGCTGGACGACGAGCGGCTAAAGAACCCCGATGGGCGCCCGGACTATTTCGACGAGATGCTGGCGCGCATCCGCGATATTCGCGCCTCGGAAAAACGCTTTTACCAGAAGGTGCGCGATCTGTTCGCGCTGAGCGTGGATTACGACAAAACCGACCGCGCTACCCAGGTTTTTTTCGCCACCGTGCAAAACCTGCTGCTTTACGCCGTAACGGAGCAGACCGCGGCGGAACTGATCGTGGCGCGCGCCAACCCTACCGACCCGCACTTTGGTCTGCGTACGTGGGGCGGCGGGCGGGTACGCAAGCAGGACATCCTGATCGCCAAGAACTACCTCAGCGAAGACGAGATCGACACCCTTAACCGGTTGGTGGTGATCTTTCTGGAAACCGCCGAGCTACGCGCCAAGCGCCGGCAAGACATTCCGATGCGCTTCTGGATGGAAAATGTGGGCGAGATTATTCGCTCCAACGGCTTTCCCGTGCTCGCCGATGCAGGCTCTATCAGCCATGAACAGATGGCGATGCAGACTACCGAGCGTTACCTTGTCTTCGACGAACAACGTAGACAGCAGGAAGCACGCGCAGCCGATGCCGCCGATGAGGCTGAGCTGGCCGCGCTGGAAAACAAAATCAAGAGACGCCCAAAGCCATGACGGCAGCCGAGCCAAAGCAGTCAGGCCAAAGCACAGGCGTGCCGTTCCCCGATCTCCCGGCCTTGGCCGAGCATCTTCGTCAGGAGCTGGAGAGAAAGAAATTCATTCTGCTCTACGCCTATAACGGCACGGGCAAGACACGGCTGTCCACCGCGTTCAAGAATCTTGGCAAAAAGATCGATGAGAACGGCGAGGTGATCGGGCGGGACACACTCTACTTCAATGCATTTACCGAAGACCTGTTTCAGTGGGACAACGATCTCGCCAACGACCGCGAGCGCGTGTTGAAGATCAACCGGGAATCCCGCTTCTTCGATGGGCTCGACGGGCAGGCGATGGAAAAGGGTATTCGCCAACTACTTAACCGCTATGCCGATTTCGAATTCGAAATCGACACCGATACATGGGAAATCAGCTTTGCGCGCGAGACGCGACAGAAGAGGCATGACGGCACCTACGAGACGAAGCGGGAGGAAGACATCAAGGTTTCGCGCGGCGAAGAGAACATGTTCATCTGGTGCTTCTTCCTGGCCATCCTGCAACTGACACTGGACGGCGCCGAGGCCTATAAGTGGGTGCGATACATCTACATCGACGATCCCATCTCTTCGCTCGATGACAATAATGCGGTAATGGTTGCGCACCATCTTTCACAACTGGTAACCAGATCGCACGACCAATTGCGTGTGGTGATATCCACGCATCATGTACTGTTCTTCAACGTGCTGTGCAATGAAATGAAGAAGCCGCGCCGATATTTTCTCAGCAAGGGAACCCAAGGCGAAGGCTTTGCCTTGCACGAAACCGATAGCACACCTTTTCTGTATCACCTCGCATCACTGGTCGAATTGCACGAGGCCGTGAAGTCGGACGCACTACGTACCCACCACTTCAACATGATGCGTCGTGTCATGGAGCAGACGGCGTGCTTCTTCGGCTACGCCAAGTGGGAGGAGTGCATCAAGGCCGACGACGATGACCCGAACCAAACGGTATACAAGCGAGTTATCGATCTGATGAACCATGGCGACTACTCGCTCTACGAGCCCAGAGCCATGTTGCCTGACAACAAGAAACTTTTCGCGAACGTATTGCGGCAGTTCATCACCCGACATCCATTCAGCCCAGCGCTGTTTCCGAACGAAGCGACGTAACAGAACATGACCGAAAACGACCAGAAACAACTCGGCAAAACTCTCTGGGCCATCGCCGACCAGCTGCGCGGCGCGATGAATGCGGATGACTTTCGCGACTACATGTTGTCATTCCTGTTTCTACGTTACCTCTCCGATAACTACGAGATGGCAGCGAAGAAGGAGCTGGGATCGGACTACCCCGATCCGAATGCGATCGGCAACGCCGTCAAGACGCCACTGTCGATCTGGTACGCGAAAAACCGCGCGGATGTAGATGCGTTCGAGCAACAAATGCGGCGCAAGGCACACTACGTCATCAAGCCTGAGTACCTGTGGGGCCATATCGTTCATTTGGCAAAAACGCAAAGCGGCAACTTGCTGGACACGTTGCAGAAGGGTTTTAAGTACATCGAAGAGAAGTCGTTCCAAAGCAAATTCCAAGGCCTTTTCTCGGAGATAAACCTTTACTCCGAAAAGCTCGGTAAGCGTCAGACTGACAAGAACGACAAACTTTGCTCGATCATCTCAGAGATCGCGCGCGGCATGGCATTGTTCTCGACTGACAGCGACACGTTGGGCGATGCTTACGAATACCTGATCGGCCAGTTCGCCGCCGGCTCGGGCAAGAAGGCGGGCGAGTTCTACACCCCACAACAAATTTCCGACATTCTCTCGGCCATCGTCACGCTGGATAGCCAGGAACCGAAAACCGGACCGCGCAAAAAACTGGAGACCGTGTTCGATTTCGCGTGTGGCTCCGGGTCTTTGTTGCTCAACGTGCGCCACCGCATCGTCAAAGCCGGCGGTACCATCGGCCGCATCTACGGGCAGGAATCCAACATCACCACCTACAATCTCGCCCGCATGAACATGCTGCTGCACGGGGTGAAGGACACCGAATTCGAGATCTGGCACGGTGACACATTGAAAAACGAGTGGGATTGGCTGCGCGAGACCAATCCGGCGAAGAAACCCTCGTTCGACGCTGTAGTGGCCAACCCACCTTTCAGCTACCGCTGGGATCCTAAGGACGACGCGAGCCAAGACCCGCGATTCAAGAATCACGGCGTAGCACCCAAGAGCGCGGCTGATTTTGCCTTCCTGCTGCACGGCCTGCATTATCTGAAGGACGACGGCGTGATGGCCATCATCCTGCCTCACGGCGTATTGTTCCGCGGCGGCAAGGAAGCGGACATCCGCGTCAAGCTGCTTAAGGATGGCCACATCGATACCGTTATCGGGCTACCGCCGAACCTGTTCTATTCCACGGGCATCCCGGTGTGCATTCTGGTGTTGAAGAAGTGCAAGAAAGCCGACGACGTGCTCTTCATCAACGCCGCCGAGCAGTTCATTAAGGGCAAACGGCAAAACCAACTTAGCAACGAACACATTGCCAGGATCGTCCAGACGTATCAGCAGCGCCCGAAAAAGCCGATCGATCGGTATGCCCGCCGCGTGGCTCTGCGGGAAATCATCGACAACGACTACAACCTCAACATCTCCCGGTATGTCAGCACCGCCGAGGCCGAGCAGGAAATCGATTTGGGCGCCGTCCACGCCGACCTGGAGGCGATCGAGTTGAAGATCAGCGAGGCAAAGAAGCGTCACAATGCCTTCTTGGTCGAATTAGGACTAGCGCCTCTTCCCTAGGCCTTTGAACCAAGCCCGACACCCTTCCTCAAACCTGAGCGAAAACAGCGTTGAAAAGGCGGTGGCCTGGCTCATGCAGACGGTAAGTTCACCTAGTCGCGCGGACCCCGTTGAGAACGACGCGTTGCCTCAATGAGGCATAGGGCCAAGCTTAGCCGGGCTCTATCCACTTATGCCGCTTAAAAAGAAGCCCAGCGTTCGCCAGGACGACGATGATGTTGCACGCATCACGGCAATCGATCAAAGGTCAGATTCCAAACCCGATCGTCGGAAATACGCATTCCTGTGACACGGCCTTGGTCATCGAGCAGGGGGCGCAATATCACATCGCCCGAGATGAAAGCGCCCGCATAAACCGGCATGAACAAGCGGCTCTTGCCAGGACGATCTGCGGTTGTCACACGGAGGCCACCGGCTTCGGCGGTTATCTGATACGTCACCGGCACTTCGTCGTTATGGAAACGCCCGGACATACGCGCAAGATCGGCCGGCGTCGGGGCATACGCCGGTTCGCGGTCGTAGAACGTGGCATCGCCTTCGGCGTCGAAGCGAAGGCGGCCATCTGCGAGCACGGCTCCCGTCATGGCGATCACGCCATTGGCACGTTCCAGCGCCAACGTATTGTTTGGCCCTGCCTTGAGGATCAGGCCCGTATCCGTCTGCAAACGGTCGCCATGCAAGGTCAGCCGTAGCGGCACGCCATCGCGCTCACTTGCATAGATGCCCGCCAGGCGTTGAGGCGGCGTCGATGTGTAGGGCGTCGGTGCGGGCTTTGCCTTGGGGAAATACCCTTCGGCCAGCGCGTGGGCGTAGTCGGAGGGGATGGCGTTGTCGGCATTGCACAAAATGGCCATCGATAAATGCTGGTCGGGATAGCGCCCGAGCCATGCCCGGTAACCTGCCGTGGCGCCGTCGTGGGAAACCTCGCGCATGCCGTGATAGCTACGCAGGAACAGTCCGCGCGCATAAATGGTGGGTCGGCCATTCGACAGCAACGTGCGCGTTTGCATGGCTTGGGTAACGAATGCGCCTAAGCGCCCGTCCTCCAATGCCCTGTTCCAGAGCAGCAGATCACCCACGGTGGTCAACAGCCCACCATGCCCGTAGATATTCTCGAACGGCATCATCTGCTCATACGTGCCACCGGAAACGCGGTGATAGGCAATCGCCCGGTTGCGCACGACGCGGCGGAAATCATCGCGCCATTGCGTATGCGTCATGCCGAGCGGCGCAAACACATGCTCGCGCGTGAAATCCGTAAAGCGGGTACCGCTCGCGCGCTCAACAATCAGCACCAGCAGGTTGAAACCGGTATTGGTATACGACCACGCCGTGCCGGGTTCGAAATTCAAGGCACGCTGGCGCGCCGTGATATGCAGCACGTCGGCCATGGCATAAACACGATCCGTGCGCGGCCAGCCGGCAATCGCCTCGATATCGCCCCAATCGCGCAGCCCGCTGGTGTGTCCCAGTAACTGCGCGATGGTGATCGGATGTCCATAATCGGGCAGTTCGGGCAAGTATTTGCGAATGTCGTCGTTGAGCGATATCCGCCCCTCACCCACCAGCATCAGCGTTGCCGCAGCAGTGAACTGCTTGCTCACCGATCCCGCTTCGAACACGGTATCAATACCGATAGGGACGGCGTGCTCCAGATCGGCAGTACCGAAAGCCCGCAGCACCGGACTCGCGTCACCTATCTGCATACCCACGGCGCATCCGGGCGCATCGGCAGGTATGGCGTGGGCGAAAACCGAATCGATCGTCGCAGCGGCCGAATCCTCAGCCACGGCGCCAGTCGTAGCAAACGTCAGCGCGAGCGCCAGCAACAGCATTTTCATGCGTTCTTCCCTCCAGCTTGGAGCGCCAGATCAAAGCGACCGACGCTATGCGAAATTGCCAGACTTGCAAGTGCCATTGGGGCTTGTGTGAGGCGTCCATGCCGGATGTACGGATCGACAAAGCGCGAAGGTTGGCTCATCGCTTTGTGAAAGCTTGATGCGCGACGGATGCGACGGTCCATTTGACATCCTGCGCGGTGCACACCTTGCACCATTTATGGAGGGTGACGCGTTGCAGAATTTCATCATGCGAAAGAGCTTCTGCATCACGTGAAGCAGACACACATCTACTTCCAAGCAAAGGCTTTTCGCAAAACCATCACGTGGGCACGTAACGTTGCTGCGACGCGATAGTCATGTGCCAACCTAACGAATGGCTCTTGCGCAATCCTCATACAATATGATTGCATCGCCTATCGCCGCGAAAGGAAGACCTTTAAGCTTCAGCGCTGTCCTGGTGACTTCCATGATGAAGGTCCTCCGAGCACAACGCACAACCATGCTGCCGGCATCAGCCGGCGGCACAGCGGGAGGATAGAGATCATGATACGCATCCATTTTCCGCAGGCCTTGCTCGCGGCAGCTATGTTTGCCGCCATCAATGTCGCGCATGCCACTGACGTGGCGCAAAGCACCGATCAATCCCAGGCGGCTCAGCCGTCCTCCACCAAGGCGAAAAAAAGGCCGGTGACGCAGAATGGGGCGTCGCCGCAGGCGGGCAATCAGCCGCAAAACGCCACGACGCTGTCGCAAGTGGTGGTGACGCCATTGCAGAACAGCTTACGTAGCGCGCAGACCATCAAGCAGGATTCGGCCATGATCGTCGACTCGGTCGTGGCGGAAGATATTGGCAAGCTGCCGGATAACAGCGTGGCAGATGCCTTGCAGCGCGTGACTGGCGTGCAGGTGGCGCAAGGCTTTCAGGGTGAAACCAGCACCGTGGTGATTCGCGGCCTGCCCAATGCAGTGACCACGCTCAATGGGCGGGAAATCTTCAATGCCGGCGGGCGCGAGTTTTCCTTTCAGGATCTGCCAGCGACGGCAGTGAGCGGTTTGGACGTCTACAAATCGACCGATGCGAGCATGGTGACTGGCGGCATTGCCGGCACGGTGGACATCCGCACCTTCCGCCCGTTCGATTTCGATGGCTTCAAGCTTTCCACCACCTTTACCGAAACCAATCAGAAATACGGCTCGCATACCGATCCCAACGGGAGCTTTCTGATCAGTGATCGCTGGAAAACGGATGCTGGTGAGTTCGGCGCCTTGCTCAGTGCCGGCATCAACACCATGCACTATGACTACAACGTGTCGTATGTGGACGATAACCTGACACGCGTATTGACGGATGGCGCGGGCAATCCGGTGCGCGCGCCGAATGGCAATCTGCTGGTGGCGCCCAACCAGTACGGCGCCAACTACAACATCGGTTATCGCGAGCGCCCCGAGGCCAACTACGCCTTGCAATGGCGACCCAACGACAGCACGGAAGTCTATATGGAAGGCCTGTATACCTGGCTTTCCGACAAGTACAACCAGCCGTATTACTTCTCCGGACCGCAGAACGTAGTGGCGCCTTCCAGCTTTACCGCAAGTAGCGCCTGTTTCCCGATTGGCCTTACCACTTCGCCGTACTACGGGCAGACCATCTGCCCGCTGACCAACGCCACCTTCACCGGCAACTATTACGCCGCCACCAGCACTCAGGCGCACCAGGATTGGGGCCACAACATCCAGAATGCGATCGGCGTGAAGTGGAAAGGCGATCGCCTGCGCTTGTCCACCGATTTCACCTTGAACGGGGCGAGCTACTACAACGAACGCTTCGTCATCGATACCTTCCTCAATGCGTATGCCACTCCGCTAACCACCTATTACAACTACTCCAACAATTGGGGGCTGGTAGGCAATCCGCAGAACAATCCGGCCAACTACTACCTCAACGGCCTGTATCAGCAATGGAACGACGACCGGGCCACGCAGAAGGCCTGGCGCGCAGACGGTTCGTATGACACCGGCAACAGCTTCGTCAGCACCGTGAACTTTGGTGTGCGCTATGCGAATACCAAAGCACAGGCGAGTGGCGCGCAATTCGACCAGGCGCCGCCCGGCGGTGCGTATCTGGCCGGCGGCCAGCCCAATCCCGGCCAATAACGTGCTGGCGCTGTTTGGGTCGTCGTACTTCTGCAACGTGCCCAGCATTGCGTCGATCCCGGGCGGTGCGTTGACGGGGTGCTACAACTACCTCATCAACAACAAGGACGCGTTGCGTGCGTTCTACGGCATGCCACCCGGCAATCTGCCGGCGCAGGACAGCCAGTACTTCAACATCACGGAGCGGACCTTGTCGCTGTATGGCTCGGCCAACTATGGTGGCGATCTGTTCGGACTGCCATTCGACGGTGTATTGGGCGTGCGCCTGGAACGCATCAACCGCAATCTCAACGCCTATACCTACGACACGGCAGCCAATCTTTTTTCGCCGATCGGCTTGACCACCAGCCAACGCGCCGCGCTGCCCAACGCCACCTTCAACCTGCACTTCACCGATAACCTGCAGATGCGCCTGTCGGCGGGCAAGACGCTGGAATATCCGGACTTCACGCAACTCAATCCGTCCTTGTCACTGAGCCCGCCGACGGCCAACACGATCGCGACCGGCGCGGGTGGCAACGCGTACCTCAAGCCGACCAAATCCAACAGCTATGACGCCACGTTGGAGTGGTATTTCAGCGACGTGGGCTCGTTGACCGGCGGGTTGTTCTATCACGACATCACCGGTTACATCGAAAACTACACGTTCGAACAGAACATCGGCGGCATCACGTATTTGATCTCCGGCCCGCAAAGCTCCGGCTCGGGGCATCTGGATGGCGCGGAACTGGCGTATACGCAGTTCTTCAGTTTCTTGCCGGGCGCATGGAGCGGCCTGGGCCTGCAGGCCAATTACACGTTCATCCAGAGCAAGCTGAAAACGCCGGCGATGGATGGCAGCGGCTTCATCAACGCGCCCTTCCAGAACGTGTCGAAGAACAACTACAACATCGTCGCCATGTATGAAAAATACGGGTGGTCGGTGCGGTTGGCCTATAACTTCCGCAGCCGCTATCCGGAGTTTTTCCTCGCCAGCTCCAGCGTGATCGGCAACAACGCGCAGATGTATGACGAACCGGCCAGCGAGCTGGATCTCTCGCTGGGTTACGACATCAACAAATACCTCACCGTGGTGCTCAACGCCACCAACCTTCTAGGCAACAACTTCCATCAATATGCCGGCCCGGGTACCGGCATGCCCCAGGATTTGCGTTACCAGGATCGTTCGGTGGGCTTGGGTGTGCGCTTCAAGCTCTGAAGGTGCGCCGAGCCAAACATCGTCGCCCCGGCGAACGCCGGGGCCCAGTGACGTTGGTGCCCACCAAGCAAGCGGCATGTCAAAACCGATGAAACACGTCGTTACGTACGTACTGACACTGGCCGCACCGCTGCTGATACAGACCTGCACGGCAGCGACATTTACCAATCCCGTTTTCCAGGGCCAGGACCCGTGGGTAACCTACGTGGACGGCACCTATTACTACTCCGGCTCCCACTGTGGCGTGGCCGCTATTTGTGTAAAAGCATCGCGCAGCCTGAGCGGCCTGGCCAAGGCACCATGGATCGGCGTGTGGATGCCTGCCCACGACAGCGACCCGAATGCGCACGAGATCTGGGCGCCCGAACTGCATCGCGTGAATGGCCGCTGGTACGTCTATTACGCTGCCGATGATGGCGACAACAATCACCATCGCTTGTACGTTCTGAGTTCCGACGGCAAAGGACCCGGATTAGGAACGTTCCACGAGGCAACCACAGGTCTGCCGCATGGTGAACTGAATGCATCCACCGATCACTGGGGTATCGATCCGGATGTATTCACGGCCGATGGTAAGCTCTATCTCACCTGGTCTTGCACCAATTTCGCCGATTCCACCTTCCCCCAGCGCATCTGCCTGGCGCCCATGCGCGATGCGGTAACGGTGGCCGGACCGACCGTGTATCTCTCCACGCCGGATCAAGCTTGGGAGACGCGCGACAAACCGATCCAGGAAGGACCGGTGGGCTATACCCGCGATGGGCGCACCTACATCACCTATTCGGGTAGCGCCAGCTGGATCCCGAACGATTACGCCGTGGGCCTGCTGATGTTGCAGCCGGGTGCGAATCCGCTCAACGCTTCCGCGTGGAAAAAAACCGGCCCAATCTTCGACCATCACAGCAAGGTATACGGCCCAGGCTCCGTCGTGTTCGTGCCATCGCCGGATGGGCGTGAATACTGGAACGTCTATCACGCCATCGATCGACTGACGTGCAAAACCGCCTACGCGTGCCGTGACATTCGCATGCAGCCGATGCATTTCGATGCACACGGCGCGCCGGTGCTTGGTGTGCCGGTTGATCCAGGCGTGCCGCTGCCGGTGCCATCGGGCGATGAGCGCTGAGGCGGGTTTCCATCGAAGCGCGTGCTCTCTTTGATCTGTCGCCCCGGCGAACGCCGGGGCCCAGTGTCTTTGCTTTTGGAGTACCGCAGAAAAAGTCGCTAGTCCTCATGCGATCCCTTGCGCTTTTCTTCAACCCGGTCGATACATATACAATTCTCGCGACGCTGTTCCGGCGATTGCAGTCGGTCATTATTTTGAAAAAGCGGTCATCCAAAAATCGATTGGGGGATTATATGCGTCCAGTTCGTTCTCTGATGTTTGCAGCATGCGGGCTGTTTTTGATGGCCGGAAGTGCGTCCGCGGAGGACGCTCGTTTAGTAAAGATGGCGAAGCTAGGCGTACAGTTGGCAGGGCACAACTACGCCACTTATTCCATGTGCCATGCGTCCGCTGAAAAGCTGAATGCCTTCAAGGAGAAGTCAAAGGCGCGCTTTCCACACGCCGGTGGCGAATTCGACGCCTTGTTCGCGTCTGGGCAATCGGAGGGCACGGCATACTGGGCAAAGGCTGCGGCAGGGCTCGGTGGCGACGAGCAGGCCCGCGCCGCAATTTGCCCCAATGCATTGCAGGACTTGCAAAGGTCGCTGGCGCTTAAGTAGATCGAGCGAGACCTCTCACTGACACACGGTGGAACCGTCCTGGCCGACGGAGCACCACTGACCCCTGGCAGCGTTGAAGGTCTTCGAGTACTGGCTCTGCAGCACTATGCTCCCTCCCTTTGCAGGTCGAGAATTGTATGGGCGGCTGCTGGGATGGCTTAAGACCGCTCGTTGCAGCAAAACCGCCATCGTTGCAACCGGATTTGGGCGCGGCGGTCGTTTGCCTGGTTTAGTAGGCCACCCGACGTTTTTACCGAGCACGTTCCAACCAGTGAAGAACACGCCGCACCCAAGCGTTGGCCTGACCCGGATTCCACACAAATGTCGCCACACTTTCCGGCGGCATCGTGTATTCGAAACGAGTCTGGCCCTGCACGACCGAGACGGGAAACGGCTTCACATTGCTGTTCACCATCACCAATACGACCGATCCGTCGGAAGCATTCTGGAACGCCACGTTAGCGAGGCCTTTGTTGTCGGTCATGGTGGATTCCACGCGAACGGCGCCAGGCAGGACGAATTTGCTGAAGTGGGCGAACGCGTAATATTCGTCGTTGCGGGTGACCGCACCCGTATGCGAGTCGATCGTGACCACGCCCTTGCAGAGCGCGCACCCGCCGAAATGCGGACCGTGTTGTTCGTCGAGCACCAGGTTCCAGTAGATGACGCCACGCGCCCACTGCCTGGTTCCGGTAACCAGCAGTTCCCGTGTAAACCACAGCAACTCGCCGTTGATGGCCGACTCCCAATCGCCGCCGGAGCATTCGGTGATGTAGGCGTCCTTTTGCGGATACGCACGATGGACGCGGCCTTGCGCATATTGGCTGCCCTCATAGCAATGCCAGGCGACGCCATCGATATAGCGTGCGGCATCGGGATCCGCCAGCACGCTGAGCGTTTGATCGGCCTGGCTCCAGTTGTGATCCCATTCCAGAATCTGCGTCTTCGGGTTGCGGTTTGCCAGCTTTGGGCCGAGATATTGCGCGATCACGCGTGCCCGTGTGGCCGAGGGCATCTCCATGCCGGGATACGTCACGGGTACGAAGCCAGGTTCGTTCTGTAGGGTCAAGGCGAAGATCGGTATACCGTAGCCTTCATACGCATCGAGAAACTTCACGAGATAGTCCGCATACGCGCTTTCGTATTGCGGCAGCAACTCCCCGCCAATAAGGTTTTCGCTGGTCTTCATCCACGCCGGCGCGCTCCATGACGATGCGACGATGCGCAGCCCAGGATTGATGGCAAGCACCTGGCGCACCGTCGGGATCAGGTCGCGCAGCGTGGGCGTGATGTTGAAATGCTGCAGCTGCGGATCTGTCTGGCCGAAGGGAACATCGTCGAACGTATAAGGCTTCAACGAGAAATCCGACGCACCAATGGTCAGGCGCATCATGGTCAAGCCGAGATTGGGCGGCGGCCCATAAAGCTCGCGCAACAAGGCTCTGCGCTGGAAAAAGTTCAGCTTGTTCTGCAGCAGCCACGCCGACGAATCCGTCATCGCCGCGCCGAAGCCGACCATGGTCTGGAATGTCTTCTGCAGATCGATCACCACATCGGCGGCCGACGTACCACGCGGAGTCATGTCGATATCGGGCTGACGTTGCAGCTTCAACCGACGATTCGCCGTGCTCAGCCAAAGCTGGACGGCAGGCAGGATCGGCCGCACCGGCGGCGCGACTTTGGGAACTACGGTGGGATAAGTGAAGCGTGGCGCATAGAAGGCGGCCAGCGTAAGCAGGATGAGCAAGGTGACGGAGGCGATGACTGTGCGATGGGAATCCATTCTTTGGTCGTTCATGGCATGCAAGTCATCGATAATCGGGGTGGGTGAGGTCCACTTAGGGGCCAGACCTAATGTTCCCTTTCAACCGCGAAAAGCGAACACTCCCAAGGAACCTGACCTACTCGCTTCGAATGATCCGGCTTGCCGTCGATGAAATGGTGGGCCGCTGGCATGATGATGCACGGGACTTCTTCTATCAACCCGTGGCCCGTACTGGCAATGACGGGTTCTGCTACTAACAATCACCCCGAGGTTGCCGCGAGCATCGTTCGCGAACCATCCGCTATGAACAGGGAGACAGATATGCGGGAAAAGCTCAAGCTCCTTAGCCGAATTACTCTGCTTGTGATGAGTATGATTGCGATCGCAGGACCGGCTGCACTTGGCGGAGGAATGATGCTTCTCAGCTTGCTCTTTTGCGATTCCGGGCCTCTTCAAAAGTGCGCTCAGATGGGTGCGATGATGCTAGCGGGGTATGGGCTATGCGCTGCCATCCCGGTACCGGTCGTAATTACCCTCGTTCGCTACAAAAAACCGCTCAACTGGTACTTTTATATCTATCCCCAGCTTATGATGGTGCTCGCGATCGTTGTTTATGAAAAAGATATTGTCGCGTTAGGCCTAAGAAGAGTCTGTTATGAGTACTGTTGTCTGGCGCTAGTGGCGTCTACCTATTTGGCGTTGCATCGCGTGAATGCGTCGTAGTTGCCGTCGATTCTTCACATCCCCGCGCCATTGAGCCGTCTCGGGGGAAAAGTTGTGGCAAATGACCTTCACGCTCCTGCACCACGGCGCGCGAACCAAGTCTGGAAGTTCTGCGCGCCCAGCCGCGCACCATCGCCCGGCAGCAGGGTGTCCGCCTCCAGCACGGCGCCGAAATACGCCGCCTTTGGATCGGCAACAACCTTGCGCGGGTCGCCTGTGGCAGCAAGGAAGCGCTGTACCCATTCCGCCAGCGGCGCCTTGTCGGGACCGCCGATTTCTACCGTGCCATTGACGGCTGCGCCAAGCGCATAGTCGGTAACTGCATCGGCGACGTCGTCCGAGGCGATCGGCTGCATCAATCCGCTGGAAAGATGGAGCTCCCGCTCTTTTCCGCCATCACCAGCGATGCCGCCGAGAAATTCGAAGAACTGGGTTGAATGGATGATGGTGTATGGGATGCCCGCGGTACGTATCAACGTTTCCTGGGTCATTTTGGCGCGGATGTATCCGCTCGCCGCAAAAGCAGGGCGACCGGTGCCCACCACTGACAAGGCCACGTGATGCTTCACTCCGGCTTTCTTCTCCGCGGCGGTCAGGTTGCGTCCCGATGTCTCGAAAAAATCCAGTGCGGCCTGATCCTCGAACGAAGGAGAGTTGGCCACGTCCACCACGACATCCGCGCCTGCCATAACCTGGTCCAGGCCTTCACCGGTAAGGGCGTTGACGCCCGTGGACGGCGCCGCGGGAACGGCTTCGTGGCCGCATTTGCGCAAGCGATCGACAACTTTGCTGCCGATGAGTCCGGTACCGCCAATAACAACGACTTTCATGGAAACCTCCGTTTACGCTGGCGCTGGAGGAGCGTCGTGATTGCTACTGGGCGCTGCCGCCAGTAGCGCCCGCCGGCGGCAGGCTGCTTCCCGTGAACACTACTCGCTTTCCTTGCGTGTGAGGGCAAATCGGAACCCAACGCATAGCGCAGCACGGGTCCAACGCGCGCCAGCGGCTTCATAGCCTTACGCGACAGCAATCGCCCAGGTAATAAAGCCGGTATTGATAACCGTGAAGATCAGGCCTGCGATAAATACCGCATCGGCCATATATTCCAACCTGTGATTGCGCCGGGTACTGCGTGTCCGCAGGCCGCCGTATGCGAGCACGGCAGCAACCAGGTACACCATGGCGTTGATCGAAAGCAGATCGTCGCCCAGCGTATCTTCGGAACGCAGCGTGATGACCAGGCGGAGAATGCCCACTACGGTGAGGCAGACGCCGAGCATTGCCGAGGAAGACGTAAAGATGTGCACGCAGATGTCTTCATCGAGCGGATGCGAGCGCCGCTTCCGAAGCGGACGCGTGGCGAATGTATGAAGGGCGTCGCGATACATGCTCATGGCCTGAACATCCATCTCGTGGAAATCAGCTGCGCCATCTTACTCCCCGGAAATCGCTGGATTGAGCATGGTGGGGTCGGGTGGCAAGCCTTATTCTGACCCCAAGCGCTTTTTCGGCACAAACCATACACTTCCGGTGCCGTCGTCACGGCCTCTTGCCATGGAGCCACCGCGGAGGAAAGCAGTTGTGGCAAATGATGTGGAAGGTACGAACAGTCTGTTCGAAATTGTTTTTGACCCTCCTCCGAAGGGAAGCCGCCGATCTGCGGATTCCGTCTACGCGCAGTTGCGCGCCGCCATCCTCGATGGCCGGTTAGTGTCCGGATCCAGACTGCCGGTGGAGCGTCAGTCGGCGGTCTTTTTCGGTGTTTCGAGAAACACGGTGGCTCGCGCTTATGCGAAGTTGGCGATCGAGGGATTGGTGCAGGCGCGGCAAGGGTCGGGCACGTATGTGGCGCCGAAGCGAAGTCGTGCGCCGCGCGAACGGTTTCCGGCGCAGCAAACACCCGATCCACGCTTGAATGCGACATGGAAGCGGCCCGAGCTTGCCCAGGCGCTCAACTTCTGGCACGACAGTCAGCGAGCAAAGGCGCCGAGGACGACTGCCTCATTGGACTTTCGACCCGCGTTGGTCGATCCGCGACTCTTCCCGTTCGAAATATTTCGCCGAGTCAGCGCCAAGCAGCTTCGGCACATGGAGCTGAAGCCGCCTGCCTTCAAGAGTCCGCAAGGCAATCAGGGGCATTTCCCGCTGAGGGCTGCCGTTGCGACGCACATTGGTATGTCGCGCGCCATTGTGTGCGAACCCGACGATGTGCTGGTGACCGCCGGCGCACAGCAGGCGTTCGACATACTCGCTCGCGTATTGGTCACCCCTGGGGTTACGACGGTTGCCATTGAAGACCCCGGCTACCCGCCCATGCGCGCCGCATTTCTTGCGGCTGGCGCGAAGATCGTGCCGATACCGGTCGATGCGCAAGGGTTGGTGGTGGATGCGCTGCCGGTGCCTGTGCAAATTGTTTGCGTATGCCCTTCACATCAATTTCCGTTGGGCGTATCCATGTCTGCACAGCGGCGGGCGGCGCTGCTCGCCTTTGCTCGCAAGCATGGCGCGGTTGTTGTCGAGGATGATTACGACGGGGAGTTTCGTTACGACGGCGCGCCTTTGCAGGCGCTGCGATCCACCGCGACGGCCGATGATGTGTTCTATGTCGGCACGTTCTCCAAATGCATGCTTCCCGCATTGCGGCTTGGCTTTATCGTTGCCCCGCGCTGGGCCATGCCAACGCTGATTGCGGCAAAGAACTGTCTCGATTGGCATTGCCCGACGTTGACGCAAATGGCGGTTGCCCGTTTTATCGCCGATGGGCACCTGGCGCGGCACGTGCGGAAGCTTCGCGATCTGTATCGGAAGCGGCGGGATCTGGTGTGGGAGATATTGCGCTCGGATTTCTCCGCGGAATTGCAGCCGATGCAGTCGCATTATGGGATGCATGTAGCGGCGCACTCGACGGTGTCCAAAAGCCTGGAGCGCGTGACCGCACGGTTGTTGGAGTCGAACATGTATCTGCATTCATTCGAGCGTTATTTCTTTGGAACGCCCACGTCGCAGGGTCTGGTTTTCGGCTATGGGGCCGTTGATCTCCAGGACATCGAGCAGGGGCTGAAGGTGTTGCGGCGCGTGCTTTAAACGTTCGACCAGAGTAAATGGCCCACGCCAAATTCCCGAAATTGGCCCCTCTGGCTCTGTGGGCTTTCTCTAAAGTCTCCTCCAGGTCGCCAATACGGAGAGCACGATGATGTGGAAGGTTCTGCTACGTGGAGTCATGACCGCCGGTGTGCTGGCATGCGCGTCGTTGAGTGCGCAGGCTGCGGCGCCCGGGGATGGCTCGCATGATTTCGATTTCGCCCGTGGGGCTTGGCATACGCACGCCACACAGGTGCTCGATCCATTCGATGGCGGCACGCATACGGTGACCATGGATGGGACGAAGACCGCGCGGCCGGTGTGGAATGGACGTGCCTGGCTGGAGGAGATCGAGGCCGACGGGCCCAACGGGCATTGGGAAGGGGCGACGCTTTTTATCTACAACGCGAAGGCTGGGCAATGGAGCCAGATGTATGTCGACGGTTCCGGCGAGATCGAAGCACCGACCATCGGCAGTTTCAAGGATGGGCGTGGTGAGTTTTTCGGTACCACGACGTACAAGGGACGCAATGTATTGGTGCGTGGTGTGTGGTCGGATATCACGGCGAATTCGCATCGGTATGAGATTGCTTATTCGCAGGATGGTGGGCGTACGTGGGCGACGGCGTTTAAGGCTTATTTGACGCGGCTTAAGTGATGCGTCATAGGGCTTTGCTTGAAAATTAGCGGGCCATTAGCTTCCGCCCCCTTCGTGATTTTTCGGGTTGCTCCACCGTCATTCCGGCGAAGGCCGGAATCCATTGCCAGTACGCAGCATGGATTCCGGCCTTCGCCGGAATGACGATTCGGTTTTTTTGTCGTTACATGGCGAGCAACAATCACGCAAACTTCTCAATCGTAAACTGCGCCGCCTGCTCAAACGACTGCGCCACACGATCGATATCCGCACCCAGCTCCGTCGGCTCCTGCGTTTCCAAGAGATGCGGCAGCAGCACGGCGGTAATGACCACTTCCGCGAACCGCTTTCGTATTTCCCCGGCCACCGCTGCCCCAGACGCCCACCCACCAGCACCAGCGGCATTGACGATATGGATCATCGAAACGGCATCGGGCGTCGCTTCCGGATGATCTTCCGCCTGGAAATCCTCGACATCCTGCATGGAAACATGCCGCGCATCGATGCGCAGGTCGCGCAGAATGCGCACCAGTATCTCGGTCGCCACATCGTCATAAAGGTTGCCGCTGCCGATACATAGCACGATCGAACCCGGCGCCACGGCCAGCGGGCCTTGCCAACGTCCGGCGACGTTCTCGCGTTGTTGGCGCAGGTAGTGTGCGAGGTTATTGTCATCGAGCACAGACGTGCGGCGGCGCCAGCGCGGTTGTGACGGCGCTTCCCGTCCCAGCGATTCGATCACCCGGATGACCGCCGTTCTTGCCTTGACGAGTTGTTCCGGTCCGATCGCCTTCTGCGCAAGGTCGGTTTGCGCAAGCTGCAGCGCTGGCAACAACACGACGTCGCAATAGCGGGCGAACGATCGTTGCCTTAGGAAGATGCGCGCCGCCGCGATGATTTCATCGGCGTCCCCGGAAAGCGCACGTTGGTAAAACCGCTGCGGCAGCGTCAGGGCCGGCGTGTCGCCAAGCAGGATGCCCAGCAGGGTGAACGCTCGCACATGGCGCCCGACCACCACCAGGCACAGTGTCAACGGCGTGGATAGCACCAGGCCCATCGGTCCCCACAGCCAGCTCCAGAAGATGGCCGAAACGACCACCGCCAGCGGTGACAAGCCGGTCGAGTGGCCATAGAGCTGCGGCTCCACCAGCTGGCTCACCAGCACTTCGACGATCACGAACAGGCCCAGCGTCAGCAACAGCAGCGTCCACCCGGGCGTAACCGCTGCGGCGAGCAAGGCGGCCAGCAGCGCCGCCAGCCACACGCCCACGTAAGGCACGAAGCGCAGCACCGCGGTAAGCGCGCCCCAGAGCAGCGCATTGGGCAACCCGATAACGGCCAGGCCCAGCCATATCGCAAGGCCCACACCGACATTCACCGAAAACTGCGAGACGAAAAAGCGCGAAAGACGTTCGCCGGCGTCGTTGATCGCGACGGTGGTGGCGCGCAGGTCGGTGCCGCCGATGGCGCGGATAAACCGATCACGCAGGGATTCGTATTCAAGCAGCACGAACACCAGCACCACCAGTACGATGCCGGCGGTTTCCAGGGGGCTCCACAGCGACGAAAGCACGCTTCTTATGGCGTTCCAGGGGCTGGAGAAAACCGAAACGTCGACCGCATTGGCATAGGCCGGCGCCACCTGCGCCTGCGGGATCTGCCCCGCGCTGCCGTTGGCGCCGAAGGCGTTGATGACCTTGCCGGCTTCGCCGCGCATGGCTTCCAGCCGCGCGATGGTCAGGTCGTGCAGTACCTGCAGTTTGGCCTGCACCGTGCGTTCGTATTGCGGAAGGCTTTGCGCCAGGTGCACGACCTGCGAGCCGATCACCATCATCAACCCGGCCGCGATCGTGGCCAGCAACAGCACCGCGATCAACACCGCGTACGCGTGACCCAGGCGCATTTTCTGCAGCAGGCGCACGAACGGCGCCATCAGCAAGGCCAGGATCAAGGCCAGGATGATGGGCACCAGCACGTCCTTGCCGAAATACAGCAAAGCCAGCACCACGCCCGTGGCGATGAGGGTCAATGATCGCTGGCTGGCCGATGCGTAGGGCTGCGAATCCGGCGTCGAGGGCATGATGGCAGGTCGGCTGGAGTGAGTGGTTCACCTGCCAGGGGCAAGTGGCGTTTGAACGGCACGGGCTTCATTCCTTGGCATGCGCCGAAGATGCATACGATCGCACCCCGCCACGCTATGCTCTCCCTGAACAACACACCGCTTGGCTCGCTGATGATACGCAAGTCGGGGAAGTTATCGCTGCGATTCGAGCCTCACGCCCACTCAAAGATCTGGCCCATGCTCACTGCCTTCAAGCGTATTCCTCGCACCCTGCCCTTGCTCGCCATCGCGCTGATCGCCGCACCCGCCTCGTCGTCCGACGCGCCCCCTGTCGTCAACATCGCCACCGGTTCGCTGTCGGGCCTGCACGACGCCAAGACCGGCCTGGATGAATTCAAGGGCATTCCGTATGCCGCGCCGCCGGTTGGGCCGCTGCGCTGGAAGCCGCCGCAGCCGGTAACGGCATGGACGGGGACACGGCAAGCCGATCGCTTCGGCCCGCGCTGCATGCAGAGCCCGATCTACAGCGACATGGTGTTTCGCTCCAACGGCGTGAGCGAAGACTGCCTGTATCTCAACGTCTGGACCCCTGCACACGGCGCGAACGCGAAATTGCCGGTGCTGGTGTACTTCTACGGCGGCGGCTTTTCCGCCGGCGATGGCTCGGAGTCGCGCTATGACGGCGCGAGTCTCGCGCAGCGCGGCATCGTCACCGTGACGGTGAATTACCGCCTGGACGTGTTCGGTTTCCTGGCCTTGCCGGAACTGGCCGCCGAATCGCCCGAACACGCCACCGGCAACTACGGCCTGCTCGACCAGAACGCGGCCTTGCGCTGGGTCCAGCGCAACATCGCGGCGTTCGGCGGCGATCCGAACCAGGTCACCATCGGTGGGGAATCAGCCGGTTCCATGTCGGTGTCGGCGCAAATGGCCTCGCCCTTGTCGAAGGGCCTGATGCAGCGTGCCATCGGCGAGAGCGGCGCCATGCTCGGCAACCTCAAGCCGCGGCCGCGGGCATTGGCCGAGCGCCAGGGCAAGGATTTCGAGCGGCAGATCGGTGCGCACTCGCTGGCACAGCTGCGCGCGATGGATGCGCAGGCGCTGCTCAAGGCCGCGGATAAAAAGGACGTGCCCGAGTTCCGCCCCACCATCGACGGTTACTTCCTGCCCCGCTCGCCCGAAGCCATCTACCAGGCCGGTGAGCAGGCGCATATTCCGCTGCTGGTCGGGTCGAATTCGCAGGAGGGCTATTACACGGCCTTGCTCGACGATAAAGCACCCACGCTTGCGAACTATCGCACGGCCATGAAAAAGCAATTCGGGGCGCATGCGGGCGAAGCATTGAAGCTTTATCCGGCTACGAACGAAGCCGAAGTGAAAGCTTCCGCCACCGCGTACGAGGGCGACCAGTTCATCGCTTTCGCCACCTGGCACTGGATGAACGTGCATCGCCAGACCGGGCAGGCGCCGGTGTATTACTACTATTTCGTGCAGCCGCGTCCGGCCAAGCGCGACGGCAGCGCCGGCCCGGATGCCGGCGCCGTGCACAGCGGCGAGATCGAATACGCGCTGGGCAACCTGGCCGGCAACACCGTGTTTGCCTGGACCGATGCCGACCATCGCGTGTCGGACCTGATGCAGGGCTACTGGGCCAACTTCATCAAGACCGGCAATCCCAATGGCGCGGGTCTGCCGGAGTGGCCGGCCACGGCAAGCAAGGACGGCGGCCTGCTGCGCCAGGTGATCGGCGTGGATACGCACGTCACGGTGGACCACAACGCGGCGCGTGCGGAATTCCTGCAGCGCACCGATCCGAACGCTCATCTTTGATGGCGCGCGCTAACGCCAGGGCGCAGACTGAAGCAGGTTTGCGCCCTGAAACGCTCGCGTAACCGGTCCATACGAACCTGCACGGCACAATCACATCACCATCGGGGGACGATGCAATGAAAACGCGTACGGTAGGCACCACCTTGCCGGTACTGGAAATCGGTCTGGAGCAGGGTGACCGGATCATTTCCGAACCCGGCCGGTTTTCCTGGATGACCCGCAACATCGTGCTGCAGACGTCCGCACGCACGGCGGGCGCGAACGGTTTTCTCGGCGTGATCGGCCGCGCCCTTTCCGGCGGCGGGCTGTTCATGAACGAATACGAGACCTCGGGCTCGCCGGGCATGGTCGCGTTTGCGGCGAAGGTGCCGGGGTCGATCGTCGAAGTGCAGGTGAACGCCGGGCAGACCTATTTCATCCATCGCCACGGTTTTCTGTGCGGCACCCAAGGCGTGGAATTGTCGATCGGCTTTCAGCGCTCGCTGGGCGCCGGCATCTTCGGCGGCGACGGTTTCGTGCTGCAAAAACTCACCGGCAGCGCCCGCGCGTGGGTGGAGCTCGGCGGCGAAGTGGTCACCTACACCCTGGCCGCCGGTGAAACGCTGCAGGTGCATCCCGGGCACGTCGGCATGTTCGAAGGCTCGGTGAACTTCGACATCACCATGATTCCCGGCTTGAAGAACAAGCTGTTCGGCGGCGACGGCCTGTTCATCGCCAACCTGACCGGACCCGGCCAGGTATGGCTGCAAACGCTCACCATGCCGAACCTGGCGCACGCGCTGGAGCCTTATCTTGCGCGTGAGAGTGAAACGAGCTCGGCGAACTTGGGGGGTTCTGGTGGAAATGTCGGCGGTGCGATTGCCGGCGGAGTGATCGGGTCGGTGCTCGGTGGATTGTTCGGCAAGGACGATTAATTCCAGGGCTTGCCCAGATGCACCTGTAGGTTGGGTTAGCGCAGCGTAACCCAACGTCTTCGAGACAAGATGCGTTGGGTTATCCCCCGGATCGCGTCCTGTCTCTTGATCACATTTTTTGCCCACTACCTCACGCACGCCGGAAACAGCTCCCTCTCCCCTCCGGGGAGAGGGTTGGGGTGAGGGGCGAATCTCGCGGGATAACTCGTTCCATGCACGATTCAAAGAACAACATGTGCGCGCAGCCATCGCGTTCCCCGCAAGCCCAACCCCTCACCCTAGCCCTCTCCCCGGAGGGGAGAGGGGACTGGCTTGCCGCGTTTTGCAGGTTATCCGGCAACAATCAGCGAACCAAAGATGTGATCAAGAGACAGGGATCGCGTCCGGGGTAACCCAACTTACGCGGGGCTGTCGCGCGGCAAAGAACATGCATTTCGTCACTTGGCCGCCTTGCGTCGATATCCCTACTCTGCCCGCAACCGACGCGCCGCGAGACCGCCCATGGCATCTGTGAAACCCGCAGCAAGCCGCAAATCGCCCCTGGGCGAGCTATTGCGTTCGTGGCGCGAGGCCAGGCGCGTCAGCCAGCTCGAGCTTGGCTTGAAGGCGAATCTGTCCGCGCGGCATTTGAGCTACGTCGAAACCGGCAAGGCGCAAGCCAGCCGCGAGATGCTCTGCCGGCTCGCCGACGTACTGGAGATGCCGCTGCGCGAGCGCAATGCCTTGTTGCTGGCCGGCGGTTACGCGCCGGAATATCCGGAAAACCTGCTCACCACGCCCGCGCTGGAATGGATGCGGCAGGCGATCGACCTGATCATCACGCACCAGGAGCCCTATCCTGCTTTCGTGCTCGATCGTCACTGGAACGTGTTGGCCACCAACCAGGCCGCCGTGCGCATCAATCAATTGCTGATGCGCGGAAGCCAAAGCAAGCACACCAACATTCTTCACCAGGTGTTCGATCCGGAGGACATTCGCTCCGTGATCGTCAACTGGCCGGAAGTGGCCGAACGTTTCATTCGGCATCTGCACGACGACATCGCCGCCGTGCCTTCCGATGAGACGGCACGCGAATTGATGCAACAGGTGCTGCAGTATCCGGACGTACCGGAGCACTGGCGCTTTCGCGATCTGCAGCGCGCGCTCCCGCCGGTGTTCACCTTTGTGTTTCGCAGCAGCGAAGGCGAATTGCGTTTCTTCGAAACCGTTACGACGTTCTCGGTGCCGCGCGACGTAACACTGGCTGAAATTCGCATCGACTGCGCATTCCCGGCGGATGCGCACACCGCGGCGGTGTGCGCGCAATTGGCCGCTGCAGGCTGATCGGCGCTCAACCGCAGGCGGCGTTGGCCGTCGTCGCGGCGTGGAATTCCATCATCAGGCCCAGATCGTTTTCCGTCGGCGCCAGGAACGACTCGCCCAGCAAGCCATGGTAATCATCGAGCGTGGTTTCGTACCCGCGTTCCACGCGGCGCTTGGCCAGGCCAAGATCCTCCACACCGATGCTGACGCCAAACACCTGCGGCCCACCGCTGCGCAAGGCATCGGCCGCGGCGCCGGCGCCTTCCGGTTGCAGCGCGTAGATGCGCTTGCTGCCGATCGGTACGCAATAGCCGCGTGCGCCGACTTGCGGCATGCGAATGGCGACCGAACCGCTGAAACCCATGCGCTCGAACTGCTTTCGCTGCGCGTCCGCATCGGCCGACAACAGCCAGAATGCCGATACTTCGCGTGCACCATTGGGATGCTCGCGCGCAACCCGATCATCCATCGCCGGATGCGGCTTGATGCCATCGGGTGGATAGTCGATCACGAAGAAACCGGACGACAGCGGTTGCGTGTCGAACGCGAACAGACGCCAGCGCGGTGGTTTCGAAGGGCCGGCGCCATCCGGATCGTTCGGCGCGGCCGAAAACATCGGCGTGGGTTTGAAGCCTTGCGCCTGCAGATAGGCGCGCATCTGCTCGAGCTCAGGCGAACGCAAACCGAACATGCGCGCGCCCGGTCCGCCGTGCAGCGCCGCCTGGTCCGCATCCATGCCCGGATCGAGCTTGGGATGAGGCCGCGTGATGCCGAGCAGTTCCATATAGCTGCGATCGGGCATGCGCACGAAGCGGTTGGCCACGCCGTTGGGATCGCGTCCCGGCAACACCTGAAAACCCAGCTTCACCGCCATGATGCCGCTGACCTGGTCGATGCTGCGGCCCCACAACAAAATATGATCGAGCTGGCTGCTTTGCGCGAGCGGCGCTTGCGTAGCGTTGACGAAACCGGCCAGGCCCAGGCCAAGCATCCATGCAGACAACAGCGAAGCACATCGCATAGCGTGTCGACTCCTGTATTCGGTAAGGCAATGGGGGACTGCGTTACGTTTTCAGAGTCACGATGCCTAGGCAATAACCTGCGAGGTTATGCTGCCAGCGCGTCGCGGGACGCGCATGGCCTCTAGCCTTTCGTCACGGACGACGGGGACGCTTCTTTTCCATGCTGGGTTTCTCGGGCGCCTGGCCGGTATGTGTGGCGTCGCGCGCAAAGTTGTTGGTCGATTTGAAATCTTTCGCCTGGTCGACCGCCGTGGTGACTTTGCTGCCCGAATAAATCGAATGAATGGTCGCTGCCGATAGCGGCTTTGGTGTGGTGTTCATTCGGATACCTGATGATGTTGGGCGGGATTGATCACCATACTCCTAAACGCCCCACCGCGCAGGCTCGTCCTTTTCAATATCAACCAGCACTGATACGCAAGCCTCGCTTGCCGACATGGTGTACCATCGGGCAGGCAAGTACCTGCCTGCCCTCGCGTCCCGCGCAGCTATTCGGCGGCTGCCCGCTTCGCTCCCCACCCACGTGTGAACCACCTCGCCAACGAGGTGACGCCCCTCGGGAGCGCTCATGCCAGGCCCATTCCACCGCCACGCGGATCTTCCGCAAACGCATAAGGCGCCGGTCCATTGCTCGACCTGCGAGGCGGTGTGCTGTCGCCTGAAGGTGGTGCTGGAGCCCGGCGACACGATTCCCTCGCATCTCACCACCTACCTTCCGGAAGGGCCGCGCGTCATGGCCCACGATGAAGCGGGATGGTGCGTGGCGATGGATCGCACCCACATGAATTGCGGCATTTACGAAAACCGCCCCGCCGTATGCCGTCGCTTCGTGATGGGCGGCCCGTACTGCAAGGCCGTTCGCGTCGAACACGCGTCACGAACGGCAAAAACCCTTTTGAAATAAGAGGATCGATCATGTCCAACCCCCGCCAACCCGGTACCCAAGGGTCCTCGCCCAAGACCCTGACCAGCGAGCGCATCGCCGCGGATATCGCCGCCTTCAACAAGGCCGGCGGCCGTATCGAAGTGCTGGGCAATACGCCATTCCAGCGCAAGCCCGATGCCGCCGAGATCGCCAAAGGCCCCGCGGCCGAGCGTTCGCCGAAGTAATCGTCGCCCTGCTGGCGCACACGGCAAACAACCCTTTCCCCCTTCAGTGAGATGATCCCGCTTGGCAAAGACAAACTATTCCTTTGAAAAGCGCCAGCGCGAACTGGCGAAAAAGAAACAGCAGGACGAGAAGCAGGCGAAGAAAAAAGCCTCGCGCGAAGGCGTGAAGCCGGGCGATATGGGGCGTGATCCGCCCGCGCGATGAATCCCCGCGGTTTGCTCGGCGATGCCTCAGGCAAACGGCCATGAGATGATGTCGCATGACCGCTTTCAACACGCTCCCTCTCAAGCCCGCCTTGCTCGCCAGCGTCGAAACGCTGGGCTACAGCGACATGACCCCCATCCAGGCGCAAAGCCTTCCGGCCATGCTGGAAGGACGCGACGTGATCGCCCAGGCGCAGACCGGCAGCGGCAAGACCGCGGCGTTCGGGCTTGCCCTGTTGCAATCGCTGAGCGTGGAAACCATTCGCCTGCAGGCGCTGGTGCTGTGCCCCACGCGCGAGTTGGCCGACCAGGTGAGCAAGGCCATACGCAAACTGGCCGCGAACATTCCCAACGTCAAACTGCTGACCTTGTGCGGCGGCATGCCGCTGGGTCCGCAACTGGCGTCGCTCACGCACGATCCGCATATCGTGGTCGGCACGCCGGGCCGCGTGCAGGAACATCTCAAGCGCGGCAGCCTGCATGGCGGCGGCCTCAAGGTATTGGTGCTGGATGAAGCCGACCGCATGCTCGACATGGGTTTCAGCGAAGCCATCGACGACATCGTCGGACGCATCGCCAAGCATCACCAGACGCTGCTGTTTTCGGCCACCTATCCGGACGACATCCGCGAGGTGAGCCATCGCGTGCAGCGCAATCCGTTGGAAATCGTCGTGGAAGCGCCGGCTGAAGCGACACCGGCGATCGAACAGCAATTCATCGAGGTGGAGCCGGCGCACAAACTCGATGCGCTGGCGCAATTGCTCACCGGCGAACGCGGCCAGCATGTCCTGGTGTTCTGCAATATGCGCCGCGACGTGGATGCGGTGGCGGAAGAACTGGATCGCCGCGGCTTTTCCGCACTGGCCCTGCATGGCGACATGGAACAACGCGACCGCGACGAAGTGCTGGTGCAATTCGCCAACCGCAGCTGCGCCGTGCTGGTGGCCACCGATGTCGCCGCACGCGGCCTCGACATCACCGCCCTGCCGCTGGTGATCAGCCACGACGTCGCCCACGATCCCGACACGCACACCCACCGCATCGGCCGCACCGGACGCGCGGGGCAAACCGGCCTGGCGATCACGCTATGCACGCCGCGCGAAAAACCCAAGGCGGAAAACATCGAGCAGGTGCTCGGCAAACCGCTGGCGTGGCGCGCACTGAAACTTTCGCCACCGCGTGGAAAGACTTTGCATCTGGCGCCGATGAAAACGCTGGTGATCGATGCCGGCCGCCAGGACAAGCTGCGGCCTGGCGACATCCTCGGTGCGCTGACCGGCGATGCGGGACTCAAGGCGGACGATGTCGGCAAGATCGATGTGTTCGCCACTCGCGCTTACGTTGCCGTGACGCGCGCGTTGGCGAACAAGGCGTTGGAGCGGTTGCGTGCGGGCAGGATCAAGGGGCGCAATTTTCGGGTTCGTGCGTTGCATTGAGTCGTAGTTCGGCGGTCATTCCCGCAGCAGCCCACTGCCTCACCGTCATTCCGGCGAAGGCCGGAATCCATGCTTCGTACTGGCGATAGATGATTCGCTTCGCTCACCCCTTCGGGGCCGTCCTTCGGACGTTCTCCGCGCTCCGCGCTGCGTCCGGCCTTCGCCGGAATGACGGTGAGGGATTACAAAACCTAACGATCAATGTCGAAGTTTTTCGGCAGACCCAGCTAAAGCCCAAAATACCAAACCGGCGCACACGCCATCACGCCCGCCAATGCCTGCGAAGCCAACACCACCAGCGCATCCCTGGGAGCACGCCGCAGCCACTTGAATGCGAAAAACGCAACGATAGGAAGCTGCCCGACAATAAGCAGCTGAAACAAATGCGCAGCCGCACCTTCATCCGCCTGGCGTGCGCCGCCAAAAAACAGGATATGCCCCGCAACGATAAGCAACGCGGCCAACGACATCACCAAAGGCACCAAGGCGCTCGGCCGTATGAATGTGCTGGCACTCATGAGAACCCCTCCGTTCGTGCGATATGACGCGATATAGCGTAAAAGACGGCTACGCAATGTGATAATCACGGCTCCCCAGTTTTGTACGCGACCACGCGACGCTGCCACAGGTAGATCGGCAACCCCGCCAGCAGCAGCACGCCACCCCACAGCAAGGTTTCCACGCCGGTACCGATCAGCGCCCATATGCTGAAGGCGAGCGCGCCAAGCGCAACGCCCTTGCGCCACACACCGGCGGCCTTGTCGATGCGCCACCACGCCAGCACCGTTATCAAATACGGCAACAGCGTCGCCGCGGTGGACAGCAATATGGTGAAGGTAAACAGCGCCACCAGGGTGCGGCTGTAGTTGGAAACGATCAGCGCGCTGGCGACCACGCTGCTGAGCAGCAGGCCGAACCATGGCGTGCCGCGCCGGTCCAGGCGCGCGAACGGTTTGGGAAACAGGCCATCCAGCGCCGGCGCCAGCGTGGTCTGCGCCTGCAGCAGCACCCAGCCGTTGAGCGCGCCGAAGCACGAAACGGTGGCGACCACACCTATCCCCAAGCCGGCCCAGTCGCCCCAGACCCGTCGCGCCGCCTCGGCCATCGGCGCCGCCGAGGTGCGCAGCACGTCCGCCGGCAACATGCCCACCACCACGGTGCAAGCCAGCATGGTGGCGAGCCCGGCGATGCTCACGCCGATCACCGTGGCGCGCGGCACCGTGCGTTGCGGATCGCGCACCACGCCGGTCGGCACCGTCGCCGTTTCCAGGCCGAGGAACGCCCACAACGTAAGCGCCGCCACCGATGAGGCCACATGCAGCATCGGCAGGCCGCTGGCGTTGAAGGGATGAAACGCGCTGGCATGCACCCAGCCCAACCCGAGCAGGCCGAACACGATCAGCGGCACCAGTTTCAACGAGGTGGTGACGATCGCCGTATAGCCGACTTCGCGTATGCCGGACAGGCTGATGGCGGTGCAGATCCACAGCGCACCCAGCGCGCACGACGCGCCGCGCAACGGCGTGGCGGTGGCCGCCGGCCATACCGCGCCGAGACTGCCGGCGAACGCCACCGCGATCGCCGCATTCGCCGACCACACGCACACCCAATAGCTCCATGCGGCGGCAAAGCCGGCGCCATCGCCGAATGCGCTACGTGCGTAGGCATACGCGCCGCCGTAGTTAGGGACGATCTGCGCCAGCCATGCGTACACCAGCGCCAGCATCAGTGCGCCGCCCAGGCTGATGCCCCAGCCGAGCAGGCTTGCCGCACCGTACGGCGCCAGCGCTGCCGGCAGCACGAACACGCCCGATCCGATGATGTTGCCGATGACCAGCGCGATAAGCATCCATAACCCGAGCGACCGCCGGCGCGTAGTCATGCGTGCGCGAGCACGTCGCGATACGCGCGGCGCACCATTTCATGAAAATGATGCACGGCGTTTTCGCGCAGCGGATTCAACCGTCCGGCTTCGTAGGATCCGGAAGCGAGGCCGCGCTGCACGTCTTCGCAGATGGTGACGTCCTCCTCCTGCACCTCGTCGCTGAAGGCGATGTCCTTGGCGCGCCGTGCCTGTGCTTCCGGACGACTATCCGGTGCGTAATAGAAATCGAACTCCACCCGGCAGCGATCCACGCCCACCGGCAGCACGCGATTGGTCTGCAGGCGGCCGGGCAGGATATTGAGCATGGCGTTCGGATACAGGAAGTAATACAGCGCTTCCCCGCTGCCGTAGAGATCGTCGCCGCTTTCGAGCGGACTGAACTGGAACGAATACCACTCGGCCGTTTCGGTGATGTAGCTGCGGTAATCGAGCAGGCTGTTCAAACCCGGATGGATATGCGGCACGTGATAGCCTTCCAGGTAGTTGTCGACGTACACCTTCCAGTTGCAGGCCACGTCGTAGCTCACGCGATGATGGAATTCGTAGCCATGCAAGGCGCGGTGCGGACCCAAGCGTGCATCGATGCCGGCGACGAACGCCTCGAACGGCGGCGCTTTGCCGATGGCGACAAACACCAGCCCTTGCCACACATGCACCTGCACTTCGGGAAGCCGGATATCCGAAGGATTGAAATCCGGCGTGCGGCCCATTTCCGGCGCGCCGCGCAATACGCCATCCAGGCCGTAGGTCCAGCCGTGGTAACGGCAGCGCAGACTCTGCGCACCGCGTCCATCGCAACTGGCGATCGGCCCGGCGCGATGGCGGCATACGTTGTGGAAGGCGCGGATGCTCGACGCATCGCTGCGCACCACCAGCAGCGGCAATCCCGCGATCTCGGTGACCACATGATCGCCCACGCCGGCCAGCTGCGATTGATGGCACACCAGCTGCCAGCTGCGCGCGAAGATCGCCGAGGCATCCAGCGCCGGCATGCGCATGTCGGTATAGAAACGCGCCGGCAAGGTCAGCGCGTGATCCAGCTGCTGCGAAGCGAGCGCATCGGCGGAAAGTAGCTCGACCATGGCAATGACCCGGCAGCGGCGACGGTCGAGTATTTATCGAACCGCGGTGCAGCATCAAATGCGGCTGGATCGTAGGCTGGGATGACAATCCCAGCACCGCCATCTGGGCATGCACGACAACGCTGGATTGTCATCCCAGCCTACGTGGATTCGTGCGCAGACATTGGCCGGAAGTTACCGCTGAAACCACATGCGCGTCGCTCATGACAATCAGTGTCCCTGTTCTGCCAACCGCCGCACCTTTCCTGACATGTCAATGACGCACATGTGTTATCCAATTCGGACCAGCATCAGGCAAAATTGACATCCGCGATCGGCATGATCCCGGCTTGTCTTCAAAGTGAAACGTGGCCTTTTCTGACAGCGCGCGCTGCAAGGCTTTACCAGGGGGAATTTTCAGATGTTGAGCAATTCACTGCGGGCCCGCCTGCTGCTGCCCGTGCTTGCACTGGGCTTGGCGGCGGTCATCGCCACGGCCGTCGCGCTGGCCTTTATCGAAGCCGGTCGCGTGCGCTCGGAAGCCCAAGCCTCCATCGACAGCCAGACCACTGCGTTGCAAAGCCTGTTTGGCGTCACCCATTCGATCATGCTCGATCGCGTGCGCAGTTCCATGCGCCTGCTGCGCCAGGAAGGCGATCAGCAGGGCGCCGCCACGCCGGGCCAGACCATCACCGTGGGCGGGCGCGAGGCCAACGATCTGGTGCTGGGCGGCAAGCCGCAGGGCAATCTGTTCCAGATGGTGGACAACGTCACCGCGATCATGGGTGGCACCGCCACGCTCTTTTCCGCCACCGGCGACGACTTCGTGCGCGTCTCCACCAACGTGAAAAAGGACAACGGCACGCGCGCCGTCGGCACGCAACTCGATCCGCATGGCCCGGTGATCGGCGAAATCCGGCAGGGGCGCAGTTTCTACGGCGTGGTGGATATTCTCGGCTCGCCCTACGTGACGGGTTACGAGCCGATCTACGACCACGGCAACCCCAAGCCGATCGGCATCTGGTACGTGGGCTACAAGACCGATCTGGAACCGCTGGACAAGGTCATCAGCAGCAGCCACGTGCTCGATGCGGGCTTCGTCGCGCTGCTCGACAGCAAGGGCAAGCTTCGCTTCCATTCCAAGACTGGCGCCACCGTCGATCCGGCGTTCATGAGCAAGATCGTGCAGGACCAGCCCTCCGACTGGACGGTGGAAAAGCACGACGTGCCCGATTGGGGTTTCACCCTGGTGGCGGCCTATCCCAACAGCGACATCAACGGCGTGATCGTGCGGCAGACGCTGTGGATTGCGCTGCTGGGACTCTTGATCTGCCTGCTGTTGCTGGGCCTGCAATATGTGCTGATCCAGAGCCGCGTGCTGCAGCCCATCCAGCGCCTGACCGAAGTGGCCGACGCGCTGAGCATGGGCAAGATGAACAACATCATCGAAGAGGTGAAGCTCAAGGATGAAATCGGCACCTTGGCCAAGGCCATTGCACGCTTGTCCAACAGCGTTCGATTGGCGATGGAACGGCTCAGCAAGCGCTGAGCCAAACGCAGGAATGTACTTCCTGGACTCTGCGGGAAACGAACATGGTTAGCGAATTTCGTCCATTGGCCGAGGTGTTGCGGGAGTTGAAGGCGCTCGTCCAGAAAAAGATGTCGGGCTACTTCTTCATCGCCACCGAGAACAATCATTCCTCGACGATCCTGCTGCGCAACGGCCAGGTCGACGAGGTGACGTTCAGCCGTTACCGCAGCGACGAGGCCGTGAAACAGCTGGCCAACGTCTCGGCCGCACGCGCCCGTTTCCAGCCGGGCGCGATCGGCGCGTCGGCCGGCAGAACGCCGCTCGGGGAGGCGGCCCTGCAATGGCTGCTCGGCGGTTTCGAAAACGACACCGGCATGCGCCAGCCGGTGGCGCCCGCGCCCGAACGCCGCACCGTATCCATCGCAAACCCCGCCGCGCACCGCGACGCGATCGAGAAAGTGGCCCTGAGCTATCTGGGCCCGATCGCCGTCTTGCTGTGCGACGAAGCGTTTTCCGGCGCCAAGGACATGGAACAGATCCTGCAGCAGATCGGATCCAACCTCGCCACGCCCGAGGAATACCGGCGCTTCATGGCCGAAGCGCGCGCGGCGCTAGGCTGACGCAGGCTGGGATGCAAATCCCAGCATTCACATGCATGGCGATGCTGGGA
>CBJMMB010000007.1:0-51991 GCA_966430775.1 uncultured Dyella sp. | reverse complement strand
CAACATATCAGGCGAAAAACGTGGGGATATTTCAGGGTTTGCACCCCAACCTACGCATGCGTTCTATGCAGCGTGCAGCTCCCTCCCCTGCTTGCAGGGGAGGGTCGGGGTGGGGTTGTTCGAGCTTGCCGCAATGCTTGCATTCACCGCGAGCTTGCTTCACCCCACCCCAGCCCTTCCCTACTGCACGTAGGGGAGGGAGCGAATATCCGCGGGCTGAGATTAGAGGGCCAATCAGACCGCAAGAAAAGCGGCTCGCAAGTATAAAATGCGTCGCCATGACCACCTCTTCGACTCCCTACGCCGCGCTTCTCAACCAACTGCGCCGCGAATCCCCGCTCATCCACTGCATCACCAACTACGTGGCCATGAACTTCGCCGCCAACACGCTGCTCGCCGCCGGCGCATCGCCCGCGATGGTGCATGCACCCGAGGAAGCCGGCGAATTCGCCCGGCTGGCGGGCGCGGTCACGATCAATATCGGCACGCTTTCCTCGCCTTGGCTGGAAGGCATGCATGCCGCGGCGCAGGCGGCCAATGAAAGCGGCAAACCATGGGTGCTCGATCCGGTGGCGCATTTCGCCACCGCGTTTCGGCGCAAGGCCGTGGAAGCCTTGCTCGCGCAGCAGCCAACGGTGATCCGTGGCAACGCGTCGGAAATCATGGCGCTGGCCGGCGATGCCAGTTCCGGACGCGGCGTGGATAGCGGAGACAGCGTCGAGCGTGCGGAAACCTCGGCCATGGTGCTGGCGCAACGCATGCGCGCCGTGGTGGCCGTAACCGGTGAAGTCGATTTCGTCACCGATGGAAAGCACAGTCTGCGCGTTGCCGGCGGATCGGCCTGGATGCCCAAGGTCACCGCGATGGGTTGCGCGCTCACCTGCCTGGTCGGCGGATTCGTGGCCGTGGCGCCCACCGCGCCGTTGATCGCCACCGCGAGTGCGCTCGCCTGTTTCGCCGTCGCCGGATCGCAAGCCGCGCAGCAGGCATCCGGTCCCGGTTCGTTCGCCTGGCGTTTCATCGATGCGCTAGCCACGCTGGATGGAAACACGCTGCAAGCGCAGGCGCAGGTAACCACCGCATGAAAAAGCCCTTCGACCTTTCGCTTTATCTGGTGCTGGACCCGGATCTCTGCCAACGACATTCGATGGTGGACACCGCACGCGAAGCCGTTGCAGGGGGCGCCACCGTGGTGCAGGTACGGCACAAGCGCGCCTCGACCGCCGAACGTATTGCCTTGGCGCGCAGCGTGAAAGAAGCGCTGCGCGATACGCCTGCGCTGGTGGTGATGAACGACGATATCGACGCCGCCATCGAAGCCGGCGCAGATGCATTGCACATCGGCCAGCGCGACACGCCCGCTGCAGCGGCGCGTGCGCGCATCGGCGACAGCATGTTGCTGGGCGTGTCGGTGAATTCGGAAAGCGCGGCGCGGGCGATCGATCCAGCGCTGGTCGATTACGTTGGTGTAGGCCCGGTGTTCGCCACGCCCACCAAGCCCGATCACGAACAACCGCTGGGCTTCGCCGGGCTGGCGCGCATCGTCGCCAACTGCCCGGTTCCCGCCGTCGCCATCGGGGGCCTGAAAGCGCAGCACGTCAATGATGTATGGGCGAGCGGTGCAAGCGGCATCGCGGTGGTGTCGGCCATTTGCGGAACGCCCGATCCCAGGCAGGCCGCGGCAGAACTGTGGGAACGCATCCTGGCTGCCCGACCGGACTGAGCAGAACGGCACAGGAATAAGGAGATATTGGCCTCTATGGACAAGCCCAACCGGCGTAAACGTGCATTTACAAGTGAATAACGCGTGAAAACGCCTGACAATCGCCAGCCAATATGCGATAAATGGCGCGCCGGGAAGTCAGGCGCCGAGGAGGGGCCCCTCCTCAACATGGATGACCGATGCCCGACCGAGCCGCCGTCACTGGCGGCTCGTTTTATTTGGGGGGTGTGGATTTTTTTATTGCGGTAAATGATTGGCGTTTTTCGCATCACTGCGACGCGCAAAAAAGCCGCTTCCTACTCGAACCCCAACTGTGCGAATAGATGGCTCCCTCCCCTGCGAAGTAGGGGAGGGTTGGGGTGGGGTTGTCCGAGCTTGCGTCACTGTTGAAATACATCGCGAGATTGCTTCACCCCACCCCGGCCCTCCCCTACTACACGTAGGGGAGGGAGATGCATTTCGGCACACTGAGTTCAACGGCAAAGACACTCGCACCAACAATTCATTTCCGAGCCTTCTTCGCCACGAAACGACGATCACGCCCAGGCTCCAACACAACCATCGTAAAACGCACCTTCTTCTTCCCGCCGCACACATACGCATGCTCGCAATCGGTACGCGCATGCGCGGAGCTTCCCGCCCCAATCTTGTAACCGGTGCCGTTCAATTCCAGCACCAGTTCCCCTTCCAATACGTGAAACAGTTCCTGCGTACCACGCGGATGCGCTTGCGCGTCGAAGCGCTCGCCAGGGCGCAATTCCCACATCCAGTGTTCCAGCATGTCCGGGCCTTCCGAGCCGATCAGCAAGCGCGCGGTGCCGCCGTGCGGGCCGGTCCACAAGGTCGTTACTTCATCAGCGGAAACAACGCGTACCGGCCGATGTCCTGACTCAGCGACTTCGAGCAACTCGGCCACGGATACGCCGAGCCCGGATGCAATCCGGCATAGCGTGCCGATGCTCGGGTTGGCCTTGCCCTGTTCGATCTGCACCAGCATGCCCTTGCTCACGCCGCAGCGTGCAGCGAACTGGTCGAAGGACAGCTCGCGCGCCTTGCGCAGCGATGCGATGCGCGCCGCCATCGCCGCGTGGACGGCTTGTGCGGGGTCGTCCGGTGACGTATCGCCGGTCACTATATTGACTTTAGCGGTCATTGGCGCATTCTGGACGCGCCCTCCCTTCCCGTCAACCGACACCCACGCCATGCCTGTCGAACCCACGATCGCCCCTGAAATCTTCACGCTGCGGCCCGACTTCGCCGCGCTCAGCATCTACGCCGAAGACGTTCGCAACAGCCCCAGCGATGCACACAGCGAAACGCTGCTGCGCGACGCCTGCCGCGCGCTCGACTCGGCGCCGTGGGCGGAAGCGCATCTGGCAGCATGGCGCGAAACGTACCGCGCCTTCGGCGCCAAGCCGCAGCGGACGCCGTGCTCGGTCGAAGCCTTGCGCAAGCGCGCCCAGCGCGATGGCATGCTGCCCACCATCAACGCCGTTGTCGATCTCTACAACGCATTGAGCGTGCGTTACGCATTGCCGGTTGGCGGCGAAGATGCCGCGTTGTATGAAGGTTCGCCGCGCCTGATCCGTGCCGCCGGTGACGAACCGTTCGATACCGTGGCCGAGGGTGCACCGAAGATCGAAACCGCGGAACCGGGCGAAGTGGTGTGGCGCGATGACCACGGCATCACCTGCCGGCGCTGGAACTGGCGACAAGGCATACGCACGCGGATCACCGAGCACAGCACGCAGATGTGGTTCGTGCTGGAACGGCTGGACCCCATGCCGATCGACGCGCTGCTGGAGGCCGGGGAACAACTGGTGAAAGGCTTGCACCGTTTGAGCCGGAACGTACGCACCACCTTGCTGTATCTGGATGCGTCAGGTCGCAGCAACCGGGTCCTTGAAATGGCTTCAGAGCCCTGACGGAAACGTATCTCCCAGACCACTGCCCTGCTCGCTCTGCAACGGCGTCACCGGCAATGTTTCGTCGAACCACAGGAACGCGTCGTACTGCTGCGGCAGCGACGCTTCCAGGTAATGGCTGTGCAGTTCCGATTCGGGTCGATAGATCACCCCGATATAGCGCTCCAGGCGACGCTTGAGCAATGGCTTGTGCAGCAGCGGATGCGCCTTGGCGCGCAGATCCAGCAGAAAACGCGGCTTGCCGCTGGCGTGCATCCAGGCTTCGTAGCTGTCTTCGTGCGAAGGGCGAATGCGCTTGATCTCCATGTCCGCGCCCCAGTGCGATGCGCAGGCGACGGTGCCGCTGTGCGTGCCCATGCCGATCGCCGCCACCTCGTCACCCCAGCGCTCGCGGCATAGCTGGCCGAGGTTGAGCCGATGGCGTTCGCTGCCCGACTCGGTGGCGCGCGCATCGCCGATGTGCGAGTTGTGCGCCCATACCACCACCTTGGCCAGCGGTCCGCGCGCCTCCAGCACGTACTGCAAGGTGTCGGCCATATGCGTGTCGCGCAGGTTCCAGCTCTCGGTGGCGCCGTAGTACATCGCGCGGTAGTAGCGTTCGGCGTCGGCCACCAGGCGCGCGTTCTGCGCCGCATCGAAATAGGGATCGTCGTCACCCTGCTGCGTGTAGGCAGTGCGCTTGGACAACAGTTCCTTCAACTGCGTCAGCACCGCGCCTTCGCAGCGCTTGAAGTCATCGTCCAAAGCCCAGCGCCCATACACTTCCGGCTCCTGCCGCCAGGGTTCCAGGCATCCGTAGCGTTCGCGCGCGACCAGTGCCGCTTCCGGATCGACCTCGTCCAGGTACTTCAGCACCGCGGCGATCGATGCGGAAAGGCTGTAGATGTCCAGTCCGCAGAAACCGGCGCGATGCAAGGGTGGTTTCGTGGCGTTGTGTTCGCGCAGCCAGGTGAGAAAATCCGCTACCTCCACGTTGCGCCACATCCACATGGGGAAGCGCGTGAACGGCGGTTCGGCGTCTTTGGAAGGCGGCAGCCCGCGCACTTGGCGATCCACCACCGCGGCATCCGGCCAATCGCCCTCGATCGCCACCATGCTAAAGCCGTGCGTGTCGATCAGCCGGCGCGTGATCGCCGCACGCGCGCGATAGAACTCCGACGTGCCGTGCGTAGACTCGCCGATCAGCACGATGCGCTTGTCCGCGAAACGATCGAACAACGCGCCGAAGGATGGATCGTCGATCTCCGGCAGCGGTTCGGCCGCCTCGGCGATGCGCTGCGCGGTGGTGATGCGGCGATGGAAGGCGCGGCCGCCCTGCGTGTCGTTGGGCCAGGCCGGCTAGTCTTCGGTGTCGTGCCAGCCTTGCTCGCCGATCAACGGCACGAATTGCACGGCGCCGAATTTTTCTTCCTCATATTCATCCTCGCCACGGCGCACGATGCGTATCAGGTATTGCCGGCGGCGCGACATGCCCACCGGCATCACCAGGCGCCCGCCGATGGCCAGTTGCTCGCGCCATGACACGGGCACGTCGGGGCCGCCGGCGGACGCAAGAATCACGTCGTACGGCGCCGCTTGCGGCCAACCGAGCGTGCCGTCGCCGGTATGTACGGCCACGTTGCGGTAATGCAATCGCTCCAATGTCTCGCGTGCGCTTTCGGCCAACGGCGCGTGGCGTTCGATGGTGTCGACATGGGCCGCCATTTCGCCCAGCACCGCCGCGGCATAGCCGGAGCCGGTGCCGATTTCCAGCACGCGATCGTGCCTGTCGACGCCGGCCGCTTCGGCCATCAGCGCGACGATATAGGGCTGCGAAATGGTCTGGCCTTCGCCGATCGGCAAGGGGCCGTCGTCGTACGCGGCGTTGCGCAGATTTTCCGGCACGAACGCTTCACGCGGCACGCGTTTCATCGCGGCGAGGACCACCGGGTCGTGCAGACCGCGGCCGGCGATCTGGCGCTCCACCATCTGCTGTCGGGCTTGTCCGAAATCGATCATGGTGATGCGCGCCGCAGATACCAACGTGGCTAGCCTGCGAGTCGGCATGTCTTCGGTGCGTCGAAGTTTCGGCATGGGCATACGCAGACAAAGTTGACGCTTGCGCAACATGCCGTGAGGGACGCTGCGAAGGCGCGACGCATCTCAAAGGAAACCTGCCATGAGCAAACGCAAGAAATCCTTCGATCCGGGCGAAACCATGCAGAACCTGGTCGATGCCAAGCAGCAGCGCAGCCAGCAGCCACCCGCCTGGCCGGGCGCCGGGGAGCGCGCTGAACCGCAGCGTGCGCACGCACGGCCGCCGGATGAACCGGCGCCACACACCGTGCAACAAACGCCACCTTCCGCATCCGGTTACGAACGCAACGACATCAACAAACGGCACCACTGACGTCGCCGTCTCAGGAACGATCGTGAGCCCGCTGGGCTGGCTGTTCCTGCTGGGCGCGCTGCTGTTGGCCACCTCGCTGTCGGCCGGCTGGCTGCGGCGCATGCCGGTCACGAACTTTGCGGTCTACACGCTGGCCGGCTTCGCGCTCGGCCCGATGCTGCTGGGCTATGCGCGCATCGACCTGGTGCAAAACGTACGTTGGCTCAGCGCCATCAGCGAAGGCGTGCTGGTGGTGTCGCTGTTTCTCACCGGGCTCAAGTTGCGCGTGCCGTGGCGGCATCCTTCGCTGCGCGCTGGATTGCACCTGGCGGTACCGGCCATGCTGCTGTGCGTGGGTGCGCTCGCCTGGACCAGTCATACGCTACTGTCGTTGTCGTGGCCGCTGGCGGTGACCTTCGCCGCGATCGCCGCACCCACCGATCCGGTGCTGGCCAGCCTGGTATCCGTGGACAACGCTCGAGACGACGACGCCCTGCGCGTGACCTTGTCCAGCGAAGCGGGATTGAACGACGGCACCGCGCTGCCGTTCCTGCTGCTCGGCTTGCAGATGCTGCACGACACGCCCGATACGCACGACGTATTGCATTGGTTGGCGCGCGACCTGCTGTGGGCGCTGCCTGCGGGATTATTGATCGGCTTTGCGCTGGCCCGCCTGATCGGCATCATCGCCACGCGCGCAAAAATGGCCAGCGGCGATCGCGCGCCCAGCGATTTTCTCGCCCTGGCCTTGATCGCGCTCGCGTATGCGTTCGCGCGCGCCTTCCATGCTTCGCCCTTTCTCGCCGCGTTCGCTGCGGGCGTCGGTTTGCGTCATACCGAGTGGCGCGTGGTGTCGCGCCATCCGCATCCGGATGTGGAACGCAAGCAGCCCGATCGAATGCATCCGCCGGCGGAAGTGCTGGTCAATCCGAACCAGCGCGATGAAGTGGCGCTGGAAGAACCCTCCGCCACGATCGGGCTGGTGGTATCGGACGCGCTTTCCTTCGGCGATACGCTGGAACGCCTGCTCGCCGTGGGCATGGTGCTGGTGGTCGGTATCGCCTGTTCCGGCGCCTGGAGCAACGAAGGCGCGTTGATGGCGGGGTTGTTGTTCGTGGTCATACGGCCGCTTTCGGTATGGTTCGCCAGCTATGGCGCGCGCATGCCGCCGGTGCGGCGATGGCTGGCGGGTTGGCTGGGCATTCGCGGTATCGGCAGCCTCAACTACCTGGGCTACGCCTTGACCCATGGCGTACCGTCGTCCTTCATGCAACGGCTCAATGCGATGGTGCTTACGCTGGTGGTGTTGAGCATCGTCGTACACGGCGTAAGCTGCCAGCCCTTGCTCGCCTGGCGTGAACGCCGCTTGCGCGAACGCGCAAAACAGGCCGGCGCAAAATCGTAGGCTGGGATGCCGTCCCAGCATCGCTTGCGCAATGCCTAATGCACCACGCTCGCCACGACGACGCCAACCGTCAGCATCGCCAACCCCGCCACCAGCCACGCCAATTGATCGCCCACCCTTCCTGCATGCAACGCGCGCAAGGCCTTGATGGACATATGCGCCGGCCATAGCACGCGATGCTTCAGCCATTTCGCAACGAACAACTGCGCGGCTGCGATCACCAACGCGACACCCACCGCGAGCCAGCCGGAAAATTCACCGCCGCGTGCATCGGTGGGCACGCCAGGCGGCGCATAGGCCTGCTTACCGCTCAACACATCCCACGCCGGCATATGCACGAACGTGGCTGCCGCGGCGCGCGCCATGCGCTCCAATGGCAAACCGCCGATCAGGTTCACCACTATCAATACGAGCAGCGGCAACAGCATCAGCAACCAGGGACGATCGCCGCGTTCCGATTCCTCCGGCAACGGCGAGCGCCCCTGCGGCAACTCCCCTTTGCCAAGAAAGATGCGCACACCGGCACGCAACGCGGCGCCGCCGGTGGTGGCCGAGGAGATGATGATGATCGGCCCAAGCCAGTCCTCGCCCATCAGTTTCGCCGCGCCCTCCACCGCTTCGGCGCCCGAGCCCATGATGCCGATCGGAAAACCGGCAAGGCACAAGGCGGCTACGAAGTAACCGCATGCAAGCACAGGCCGATCGCGCGCACGGCCGTACAGCTCGAACTCGTCGACGCTGTCGAGTACCGCCGCCAGCATGCCGGCCGCCATGAACAGGCCGGCCTTCACCATGCCGTGGCCAAGCATGTAAAGCAGCCATCCCGCCGCGCCATGCACGGTGACCAGGCTGAGCGCCGCCAGCATCACGCCGACATGGCTTACCGTGGAATACGCCAGCAGGCGCTTCAGATGCGTCTGCTGCAAGGCCATGAAACCGCCGATGATGGCGGTGACTGCACCCAGCGGCACCAGCAATCCATGCGCCAGTGATACGACCGCCGGCACGCCGGCAAACACGATGGCCAGCAAGCGACCAAGCCCGAACAAACCCACCGGCACCATCACGCCGGAAAAAATCACCGACACCGGTGATGGCGCCACCGCGTGCGCGTCCGGCAGCCAGAAATGGAACGGCACGCCGGCCGCCTTGATCAGCATCGCCGACCCCATCAACACGAACGAACCACACGCCAGCACGTCGGCATGGCGTTCGGCCAAGGTCTTGCCGACCAGCGCCATATCCAGTGCGCCCGTGGCGGCATACACCAAGCCCACGCCCGCCATCATCAGGAAACTGCCGATGGTGTTGATCACGGTGAAATTGAGCGCGCCTTCGAGCGCCGCGTCTTCCAGCCGGTAGCCGGTGAGCGCAAAGGCGATCACGCTCATCGTCTCGAACCACACGAAGATGTTGAACAGATCGTGCGTCAGGCAGAAGCCGATCATGGCGGCGCAAAACATCAGCATCAGCGCGTGGAAATGCGCACGCACTTCCTCGAAGTAATGCCAGACGAACAGGAAAGTAAGCGCGAACAGGCCCGCGATGAACGCACTCGCGCCGGCGCCGGCACTGTCCACTACAAAGCTGATGCCCAGCACCGGCCCGCGCGCAGGGCCCCATTCGCCATACCAGTAGGCCAGCGGCGCGGTGGTCGCCGCATGCGCAAGCGCGATGCATTCCACGCTGACGGCCGCGGTGACGAGCACTGCCAATGCATCGATCACGCGGCGCGGCACCAGCTTTTCCACCAGCAAGGCAAGCGCTGCGGCCAGCAGCGGCACCACCACCGGCAGCGGTATCCAGTGCAGCAGGTTCAAGGAATGGGCTCCAGCTCTTCCGGATCGAGCGTGTTGCGGCGCTTGTGCAATTGCAGCGCCAAGGCGAGCAACAGCGCGGAAACCGCCGCGCCCACCACCACGTCGGTAAGCACCAGCGCCTGCATCACCGGATCCACCGCCGGCGTTCCCGGTGGATGGTCATAGAAGATCGGCGGCCCGGCGTGCCATACGAAGCCGATCGCCAGCAGCAGCACATACGTGCCCGACTGCACTACCGAAAGACAGCCGATGAGATGCACGTAATGGCGGCTGGTGACCATGCCGTAGATGCCGACCGCCATCAGCCAGGCAGCAGCCAGCCACGGCAGCAGGCGCAGCAGCATCACTGCTCGCCCTCCGCTTCCGGTTCGCGCGTTTCCTCCAGGAATTCCACCAGCGCGTTGGCGAAGCCGCCGGTGATCGCCATGCCCACTGCCACGTTGAACAGCGGAATCAGCCCGCCGCCGGTGAGCGATCTGGGCTGGCCTTGCGGCAGCACGTTTTTCAGGAAACCCGCGCCGAGCGCCAGCGGCAGCAGGCCCACACCGACGCAGCCGACTGCACCCAACGCTTCCAGCACCTGCATCACGATCGGCGGCGTCACCTGCCGCCAGCTGCGATAGCCATCGCCCAGGAACAGCAGCAGCAACGCCGAAGCGAGCACGGCGCCGGCCTGGAAACCGCCGCCCGGCGTAAGCTGCCCGTGCGCCATCACATAGATGGAAAACGCCACGGTGGCCGAGAGCATCCAGCGGATCAGCAAGGCCACCGCTTCGCTGCGCGCGGGCAGCCAGCGTCCATCGGTATGAATCGGCTTGCGCGAGGCATCTTCGCCGCGACCGCCACGCAGCAGCACTGCAAGGCCGGTGATCGCGGCGACGAAAATAAACTCCTCGCCCAGCGTATCCACGCCGCGCACATCGAAAATGATCGCCGTCACCACGTTGGTCGCCTGGCGCATGTGCGGCACGTGCGCGTTGACGGTCGCGCCGTAGGCCGGCAGCTGTTCGCCGAACGCCGGCATATGCAGCGCCACCAGCACCGCCGCCGGCGCCAGCACGACCAGCGCCAGGATGCACAACGCGTAACGCAGGACCAGGCTATATTTCATCGCGGCAGATTCCTGCGCCCGCCACCGCGTATGGCGGCCAACACGGTCAGGAACATCACCGGCACCAGCGCCGTGCCCACCGCAATTTCCGAATAGGCGACATCTGGTGCTTGCAGCATCAGAAACAGCATGGACAGAAAGAGGCCATGCACGCTGATCATCAGCACCTGCCGCGCGGGCCGGCGCGTGAACGCCACCAATGCACCACTGATCATCACCAGGATCAGGCAACCGGCCACGGCGAGCATCATGCTTCGCCCCCTTTGCGCGGACGCATCAGGCGCCCTAACGCATGCGAAATGCCGATGCTGACCAGCGCATTGATCAACCACAAAAACGCGACTTTGGCCGTGCTCAGGCTCATGCCGGTTTGCAATCCGGTCACGATCAACAACAGCGGCGAGGTCGCCAGGGGCACAAAGCTCACCGCATGCAGGCGATCCATGCCGAGCGGCAACCGCAACAGCGCCGCCGCCGAGATCCAGCAGCACGCCACCAGCAATACCAGCGCAATGGCGATCATCACGTTCACATCCAGCGCTCCATATAGAAGCTGTAGGCGAACGTTCCCGGCAATCCCAGCAAGGTCAGCGTCAAGGCCAGATCGATATACGACGGCTGCTGCATCGCCAGCGCGATCAATACGAAAACGATCGCCACCAGCGTACTGACGAACTGGATCGCCAGCGGCCGGGTACGCAACGGACCGCGCCACGCTGCGATCGCGCCCACCAGAAGCGGCGGCAGCAAGGCGATGATCGCTATCCAGTACACGCCATCACTCCGACCGCCGGGTTCCTTCGGCACGATGGACGCACAAGGCCTCGCGATGCGCTTCGATGGTGTAAGCCAAAGGCCCGAACGAGGTCGCCAGAATCGCCAGCGCACGGCGCTTGGGAATCGCATGCATGTCCGCATCACGTATCAGCACCGGCGCCGGCTCCATCACCTGCTTGCCGAACCGACGCCGCCACAGCGAAGCCAGCACGTGCCATGCACCCAGCGGAACATCTTGCAATGCGCCTTTTGCAGCGAGCTTGAGGATGTGAAGCGGTTGTGGCTTGCCGGTGAAGCGAAAAGCCGAGCGATGGATCAGGCGTGCATGCACATAGGCAGCCAGACACCCCGCAAACGCGGCAACGACAATTTCAGCCGCCGATACGCTGCCCGCAAACAGCAGGCAGATCGCGCCGAGCAATACCGCTTCCACCGATAAACGCCACATCTTCACAACCCACTGATTTTGCGTGGGAGTGTTTCACCGGCCATGTGGAAGGAATGCGTAAGGCTTGGATGCTGAGTTTGCACATTGCCAATTCGTCGGCAATAAAAGCCCTCTCTCGAAAATTCGATGAGCCGCGCTTAGCGGCGCGGAACGCGTTCGATCACAAGCGTTCGACTACAGCAACTTGATACCCCATGGCCGCACGGCCAACGCGAACAACCCGAAGCAAACAATGGTGATCACCGCGCTGAGCCCCAGCGCTGGCCAGAAGCCGAAGCGATCGAAAAGTTTCGGGAACGCGAGAAACATCGGAAGCGTCGGCACGACGTACCAGAAGGTGTACCACGCATGGTTGGTGATCTTGGACGCTGGTTGTTTCTCGATGTAGAGCCAGGTCAAGGCGAGCAAGGTGACCAGTGGCAGCGAGGCCAGCAGCGCGCCGAGTCGGTCGCTGCGTTTTGCCAGTTCCGAAACGGTGACGACGACGGCGGCGGTGATGAGGTATTTGGTGATGAGCCAGGGCATGAGCTGAAACGTAGGAAGAGCGGATGGATAGGTTCACGTAGTATCTACTACAGCGTGTAGTACCTTCTACAGCGAGCTTTCTGCGCAACGCATGCCAAGCTCAAACCTAGTCACCGCAAGGAGGTGCGCCATGAAAGGTCCATCGTGGACTTTGGCCGGCGCCTTGTGCGCTGGATTGTTGTTCTTCCATCCCTCCGTGGTTGCGCAATCAACCCCGAGTACCTACTCGCTGACCGAGACGGATGTCGCTGCGAAACTGCAGGCCGCCGGTTATACCAACGTGCATGGCATCGAGCACGAAGGCAACCATTTCGATGCGGACGCGACCAAGGATGGCAAACCTGTGCATGTGCATGTCGATGCAAAGACGGGCACCATCGTACCCGCCAACAAGGAACACGAATCCGAAGAGAATGAGGAGCACGAGCGCCATTAGCCCATTAGTTAGCATGGACTGATGCGCGCAATCGCGTGTACCTGTTCGCCTTATCGATGATCGTCGTCACCGGCGATTGGATGTGAGGCCTTATGCAGTGCCGACCCACCCGCGGCACTGCATTACTGCGCGCTACGCAGCATCACGCCCATACGGCAATCAACAGCAGCACGAAACCGACGACCGCGACCAACGCGTGCACCACCACGAGCCAGATCGGCAATGCCAGGTGCTTCCAGTGGTAGCCAAGGTTCAAGACGATACCGCCAGCCGCTGCAAGCAGGAACAACAACAGTCCAACTTGCGCCAATCCCGGCAGGCCGATGGTGAAATAGTCGTACACCAGCAAGGTCACGGCGGCGCCGGCGATAAAGCCATGCGCCATCGCCAGCCAGGTCGGTGGATGCGGCTTGCCGGCAAAGCGAATGCCGGCCATCACCAAACCGCCCAGCGCTGCCAGCGCCAACAGGACCGCCGCAGTGCGCATGCTCAGCATCGGCTCCATGACCGCATCCTCATGAAAAGACGTCGCCCCATCATCATCCCGTTTACGTGATGGGTGCGTCGACCTGAAAGGCACGCATAAAAGCGGATTTTCTCTATAAAAAAGAGTTCGGATCACGCTCTTCCAGATAACGTTTACGGCGTATAGCGCCGCTGACACAACTCGCAGAAAAAGCTACGACGCTTGCGATGGCCAAGGTACCCACGCGATAGCGGAATCTGGTGCACCGGGCATTGGCCCTTGTTGTGCACCAGCCAGTGCTTGCGCAGCACGTGGGCCTTTTTCCAATCCAGAAAACGAAAACTGTAGGCGCGCGCCTGCGCCACGATCTCGTTCGCCTTTCTTGCCGGCAGGTCACCCACCAGCGATAGCGGATGCACCTTGCACAGGTACAGCACTTCGTTCTTGATGATGTTGCCGACGCCGGCGAAAACATCCTGGTCGAGCAAGGCGTCGCACACGAGTTCTTCCGGCATGGCGCGGAATTTCCGGCGCACGAATTTCTCGTCCCACTGGTCCGACATGATGTCGACGCGCCAGTCGTAGCTATCCGCCGGATCGCCTTCCAGCAGTTTTACCGAGCAGTTGTAGAAATGGATTTCACCGTTCCGAAAAGTGAGACCGAGCCGCGGCGCGATATCCTTGCGTTCGTTGATCAGGTAGCTGCCGAACATCAACAGATGCACGCGCACGTAGAAGCCGTCGAACACGATCAGCGTCTGCTTGCCGAAGCTGCGCCAATCGACGACGCGCTCGCCTTCGATACGCTGCATGTCGATCTTGGCGTTGCCTTCGGCGCGCGACACGAGCTTGCCGACGAAGATCGACGCTTCGTCGCGGAGGATCGCAATGGAAGGACCTTCGGGCATAAATCGTTTTATTCCACCTCAAGCGAAAGCTCCTGTAGGTTGGGCTGAGCCCCGGACTTGATCCGGGGCGAACCCCAACGCTCGGATGCACATGGCGATGTTGGGGTTCGGCTGCGCCTCAGCCCAACCTACGAGGTCATTCTCGCCAGGATCAGAACACCGGCGGCGGCAAGGTGTGCGATGGCGGCGTGCGCACCAGGCCAAGCAGGTCATCGTTCAACATCGACGCATGCGTCGCGAACAGGCCATGTCCGGCGCCTTCGTAGGGACGAAAAATGCTACCCGGCAGAAGGTCCGAGGTACGCCGGCCGTTCATGGCGAAAGGCGCGATGCGGTCCTCGGTGCCATGGATCACCAGCGACGGCAGGTTGATCGCCGCCGCCATGTCGCCGGTGAAATCCGTTTCCGCGAATGCCCGTACGCAGCCCAGCATGGCAATGCGCGAAGCCGGGTCGGCCAACGACTTGATCCACGCCAGCTTGGCCGCGGTGACGCTGGACGTATCGAGCAATTGCCCCACGAATTGGTCGATATAGGTAAAACGGTCCGCGCGGATGCGGGTGAAGATGTCGTCGAATTTCGCGTCGTCGGCGCCGTCGGGGTTGTCCTTGCTCTTGGCCATGGACGGCGTGATCGCGCTCACCAGCGCAAAGCGCGTGATGCGCTGACCAAGGTGGCGGCTCATGTAGCGCACCACTTCGGCGGCGCCCATGGAAAAGCCGACCAGCGTCACGTCGTGCAGGTCGAGCGCATCGAGCAGCGCCTTGAGATCATCGACGAAGCGATTGAAGTTATAACCATCGGCCGGCTTGGACGATTTGCCGAAGCCGCGGCGATCGTAGGCGACGACGCGGCAGCCGCCGCTGGCCAGCGCAAAGATCTGCTCTTCCCACATCGCATGATCGAACGGCCAGCCATGCAGCAGTACAACCGGCGGACCGTAGCCGATGTCCTCGTAATACAGTTCGATAGGGCGGCCCAGACTATCCGTTTCGACCTGCAGCATGCTCATGGGATTCTCCTATTTTCCAGCAGAATTTAACGTTGGCGCCATGAAGAGGGTGTCGCCGCGAATGCATTCATTTGGCTGACGTCCGTGGCGCCGGTTTCCCGCTTGGTTGCGGCGTCTCCTGCTGCGGAAACAGATAGCTGGCGTGAGGGTTGGCCATTTCCACGCCGATCTCGCGGAAGCGGCGCAGGATGCGTCGATTGAGTTCGCGCTGCACGCCCCAGCGTCCGCTGTCGGTGCATTGCATCTGGCCGACCAGGGTGATCTTCGAACCGTCCATGGCGTCCACGCCCCAGATCTCCAGGTCTTTCAGGATCAGCTTCTGGTAGGCCGGATCGGCGCGCAGCTCCTTGCCGATCTTCTTCAGTTCCTCCATCGCGCGATCGACATCCGCGCCGTAGGCGATGCTGACGCTCATCGCCGCATTGCCCACGCCGCGATTGGTGTTGTTGACCGTGGTCACCGAGCTGAAGGGAATGGTGTAGAGCGAACCGTCGCCGCCGCGCAGGCGCACCGTGCGCACGGACAGGTATTCCACCGTGCCGGAAACGCCGGCCACGGTCACCCAGTCGCCCACCTGCATGGCGTTTTCCATCAGCAGGAAAATGCCGGTGATGAAATCCTGCACCAGCTTTTGCGAACCGAAGCCGAGCGCCACGCCGACGATGCTTGCGCTCGCCAGCAGCGGCGTGGTGTTGATGCCGATCTCGTTCAAGGCGGTCAGCCCCACCACCAGCACCACCACGATAAACAAGCCGGTACGCATCATCGGCAGCAGCGTGCGCAGGCGCGCCGCGCGCATCAGGTCGCCATGCTCGGTCCACAAGGCAATGCGCCGTTCGATGCTGTAGCTGGCCCCTTCCCATACGGAGACGGCCACCACTGCCGCCACCAGGATCGTCAACGCCGCCGAGGTGAGGCTGCGCCCGACCGGCCCCTTGGCGAACCATTCGAATGCATCCAGCCCCCACGCCTGGAACAGCGCGATGATCGTCAGCACCGTCATGAAGAACGAAACGAGCCCGCTGATGATCGGGTAATAGCGCCGCGCGAGCCGCACGCGCGCACCGTCCGCGGAAGCATCGTTGCCATCGCGCAGGCGGAACATGCGGCCCAGCGCGCCCTGCACCAGAATCGTCACCACCCTGGCGCCGATCAGGATGCCCGCGGAAGCACCGATGAAGTGGATCAGCTTGGGAAAGCCGTCTTCCACGCCCAGCGCCCACACCACCCACGCGCCGATGATGAAAACGACGGCGAACAACACCCACACCCGCGCCAGCCAGTTGCGCGCGGCGGCGAATACGCCGTGTGCGCCGGGTTTCGCCGCGATCGCACGCCCGACCGGCACGCGCAGCTTCAGGATAAGAATCACCGCGGCGATATGCGCAAACAGCGATATCAGCTTGATGAAGGCCATGCGGCTTGCCTCGCCGCCGCCGAGGTTCGCCAAGGCATCGCCAAAGGCCATGCCGAACGCCGCGACGATCACGATGCAGCGCATCCAGAACAACACGGTGCGCGTCGTCGCGTGGCTCACCGGCAGCACGCACAGCCCCGGCCCTTCCGGCGATACCAGCAGGCGCAATATGGCCATGGTGATGCGCGTGCTGACATAGGCGTTGATGAAACTGCTGGCCACGGCGTGGATACGCACGTCGTCATCGCCACCTACGCCACGCAGCACCAGGCCAGAGACGACAAAGAACACTGCCAACGGAAACAGGTTGATCAGCAGCGCGCCGAACGCGAACACCAGATGGTGCAGAGTGCGGGCATAGCGCGCCGGGCGTGCTTGATCCGGAGTCTTGTGCGGCGTGGGCGGCGGTGTTTCGGGCGAACGTGCGGTGGACGGCGGCGGACCGGCCGCATTCTGTTCGCCGACGTGCACGGGCTCCACGCGATCGACGCCATCTTCATTGGTATGCACCAGCGCCACTGCGGCGGATGGCGGCTGCACGCCGGCCTCCGATTTCGCCTGCTCGGCCTTTTGCGCCTCGGAGACTTTCGCCGCCTGCGCTTCGCGCTGCGCCAGCGCGCGTTCGCGCTCCTCGCGGCCGCGATCGCGTTTCTCCACCGCATTCGCCCTGGCGACCAGCGCGCGCAGTGGGCGCTTGAGCAGAAAGTGGAACAGCCATTCGAACAGCACGCCCGCGGCAAACACGGCCGCCAGCGCAGCGCCCGTATGCAGCAGCAGATCGCGGTCGGCGGCGTTGGCGATATGGCCGCCGGAACGCTCGAACAACACGAGCAAGGCAAGCAGCGAGGCCCATGCTTCCTTGAGCTGCACGCCCAGCCCCGCCGCCCACTGGCTGATCTGGCGCAGGCTGCGTTCGATCAATCCATTGGCCTGCAAGGGCACGATGCTGGCGGGTTTGGCACCCGGCTTGGCCGCGGCCGCGGCGCTTGCGTTCTTGGATGGTGGCGCCGCGCTGGTCTTTGGAGGCGGGTCGGAAGCATGTGCGCTTCCTGCCTGCACGCAGGCTGCGGCGGTGCTACTCGATGCTGGTGCGGGCTCGAATGCATGCAGCGGAAGCGCCACGAGCATGCACGTAAAAAGACTGAAAAAAAGCCTCCGCAGGGCCTTGCCGACTATCCATGGAGCGAGAAAGGGCGTTCTGTTCACTGCGATCCATGTGTACCACCACTGATGCACCTGCCACCGCGCCATCATTCCGGCGTCGCAGGAATGACGAGCGATCTGCACGCCCGCAGTGGATCAGCGGCGATACCTCCCATCTAAAGAAAACCTCGCCTCACCGTGCACTGCCGTTCGTAAAAGCGGCGTGCACGGAAAGTTGTTCACGCCTTTATCCGCTATCGCATGGTGGAGATTTCGCGTGCACGTTCGCATCGATTCGTCTCACGATCTTCACTTTGCCACACCGTTAGCTGTACGGAAGTTTGATCATCAGAGCCCTAACCTCAAGCATAAATCTGCAAAAGTTGGGCGAATCGTCGCCTTGCAGCCATTCATGAGATCAAATGGAATGAGCATCGCCAAACCCGTACACAGGACCCATCACCCGAATCATCACCAGAAGCGAGAAGTCGTCTCCGGCGTGCATCGGCGTCGATCCGAACCGCCGGCCATCGCCGCGCGCGCCGAGCGAAGCGGCGGAAAAATCCTCTTCGTCACCACCGAAATGACCGATTTCGTCAAGGCCGGTGGCCTGGGCGACGTCTCCGCCGCCCTGCCCCGCGCCTTGGCCAAGGATCACGACGTACGCGTGCTGCTGCCCGGCCATCCCAAGGTGATGGCGGCGGCCCGCTCCATGCGCATGGTCGGCAAAACACTCGGCCATCACGCATTGCCGGCGTGTGAGATCGGTGAAATCAAGACCGGCGACGGCCTGACCATCCTGGTGCTGTGCAACGCCGAACTGTATGAGCGCGAAGGCTCGCCCTACACCGACGTGCACGGTCACGAGTGGCCGGACAACGCGATTCGCTTCGGCACGCTGTCGTATGCGGCGGCGGAGATCGCGCTCAATCACGCACAGATGGACTGGCGCCCAGACCTGTTGCATCTGAACGACTGGCCCTGCGCGCTGGCGACGCACTACCTGGACGGCGAAAGCAACGCCGTGCCCACCGTGCTCACCATTCACAACCTGGCCTACCAGGGCGTGTTCCCGGCTTCCACCGCCGCCACCATCGGCATGACGCGCAAACGCACCGAGCACGAACCACGCGGACGCATTTCGTTCCTGCATGAAGGCGTCGCCAAGGCGACCTATCTCACCACGGTGAGCGAATGCTACGCGCGCCAGATCACCGAGCCGGCCCACGGCTGCGGACTGGATGTGTTATTGCACAAGCGCGCGCAGGAAGGCCGCCTGATCGGCATCGTCAACGGCATCGACCCGAGCTGGGATCCGCAGCGCGATCCGGCGCTGGAGGCGCCCTTCGCCATCGGCCAGTGGGATACGCGGGCGCAGAACACGCACAGCCTGCGCGCGGAAATGGGCTTGCGCGAACAAAGCGGCCCGTTGTTCGCCGTGATCTCGCGCATGGTGCAGCAGAAAGGCGTGGACCTGATTTGCGAAGCAGCGCCGCAGATCATCGCCGCAGGCGGCCAGCTTGCCTTGATCGGCCGCGGCGATCCGTCGATCGAACGCACCATCGCGCGCCTGCCGCGGCGTTTTCCGGGCCGTGTCGCGGCGCACATCGGTTTCGAGGACGGGCTGGCGCGGCGCATGTTCGCCGGCGCGGATTTCCTGCTGATGCCCTCGCGCTACGAGCCCTGCGGCCTCAGCCAGATGTACGCGCAATCGTATGGCTGCCTGCCGCTCGCGCACGCCACCGGCGGCCTGGTCGACACCATCGAGGATGGCGTCACCGGTCTGCTGTTTCGCGACGCTACCGTTTCCGAATTGCGCCGCTGCCTGCAGCGTGCCTTCCGCATTTTCGCCGAGCCCTTGCTGCTCAACGCCATGCGCGGTGCGGCGATGCTCGAGAAGCACGGCTGGGACGGCCCGGGCCGGCAATACGCCGCCTTGTACCGGCGCATGTTGCCGAACAAGCAGCAGCCCGGCCATGCCGCGCAGCCGGCATCTTCCGCGCGCGAAGAGAAGACCTATGTCCATCCGTAAGCAGGCGGACACGGCAGGCCGCACGACGAGGTGGATGACGTGGTGTCGAACCAACTTTCAAAAGGCCAGCGCGTGAGAAGCGACCGCGGTCTGGCCGTGGCGCCTACGGCGCGCGTGCATGCGTGCATCCCGGCCAATGTGCTGGAGGCCTTGGACAAGGGACGTTGCGGCGATCCATTCGAATGGCTCGGTCCGCACCAGCACGACGATCACTGGTACATCGCCACCGCGATGCACGGCGCCACCGAGGTGGAAGTGATTGACGTCGCCGATGGCGCCACCTGGCAGGCACAACGCTTGGCGGAAGGCATCTTCGCCGCCTCGCTGCCATACCGGCCGGAAGACTATTACCTGCGCATCCGCTGGCCGACCGGCAAGGAAGTGATCCGCGATCCGTACGCTTTCGCGCCGCTGTTGACCGAAGGCACGCTGCGCGCGTTTCACGCCGGCGAATTGAGCCGCCCGGGCGATTTCCTCGGTGCGCACGTCATGCATCTGGGCGACGTGGACGGCGTGCATTTCTCGGTATGGGCGCCGAACGCGCAGCGTGTATCGGTGGTGGGCGATTTCAACCGCTGGGATGGCCGCCGCCACATGATGCGCCGGCACGCGCACGAAGGCGTGTGGGAAATCTTCATTCCGGGCCTGAAAGCCGGCGCGCTCTATAAATTCGAGCTGCTCGACCGCAACGGCCATCTGCTGCCGCTGAAGGCCGATCCGTATGCGCGGCAAACCGAGCTGCCGCCCGCCACCGCTTCAGTGGTGGCCGCGCCGCTGGTGGTGAACTGGCACGATGCCTCGTGGATGGCGCATCGCGGATCGGTGGACTACGACCGCATTCCCATTTCCATCTATGAAGTGCACGTCGGTTCCTGGCAATGGGACGAGGACGGCCGCCCGCTCGACTGGGGCACGCTCGCCACGCGTCTGATTCCCTATGTGCAGGCGCAAGGCTTCACGCATATCGAGCTGCTGCCGATCAGCGAATACCCGTTCGGCGGCTCCTGGGGTTACCAGCCCATCGCCATCTACGCGCCCACCGCGCGCATGGGCGGCCCGGATGCGTTCGCCCGCTTCGTCGATTCCTGCCACGTCGCCGGCATCGGCGTGATCATCGACTGGGTCAGCGCGCACTTCCCTTCCGACGAGCACGGCCTGCGCGATTTCGACGGCACCAAGCTGTACGAACACAGCGATCCGCGCGAAGGCGTGCATCAGGACTGGGACACGCTGATCTACAACTACGGCCGCCATGAAGTAAGCCAGTATCTGATCGGCAGCGCCGCGCACTGGGTGCGCCACTTCCACGTGGACGGCCTGCGCGTGGATGCGGTCGCCAGCATGCTGTATCGCGACTACAGCCGGCCCGAAGGCGAGTGGATACCGAACAAGCACGGCGGCCGCGAAAACCTGGAAGCCATCGCCTTCCTGCAGGCGCTCAACACCGCCGTGGCGCGCGAACAACCGGGCGTGATGGTGCTGGCCGAGGAATCCACTGCCTGGCCCGGCGTCACGCGCGCGGTCAACGAAGGCGGCCTGGGTTTCAGCTACAAGTGGAACATGGGCTGGATGCACGACAGCCTCAACTACATGCAGCGCGATCCGCTGTACCGGCGCTATCACCATCACGATCTCACCTTCGGCATGGTCTACGCCTACTCGGAGAAATTCGTGCTGCCGCTGTCGCATGACGAAGTGGTGCACGGCAAAGGTTCGCTGATCGCGCGCATGCCCGGCGACCACTGGCGCAAGTTCGCCAACCTGCGCGCCTATTTCGGCTTCATGTGGACGCATCCGGGCAAGAAGCTGCTGTTCATGGGCGGCGAATTCGCGCAGGAGCGCGAATGGCATCACGACCGTCCGCTGGACTGGCATCTGCTGGACGATCCCATGCATCGCGGTGTGCAGAACCTGGTGAGCGACCTCAACCGCCTGCTGGTGCACGAGCCTGCGCTGCACCGCCTCGACCACGAGCCGTCAGGGTTCCATTGGGTGGTCGGCGACGACACGCATGCCTCGGTCTACGCCTACCTGCGCTGCGGCGGCGAGGGCGTGCCGCCGATCCTGGTGGTGTGCAATTTCACGCCGGAGGTGCGCCGCGACTATCGCGTGGGCGTACCGGAAGACGGCATGTGGCGCGAAGTCTGCAATACCGACAGCGCGCACTACGGCGGTTCCAACGTCGGCAACGGCGGCCTGATCCATGCCGATGCGTCCGGCTGCCGCGGGCAACCGTATTCGTTGAACCTGCTGCTGCCGCCGCTGGCGACCTTGATCCTGCGGCCGGATCGGGGCGAGGGGTGATTTGCTGTTTTTTTGCTCCCTCCCCTGCGTGCAGGGGAGGGAGCGGTTCACGGCAAGCGATAAAACTTCATGTGCTTAAGCATGCATCCGATGCTTTGCACGCATGACGGCGCAGGGCTGTAAGCATCACCAAAAAATCACCCGCCCACTGCGCAAAAGGAAGTACGAAGAGACTACAACTCCGCGGTGCGGTTCCCATGTCCACACATCCCATTCCAACTCAATCGCCCGCTTCGTCCTGCCACAACTGCAGCTATGGCGCGCAGGTTCTCGACAACGGCACCACGTGCTTTCGCGTATGGGCGCCCAGCGCCAGGCTCGTCGAACTGGTGATCGACGATCTCGCGTTCCCGATGCATCGCGACGAAGACGGCAATCACACGCTCGCCATCGAAGTCGATCCGGGTACGCGTTACGTCTATCGCATCGACGATCGCCAGGTACCCGACCCTGCTTCGCGTTCGCAACCGGGCGGCGTGCTCGGCGCGAGCATGGTGGTGGACCCGCGCGACTACGTCTGGCAATGCAACGACTGGAGCGGCGCGCCATGGCACACCGCCGTGATCTGCGAAGTGCACGTGGGCGCGATGGGCGGCTTCGATACGCTGAGCCAGACGCTGCCGCGGCTGGCCGCCTGCGGCTACACCGCGATCGAGCTGATGCCGATCGCCTCGTTCCATGGCGACCGCAACTGGGGCTACGACGGTGTGCTGCCGTATGCGCCGGATGCCTCCTATGGCAGCATCGATTCGCTCAAGGCGATGATCGATCACGCGCACCGGCTGGGCCTGTCGGTGATCCTGGACGTGGTCTACAACCACTTCGGACCGGTTGGCAACCAGTTGCCGAACTATGCGCCGGAATTCTTCAGCGCCGACACGCACACGCCGTGGGGTGCGGCGATCGATTTCCGCCGCCCGCAAGTGGCGCGCTACTTCATCGACAACGCGCTGATGTGGATCAACGAATACCGCATCGACGGCCTGCGCCTGGATGCCGTACACGCCATCCAGCCGCAGGCCTTCCTGGAGGAGCTGGGCGCCGCGATCCGGCGCACCTGCCTGCCGCGTGGACGGCAGGTGTGCCTGATCCTGGAAAACGAACACAACAACGCCAGCCTGTTGCGCGGCGACTACAACGCGCAATGGAACGACGACGCGCACAACGTGCTGCACGTGCTGCTCACCGGCGAGCACGAAGGCTATTACGCCGACTTCACCAAGAATCCCACCGAAGACCTGGCCAAGGCGCTGGCGGAGGGTTTCGTGTTCCAGGGGCAACATGATCGCCGTGGCATCTCGCGCGGCGAACCCAGCCAGGATCTGCGCCCCACCTCGTTCGTGCTGTTCCTGCAGAACCACGACCAGATCGGCAACCGTCCGCTCGGCGAGCGGCTGACCTGCCTCGCCAACGACGCCGACCTGCGCGCGGCGATGGTGGTGGTGGCGCTCAGCCCGATGATTCCGCTGTTTTTCATGGGCGAGGAATGGGGCTGCCGCACGCCGTTCTATTACTTCACCGACTACGAAGGCGAACTGGCCGAACAAGTGCGCCAGGGCCGCCGCGAAGAGTTCGCGCATTTCTCCGGTTTCACCGATCCGGAGCGGCGCGAATTGATTCCTGATCCGAACGCGCTCGACACCTACGCCGCCTCCATCCCGCGCATGGACGAGAACGAGCGCAGCTGGGAATGGAAGCGTTGGCTGAGCGGCTTGTTGAAGCTGCGCAACCGCTTTCTTTCCGATCGGCTGGAGAACTGTTGCGCGCTGGGCTGCGAAGTGCTCGGCGACAAGGCGGTGTACGCGCGCTGGCGGCTGAGCGACGAGCACCATTGGGAAATCGCGCTGAATCTTTCGGATAAGGATGTATCGCTGCCGCGCGATTCGGCCACCCGCGTGATCTGGATCGAATCGCAGGATGCGATGGACGCGCTCGACCGTGGCGTATTGCAGGCGCATACCGCCGTTGTGCTGGTAAGGGAGTTGGAAGGTGAGCGATTCCTCGCTTGACATGCTTGCACGCGCCGCCGGCCTGTCCGTTCAATGGACCGATGCCTTCGGCCAGCCACGCACCGTATGCGACGACGCGCTGCAAGGTTTGCTGGCGGCGCTGCAATTGCCTGCGCAGGATGAAGCCAGCCGCCGGGCGAGTCTGCAACGGATCGAGGAACGCCATCGCGCGCCGCCCGTTCTTATCAGTGTAGACGTCGGCGATGCTTTCGATATGCCGCCCGGCCTGGCGCGTGGCGAGCCCGTGACGGTGATTGACGAAGAAGGCCGCGCGCACACGCTCGCACCGCTCGGCGTCGGCCGTTATCGCGCGCCTTCGCAGTATGGCTATTACCAATTGGATGCAGGCAACCATTCGCTGATGCTGGCGGTGGCGCCGCCGCGCTGCTTCGGCGTGGGCGATGCGCTGGGCACGGATAGACATCGTGCCTGGGGTTTGGCCGCGCAGGTGTATTCACTGAGGCACGCCAACGATGGCGGCCTGGGCGACAGTCGCGCGGTGGCCGAACTTGCCGAAACGATCGGCCGCGCCGGCGGCGATGCGCTCGCCCTCAGTCCCTTGCATGCGATGAGTCCCGTCGCCGGACACTACAGTCCGTATTCGCCCTCGCACCGCGGCTTTCTCAACTGGATGCATGCGGACCCCGCGCAAGTGCTGGGCGCTGCCGCGTTGAACGCCGCGCTGCAAGCCAGCGGACTGGCATCGACCTGGCAGCTCGCGCAGCAAGGCAAGCTGGTCGATTGGCCGGTGGCGTATGCGCTACGCCGCAATGTGTTCCGCATGCTGCACGAACAGTTCGCGCACGCGCCGCCGACGCTGCGCGATGACCTAGTGCGTTTCACCGTCGAAGGCGGCGATGCGCTGAAACGCCACGCGTGTTTGGCCGCGCGCCAATCGCAGGCGATGCTGGCCGGCGAAAGCAACGCCTGGCAGGCATGGCAGGACGACTGGCGCAACGACGCGTCCGCCTCCGCGTTCGCGCAACAGCATGCCACCGAAGTGGATTTCGAGATCTTCCTGCAATGGCTGGCCGCTCGCTGCTGGGAAAACACCCAGCGGCGAGCGTGCGAAGCGGGCCAGCATATCGGCCTGGTCTGCGATCTGGCCGTAGGTTTCGAAGCAGGCGGTGGAGAAGCGTGGGCATGGCGCGAGCATGTCCTGCAGAGCCTGGAACTTGGCGCGCCGCCGGATGCGTTCAATCCGGACGGGCAAAGCTGGGGCATCACCTCGTATGCGCCATCGGGCCTGAAGGCCAGCGGCTTTCGTCCGTTTATCGAACTGCTGCGCGCAAACATGCGGCGCGGCGGCGGCCTGCGCATCGACCACATCATCGGCTTCCAGCACATCTGGGTACTGCCGCAAGGCGGTCCTTCCACCGAAGGCGGCTACCTTCGCCAGCCGCTGCAGGATCTGCTGCGCCTTACCGCGCTGGAGTCATGGCGCCAGCGCTGCATCGTGATCGGCGAGGATCTGGGCACTGTACCGGCAGGCCTGCGCGACCTGCTTGCCGCACGCGGCGTGCTGGGCATCGACGTGCTGCTGTTTACGCGCGACGAGCAGGGTGAATTTCTTGCACCGGAATCATGGAGAACGAACGCGGTGGCGACGACGACGACGCATGATCTGCCGCCGTTGGCGGGGTGGCGGGACGGGTTGGATATTGCGCAGCTCGCCAAAGCGCATGGGTTTGGGGAAGAGGAAATGCTGCGGCGGATGCGTGAGCGGAGAGATGAGGTTGCGCGTCTAGACCAGGCGGTCGGCGCCTCCCCATCGTCATTCCGGCGAAGGCCGGAATCCAGTTCAAATATGCGTCCGCAGGACACATCATTGATTTCGAGTGCTTCGCACGACGTATTTAGACTGGATTCCGGCGTTCGCCGGAATGACGGTGAGGAGAATCAAGCAGCGACGCAAGCATGCAACTACGTTGCATTCCTCGCCCAAACCCCTTCCCCGCTCCTGATCCTCCCCCTCGAAGACGCCCTCAACCTCAAAACCCAACCCAACCTCCCCGGCACCATCGACAGCCATCCCAACTGGCAGCATCGCCTGCCGGAAAACACCATCGAGCAACTGCAACCTTTGCTGCAGTCCATCGGCACCTCCCTGAAGGAGGTAACGCCGGCATGACCGATTTGCGCGCCACCGTTCGCCTGCAGCTCAACCACACGTTCGATTTTCTTGCCGCGGCCGAGCATGTGCCGTATTTCGCGGCCCTTGGCCTAAGCCATGTTTACCTGTCGCCCATCGCGATGGCGCGACCCGGTTCGCTGCATGGCTACGACGTGATCAATCCGATGATCGTCAACCCCGAACTCGGCGGCGAACCGGCGCTGGCCAAGTTCGTGCAGACGTTGCACACGCACGGCATGGGCGCGATCCTGGATATCGTGCCCAACCACATGGCCGCCGACGTCGCCAATCCGTGGTGGAACGACGTGCTGGCGATGGGCCGCACCAGCCGCTACGCGCATTACTTCGACATCGACTGGCATGCGCCACATACCGACGGCAAGCTGTGGCTGCCCGTGCTCGCGGTGCCGCTGGAACAGGCGCTTTCGCGCGGCGAACTACACGTGGAGCGGCACGTGGGCGGCACCACCATTGCGCTCAACGTCACCGGTACCAAGCTGCCGATTTCCGAACAAGGCCTGCGCCTGCTGTTCGACCTGGCCGGGCACGTGCTGCCACGCTTTCGCGCCGCCGAGGACGCCATCGATGCGGTGCGCCTTGCGATGCAGGATGAGAGCATTCGCGAGCACGTCGATCGCGCCATCGCGCAGCTGCACATCGACAAGGCGCTAATGCGCCGGTTTCTGGATCTGCAGCATTACCGGCTGGCGTGGTGGCGCAGCGGCAGCCAGGTCATCAACTACCGGCGTTTTTTCGACATCGACTCACTGGTGGCGCTGGCGATGGAGCGCGACGACGTGTTCGACGCCGTACACGCCCTGCCCTTGCGCCTGGTCCGCGAGGGCATGATCGACGGCTTGCGCATCGACCACGTGGACGGTCTCACCCAGCCGCGCGACTACCTGCGCAAGCTGCGTTTGCGTGTGGACCGCGCCGCGCGCGTGGATCCGCGCCAGATGGCGCGGCGCATTTCACTGCACGTGGAAAAAATCCTGGCGCACGACGAAGCGCTGCACGAAGACTGGCCGGTCGACGGCAGCACCGGCTACGACTTCATGAACCAGGTGAGCGCCTTGCTGCACGATCCGCAAGGCCAGCCGGAACTGGCCGAAGCGTGGGCCGCGATCAGCGCCCGCTCGAAACACTTCGACGGTGAAGAACATCAGGCGCGGCGCAGCCTGCTGGCGAGCACCTTCGCCGCCGATCTCGATCGCTGCGTCGGCGCCTTCGAACGCTACGTGGAAGATACGTCGGAATACGGCGATTTCACGCCGCTGGCGATGCGCCAGGCGCTGACCGAAGTACTGGAACAGATGCCGGTCTATCGCACCTACCTCGGCACCGGCACGGCCAGCGAGGAAGATCGTCACGCGCTGGAACATGCCTTCGAGCGCGCGATGAAGGACGGCGACCCCGATCGCATCGCCTTTCGCGCCTACCTGCGGCAATACCTGCTGGAAACCAAGGCGCGCTGGCTGAGCACACTGTCACAGCGCCGTCATCTGCAGATCGCGCGCCGCCTGTTCGAGCAGCTCGCCACCACCTTGAATGCGAAATCGGTGGAAGACACCGCGTTCTACCGCTACGGCGTGCTGCTTTCGCGCAACGAAGTGGGCAGCGATCCGCGCGTGTTCGCGATGGCGCCGCGGCGCTTCCACACCATCATGCAGCACCGCGCCACCACCTGGCCGCGCGCGCTGCTCGCCACCGCCACGCACGATCACAAGCGCGGTGAAGACGTTCGCGCCCGATTGGCGGTGTTGAGCGAACGCGCACGCTGGTTCGTCGACCAGGCCAGCCGCTGGCTGGCCGCACTCGAAGGCCCCAACCGTCCTGCGCATGGGGCGATGTGGATGCTGCTGCAAACAGTGTTGGCCGCATGGCCGCTGGGCATGCGCGACGATGACGAAGAAGCCTTGCGCGCATTCGCCCCACGCATCGAGCAGTGGTTTCTCAAGGCCGAACGCGAAGCGAAGCTGCACACGCGCTGGACCACGCCCAACCCCGCCTACGAGGAAGCCTGCAAGGCCACCGTCAACGATCTGCTGCTGTCCCCGCGCTACGCCACGCTACGCCGCAACATCTACGACGCGGCGCGCAGCCTGGATGCGCCGGGCGCGCTGAACGGGCTGGTGGCCGCCACGCTGCGGCTTACCGTGCCGGGCGTGCCCGATCTGTACCAGGGCACGGAATACTGGGATCAGTCGCTGGTGGATCCGGACAATCGCCGCCCGGTCGACTACGCCGCGCGCAAAGCCAGCTTCGACGGCAACCTGCTGCCCGAGCAATTGCTGGACGATTACCGCAGCGGCGTGATCAAGCAGCAGCTGATCCACCGCCTGCTGCGCGTGCGCCGGCGCCGGCCGGAGCTGTTCGCGCGCGCCGGCTACGAGCCGCTCGACACCATGGGCTCGCGCCGCGAGCACGTCGTGGCCTTCGTGCGCCGCTTCGAACGGCACAGCCTGTTGGTGGCCGTACCGCGCCTTTGCGCGGCCGGCGTGCGTGAGGATCGGCCGATGGTGAGCAAGGATTTCTGGGGCGATACCACCATCGCCTCGGCCAACGATGACGGCGCGTGCACCTTCACTGATTTATTTACTCACCGGACGCACCAGGGCGGGATGCAGGGCCTTCCCGTCCAAACCCTATTTTCCGAATGGCCTGTGGCCGTGCTGATGTCCGAATCCTATCCATGAAACGTTCTCCGGCGGAGCGACACGCGCGCATCAGCGAGATCGCGCACAGCATCTGGGAATCGGAAGGGCGACCTTCCGGCCAGGAAACGCGCCATTGGCTGATGGCGGAGAAGCTGGTGCTGGCCGAAGAGCGGCATGCGTCGCAGGAGGAGGAATCGCGGGGTAAGGAAAAGGCGCGGAAGTAGGTGTTCGTACACTGCCTCACCGTCATTCCGGCGAACGCCGGAATCCAGTTTCAATACGTTGTGCGAAGCACTCAAAACCAGTGTGGTGTCCTTCGGACGCATATTTGAACTGGATTCCGGCGTTCGCCGGAATGACGAGAGGCGCAATGGAGCCTTTCCAACTGATGAACTTCACGATCAAACCCACGCGCGCACACCGCGGCACCGAAACGACATCCCACGGCGCAAGCCTGCGCGAAGGCCTGCCGTTTCCGCTCGGCGCCACCTGGGACGGCCTGGGCGTGAACTTCGCGCTGTTCTCCGCCAACGCCACCATGGTGGAGCTTTGCCTGTTCAACGAACACGGCGAGGAAACCGAACGCATTCCGCTGCCCGAATACACCGACGAGGTGTGGCACGGCTATCTGCCGGACGTGCGCCCGGGCCAGCTTTACGGCTACCGCGTGCATGGCCCTTACGATCCGAAAGCCGGCCATCGCTTCAACCCGAACAAGCTGCTGCTCGATCCCTACGCCAAGCAGATCGCCGGTGAACTGATCTGGGACGATGCGCTGTTCGGCTACACCATCGGCCATCCGGACGCCGATCTCAGTTTCGATGAGCGCGACAGCGCGCCGTTCATGCCCAAGTCGCGCGTGATCGATCCGGCCTTCACCTGGGGCACGCATTACTGGCCGGGCGTGCCGTGGGATCGCACCGTCATCTATGAGATGCACGTGCGCGGCTACACCATGCTGCATCCGCATGTACCCGAACCCTTGCGCGGCACCTTCGCGGGCCTGGCGCAGCAGGCGGTGGTCGACTACATCCGTTCGCTGGGCGTGACCTCGGTGGAGCTGATGCCCACGCACGCCTTCATCGACGACAAGCATCTGCTCAGCGTGGGCCTGCGCAATTACTGGGGCTACAACACCATCGGCTTTTTCGCGCCGCATCCGCGCTACATGGCCACCTCAAGCGTGACCGAATTCAAGGAGATGGTGGCGCACCTGCACGATGCGGGGCTGGAAGTGATCCTGGACGTGGTCTACAACCACACCGCCGAAGGCAACCATCTGGGCCCCACGCTTTCGCTGCGCGGCATCGACAATGCCACGTATTACCGGCTGGCCGAGGATCACCGCTATTACGTCAACGACGCCGGTACCGGCAACACGCTCGATCTCAGCCATCCGCGCACACTGCAACTGGTGATGGATTCCCTGCGCTACTGGGCCACCGACATGCGCGTGGACGGTTTCCGCTTCGACCTGGCCACCATCCTTGGCCGCGAATCGCACGGCTTCGACCAGGGCGGCGGTTTTCTCGACGCGTGCCGGCAGGATCCGATCCTGGGCCGCGTCAAGCTGATCGCCGAACCATGGGACGTCGGCCCCGGCGGCTACCAGGCGGGCAAATTCCTGCCCGGCTGGGCGGAATGGAACGATCGCTTCCGCGACGCCACGCGTGCGTTCTGGCGCGGCGACGAAGGCCGGCTGCCCGACTTCGCCACGCGCCTGACCGGCTCGGCCGACCTGTTCGACCAGCGCGGACGCCGGCCGAATGCGTCGATCAACTTCGTCACCGCGCACGACGGTTTCACCCTCAACGACCTGGTCAGCTACAACCACAAGCACAACGAAGCCAACCGCGAAAACAACCGCGACGGCACCGACAACAATCTCAGCTGGAACCACGGCGAGGAAGGCTTCACCGACGATCCGATCATCCTGTCGCTGCGCCAGCGACAGATGCGCAACATGCTCGCCACCCTGCTGCTGGCGCAGGGCACACCGATGATCCTGGCCGGCGACGAATTCGCGCGCACCCAGGGCGGCAACAACAATGCGTACTGCCAGGACAACAACGTCACCTGGCTGGATTGGCTGGCCGCCGGCGAACAGCGCGCGCTCACCGATTTCGTGCGCCGTCTTACACGCCTGCGCCGTGATTATCCGCTGTTGCGCCGCACGCGTTTCCTGCGCGGCCTGGTGGACGAGGAATCGGGCATCCGCGACGTCACCTGGCTCACCCACGACGGCCGCGAATTCACCGAAGAGCAATGGCACGACCCGCACGAACGCTGCTTGGCCATGCTGCTCGACGGCCGCGCCAAACCCACCGGCATCAAGCGCCCCGGCGTGGACACCAGCTTGCTGTTGCTGATCAACGGGCAGTTCGAGGACGTGACCTTTGCGCTGCCTTCCTCCAACGGCAAGACCGAATGGCGCTTGCTGGTGAGCACGGCCAACGATGCGGTCGAGCCGAGCGAGGGACACGTCACCATGATGGCGCGATCGCTGGCGTTGTATCGGGCGCGGCCGGTGAAGCGGTAATTGCGCGATATCTAGCTGAGTGAATCCCTCTCCCTCCGGGAGAGGGTGCCGGCAGGCGGGTGAGGGTTCGGGCGGAGCGCAATATCGACGTCTGGCGCAAGTCGTGATGATCGCGCGCTGCTCGCACCCTCACCCCAACCCCTCTCCCGGAGGGAGAGGGGCTCATGCACAAGCATCACACTCACCCTCGCCCCACACCACCCATGCGAACGTATCCACGCCATGCGTGTCGCCATCCGTCCCGCCCTTCGCAACGCCATCAACGGCCTCTACGAAGACGAACTCTTCACACACGCAGCCGCCATCGCCTACTACTCGGCTTTGTCGATGGCGCCGCTGGTGGTGCTCACCTTGTGGTTGCTGTCGCTGCTGCGCGCGCAATGGCAGGAGCAGCTCAACCAGGCGCTCACCAACCTGATGGGCGACCAGGCGGCGCAAGCGGTCGTCCTGATTGTCGAGAACGCCAAGTCGCGTCCCACGCTGGGCAATGTGGCCGGCGTGCTCGGCCTGATCGTGACGCTGTTCAGCGCGTCGGCCGTGTTCGCGCAATTGCAGGGTTCGCTCAATCGCATCTGGCGCGTGGAGGACGTCGCGAACCAGAGCGCCATCGGCATCTGGCTGAAGGCGCGGGCGCGGGCGTTCGCGCTGGTGATCGGCATCGCCTTCCTGCTGATCATTTCGTTCGCCGTGAGCGCGCTGATCCACCTGATGATTCCTTACGGCTCGCTGGCGTGGTCGATCGTGGAATACATCGTGTCGATGGCGGTGTTCGTGGTGGCGTTCGGCGCGATGTACCGCGTGCTGCCCGATACCGAGATCGATTGGTCGGATGCCGCCTGGGGCGCGCTGGTGACCACGGTGCTGTTCATCCTCGGCAAGTTCGCCATCGAGCTGTACATCGGCCACGTCAGCATCGGTGGCGCCTATGGGCCGGCCGGCGCGCTGGTGGTGATGCTCACCTGGGTGTATTACGCCTCGTTCGTGGTGCTGCTGGGCGCCGAGCTCACGCATGGCCTTGCCATGAGCAGGAAACGTCCGAATCCGGTGCCCGATCGTCGCAAGCTTGAAAAAACTATGTGAAGCCGCTTCTGACGGAGCGTGTGCGCGGCATTGAGGTGGCTGGTGCCATAGTCTGCACGCTCATCGAGTTCATGCGGTTGCTTGCGTCGTCAGGTACGTCAATGTCTCTGATCCTGCTCATCGTGTTGATCATCATTCTGCTCGGCGCATGGCCGGCGTGGCCGTACAGCCGATCGTGGGGCTACTACCCGTTAAGCGGCGTGGGCGTGGTGCTTGTGGTGGTTATCGTCTTGCTGTTGCTTGGCGTCATTTGAAGCAGTGGCTGCCGCTTCATGCAGCCATTTTCGGTAACAAAAAAATAGAAGAACTAAAAAATGAATGCTTCCGTTTATTGCACCACCCGAACTCCCCAGCAAACCGAAGCCATCGTGGCGGATCTGAAGCGCGCCGGTTTTGCCGAGCCGCGCGTATCGCCGTTGACCGATGCGGATCGCTCCTCGTTTGACACCAACTCGTTCGATACCAGCAGCCACGGCGGCATGCGCATCTGCGTGCACGTGGCCAACCCCAACCAACGCAACGCCGCGCAGGATATTTTTTTTCAGCATGATGCCGACGACATCACGACCAGCAACGAAACGCATGCAACGACGCACTAATCTTGTGACGATCCGTCGGCCATCGATATCCGCCGTGCTGCAAAAAACCATACGCGCATTGGCCGAGGTGCCGGCGATGCGCAACGTGGCGAAGATGTCGCAACCAGGCTCGCGCGAATTCCTCACCTTCGCCGCGATCCGCGCGCGCTGGCGCCTCGGCGGCGGCACCGCGGGCCAAAGCCGCTTCCAGCGCGAAGTGCAGCAGCGCCTCGGCGTGTTGCCGCAGTTCTTCACGCCGAGCGACGCCGCACCGTTGCTCGCCGAGCAGCTATGGATGCAGGCCAAGGCCGCCTATCTCGACAATCCACTGCCCTCGCTGTTCAAAGAACGATTGTTCGTGCATCTTTCGCGCTTCTGCGAAGTGCGCTACTGCGTGGTGCGACATGCCGGTTATCTGATCGGCAAAGGCTATCCGGCCGGCGACGCGCGCGCAGTGCCGGAAACGATCGACCAGGTGATCGCCCTGCTCAGCCGCCCCGTGCCGCACGCGGCGCAGCTCGAAGCGGTGTTCGCCCGGCTGGAAAGCTACTCCAAGCCCGCCCCTATTCCCGCACCACGCAGCAAGGCCGAAGAAGACCTGTTCGACGCCATCACGGTGATGTTCGTGGTGCCCGCGCGATCGGCGCAGGCGCGCGCCGCCGTGCGCTGCGCCATCGGCGAGACGCCATTCGAATACCTGTCCGCCCTGCTCGCCTTTATCCGCACCGCGCACTACTGGACCGAAACGCACCCGGGCCTGAGCTACGAAACGGACATGATCATGCAGATGGCGCAGCGCCAGGACCTGGCGCGCCGGCTGCTGGATACCGCAGACGCCGAATGGGCGCACGTGGGCGACGCGTTGCGCGAAGCGCTCACCGGCCAGCTGCAGGTGCTCAACACCGAACTGCAGCACCGCACGCGCAACCTGCTCAGCGTGATCCAGGTGATCTTCGACCGCACCCGCGCCAAGCACACCACGCTGGAAAGCTTCGCCGACGTGTTCTCCTCGCGCCTGGATGCGATCAGCCGCGTGCAGACCTACCTGTCGCGTCTGGTACAGGGCGAGAAAGTCACCTTCGACGGCCTGCTGCGTACCGAGCTTGCAGCGCACGCGGTGTCGCTGCAGCAGATCACCCTGGAAGGCCCGGTCGGCGTGCGCCTGCGTTCGTCCACCTTGCAGACTTTTGCGCTGGCCATCCACGAGCTGGTGGTCAACGCGGTGAAATACGGCGCGCTCGCCATTCCCACCGCGCATCTCACCGTGCGCTGGGAAGTCGAGCACGGCGAAGAGCAGCAGCCGCTGCTGCACGTGCAATGGCAGGAAACGGGTGTAAACACGGCCATCAACGAAGGCGCCGTGGTGCAGGCCGGCTACGGCCGCGAACTGATCGAACGCGCCCTGCCCTACCAGTTGCGGGCGAAAACCGAGTACGAGGTGATGCCCGAAGGAGTACGGTGCATGATCTCCGTGCCAGTGCTTACGTAGCCGTAGGTTGGGTTAGCGCAGCGTAACCCAACAATGCCGATCGTTTCGGTAGACATGTGTTGGGTTACGCTGCGCTAACCCAACCTACAGGGATTTGAGGCGAGTTCATCACAAAGCTTGCGGCTTTTTTTCATCATCTACACGCAACTTAAGCACCGCAGCATGTAAATATGGTGCTTCGCTCATCAGAGGGGTCGTCCGCACATGAATGCCAGCCAGTTGAGCGGAAAATCGGTGCTTATGGTGGAAGACGAATACCTGATCGCCGACGCCCTGTGCTCCGCATTCGAGATGGAGGACGTGCACGTAGTGGGCCCGTTCCCGAACGTCGCCAGCGCCATGAAAGCACTGGACAAGGGCGCCCGCGCGGATATCGCCGTGCTCGACGTGAATTTGAACGGTGAGCGCGTGTTTCCACTGGCCGATCGCCTGATGGCCGACAACGTGCCGATCATCCTCACCACCGGCTACGACAGCGACGCCATTCCGCGCGATTACGCGCACTTGCAGCGCTTGCAGAAGCCGTTGCATCTGCACGAGCTGCTGGGGTGTCTCAACGGTATGCTCAATACCGTCAAGAAATAGAAAGCCCTTGCACGTTCGTCATTCCAGCGAAAGCTGGACGTAGCGCGCAGCGCGGAGAACATCCGAAGGATGGCCCCGAAGGGGTGAGCGAAGCGAATCATCCAGTGCCTTTCACGCTCTGCAAGTCGCTGGATTCCAGCTTTCGCTGGAATGACGAATCGGTAGCGTGAAGCTGCAAGCAAAGATCGTGCGAGGAGAAACAGGCGTTCTCCGGTATGACGATGCGTGATGCGGCGGCGCCCTAAGCCCCGCCGCAGGCGTCCCCCGATATGGACGCCTGCGGCGACCGCGTCCTGCATCAGCCGTGCAGGCTGTGCAGCGATTGCTTGAGCCGGCTCATCTCTTCATGCGCCGAGCGCACCGATTCGTACGCATGCTGCGTGACCGCCAGCGAAGACGAGCTGAGCCGTCCATCGCCGATCACTTCTTCATACTTGGATTTGATACGGTCCTCGCCGCGCTCCACTTCATCGATCACCGCCAGGTCGCCGTCGCGCACCGTGCTGCGCAGGTTGACGAAGGCGCGGTGCATCGAGGCCAGCAAGGTGCCTTCATCTTCCGGCTGGCCACCCAGCGCCTTCACCTGCGACTGCAAGGAACTGAAGGCCGCAAGGCGTTCGCGTGCGCGGCGCTGGAAGATCGATTTGAGTTCGGGATTGCTCACGTCCTTGGCCGCCTCACGGTAACCATCGGCGCTGTCGATGGTGATTTCGATCAGGCGATTGAGCAGGCCGATGTCTTCCGAATTGCTTGCCATACGGGCTGCCCTCGGATGGTCGCAGCTCGCGGCGTTTCAGCGAACCGGATGCAGCCGCGGCGACTGCGGAATGCGCGCCACGTTGCTCAACGGCAGCGTCACACGGCCTTCACTGTTCAGTGCGCGGATTTCCATCACCAGCTTCGCGTTGCGCTCGATCAATCGATGATTCTGCGCAAGCAGCTGGCCGCATAGACGTTCGAGATGCCGTACGCGCTGCTCGGATAGGATCGTCATGGCTCGCCTCCATTACTGATGCAGCGAAATATCCACTTTCCAAAGTGAAGCAAGCGTCTGTGCCGCTGCATGCTTTTGCTCACCGCGGAACCACCCCGCATGCGGGGCGGCGCCGCCATTTTCATCCTTGCTCGCGCATGTTCAGTGGCGCACTTCGCGCCCAGTTTCGCTTTCCGCCGACGCGCGACGACCCGCCGCGCTCTTGTTTACGCGCTGCTCGGCCAGCTTGGTGAGTTTTTCGTCCGCGCTCTTCTCTTCCTTCAAGGTATCCAGGATCAACGGCAGCACCTCGTCGTAGCCCAGTTCCTTCGCCAGCGCGGCCAAGGTGCCGTACGCGGCGATTTCGTAGTGCTCCACCTTCTGCGCACCGGCAATCAGCGCGGCATCGCGCAGGGTGCCTTCTTCCACCGCCTCGATGATTTCCTTGCCCTCTTCCACCAGTCCTTCCATCGCCGCGCATTTGATGCGTTTCAGGCGGAGATCCAGCTTCTCGACGATTTTGTCAATCCGCTCGACCTGGCCGTTCGTTTCCTCCAGGTGGCTTTCGAAGGCCTGCTTCAACTGCGGTTCGGAGGATGCGCGCGCCAGTTTCGGCAAGGCGCGGGTCAATTGCTTCTCGGCGCTATAGATGTCCGAAAGCTCGTGCACGAAGAGTTCCTCGAACGATTTGACGGCCATGGTGTGTGCTCCTTCGGGTTCATTATGGAATGCGAGCCAACAAGATAGGCAGGCCGCCGTTGTGGAGGCGACATGGCCGGGTGAACCGGTTGTCGTTCACGCTGCACTGCACGCGACGTCGATGCGTCGCAGCGGAAAGATTTTCCGGCGCACGTCGGGTAATTATTTCCTGCCGATGTGCTGCGGGGCCCGCCGCGCGCGCTCGCGGCGTGGCATGGATGTTGCGAACCATCGCCCGCAACACGCGTGTTCCCTCCAACTTGAAAAGGAGCCATCCATGAATCGCGACTACTCCCAGCAACGGCACCATCGCCCGCCTTCGCGCTTCGACGTCTCGGAGCGTTATCAGGCCGGCCGCGCTTCACGCGACAATCCGTCGCGCTTTGAGGACACCCGCTTTGAGGACCGCGCCTCCAACTGGAACGACGCCCAGACCGCGCGCTGGCTGTCGCACTACGGCGGCGCGGCGCAGCGCGGCGAGCAGGATTATGACTACGGCCGCCACGTCGACTACGACCGCAACGAATACGCGCAAGGGTATGGCGACCACCAAAGCCATGAAAACCCGCGCTACGGCCAACGCTTCCAGGAGAGCTGGGAAGGCTATTCGCCGGAGGAAGCATGGCGCCAGCGCGGCGCCGAACGCATCAGTCCGGCCGGGCATGGACGCTATGGCTGGCGTGGCGAGGATCTTGAACAAAGCACGCTGAATTTCCAGCCCGGCGAACGCGGCTACGGCTCGATGTACGGCCCCACCTTCGGTTCGACCTACCGCCATCCGGAACGCGGCCTCGAAAACTATCCCAGCGACTACGGTGCGTCCGGCTGGGGCGAGGAAAGCTGGCGCCATGCCGGTGAACGCGGCGGCGCCTATTACGGCCGCGGCCCCAGCGGCTACACACGCTCGGACGAACGCATCCGCGAAGACGTCTGCGACCGCCTCACCGACGATCCGCACGTCGACGCCAGCTCGATCCAGGTCACGGTGGAATCCGGCGTGGTCACCTTGCAAGGGCAAGTGCCGGAGCGCCAGATGAAACACCGCGCCGAGGATTGTGCGGAACATATCAGCGGCGTGAAGGATGTCGAGAATCGCCTGCGCGTGAGTCGCGGGGATGCGTGGAGCGAGGAAGGTGAAGGTAGCGGTGGGTTGTCGCGGAATGAGTGAGGCTGGTTTTCTTTCCCGCTAGACCGCCAATTACAAAGAACCAAAACGTCATTCCGGCGAAGGCCGGAATCCATCGCCAGGACGAAGCATGGATTCCGGCCTGCGCCGGAATGACCATCAGGTAAGGCCTGGCAGAAGTAACAAACGCCGAGAGCCCGGCACATCCTATTGCCGGGCTCTCTTCTTCAGCACGTCCATGGCCTACGGCGGGACTCCTAGGTTCCCAAACACATCATGTGTTCTTGTGGCTCTGCTGGCCGGCTTTTACGTGTTGCTCGTGGGTTCCGCCACTGCTCTGCCGACCGGCCTGCACATGTTGCTCGTGCGTAGCATGATCACCACCGCCAGCCTTCCCGCCTTTGCTGGCGATCTTGCGCTGCTTGGATTCATCCATCGAAGCGAATCCGCGGTTGCTTTTTTCGGTTGTCATGAACTTGACTCCAGTGAGGAACAAAACGTCCGTCTCTACGACGAACGGTTGCCACTCTAGACAGTGAGTAGTCAAACGGATTTGAGATGTCCGTGAATCGTTTTTCGCGTCCGTGACAGACTTGTTTGGAGTAGGCGCATACGCCTGTTTGCCTGCGTTTTCCCGCTGTTTTTAAGGTCGCGTGGACATGTACACCGCACACCGTGCGCTAGGCTTTACACAAGCGCACTGCGCGTCGTTCTGCTCGTGGTGTTGCATCGCGTTATCTGCCCCTTCCATCAAAAAAGGCACATCCAACATGACCGAAGACCTCTCCACCCGCACTACCGGCGAACACTTGTCGCTGACCGATCTGCTCGCCGTGCGCATGGCGTACGAACGCAGCAGCATACGCATGTACGAGCGCTTCATCGAAAAATGCCGCAGCAACAAGGACCCGGTCATTCGCGCCCTGGACCTGTCCCGGTTTGAACCGTTTTGCGAAACCATGACCGAGCACGTCCACCTGCTGATGCAGGCGCTGGACGTGCTCGGCGACAAGCCGGATATCGAGCGGCAGGAACAAGGGAGCGGCCCCTTCCTCATCATGATGCAGGCCGCGCAGCAGCAGGTTAGCGATGAAGACATCCCGGTGCTGCCCTCGATGCAGGCGCTGCTTGCGGTGGAGCAGTTCAACGAAGTGTCGTGGGGCCTGCTGCTGGCCTTGATGAAGGACGCCGAGCTGCAACGCTTCGTGACCCACTTCCAGCACGCCTGCCTGCAGCATCGCGAGCAGCGCTCGACGCTGCAGCAGGCATTTGAAGATGTGGTGCTCGGCCTCGTGCGCCGTCAGCAACTGACGACGAAAACCACACGTCCGCTGAAAAGCAGCATGACCGGACGCACCGGCTCGCTGTTCGAATCGCGTCATTTTGGTCGCGTTTAGCTTGTAGGCCGGGATGAAATTCCGTCATGGCCGTGCATGCGTGCGGGTTTTTGCCGGGATTTCATCGCGTCGTGCGCGCGTCATGCACGCTTTGGCGTTCACCTCCTCTTTGCCATACATTCACGCGCTTCGCAGGCCGCAGGTTGAACACTTCATGCACCTGCCAAATGCGCTTAACGAGTGTTGTCATGTCCGATCACGACGAAACCAGCGTTACGCCCCGGGGGTTTGCCGCCATGGATGAGCAGCGTCGCCGCGAAGTGGCCAGCCTGGGCGGCCGCATCGCGCATGCCAGAGGGCGTGCGCATCGCTTCACACCCGAGGAAGCACGCAAGGCCGGCCAGAAAGGCGGCAGCCAGATCAGTCGCAACCGCAAGCACATGGCCGAGCTCGGCCGCCGCGGCAGCACGCGCGACGGCACGTCCGAACCATCCGAAGAAGCATGGACCTGACGCAGACTACGCTGCTTGCCGGCATTCTTGCCCTCATTGCGTTGGTGGTTTATTACCAGCTCAAAGCCAGCGCCAACCACCCTGCTCGCACCCACGGCAGCATCAGCAAGGAAGACCGGCGCTTCCTGCGCCAGGCCGTGACGGTGTCCGCCGCGGAAGTTGCGCTGAGCCAGCTGGCCTTGAAGATCTCCTCCGCCGCCTCGGTGCAATACATGGCCAAGCGCATCGTGGACGATCAGATCCAGGTCAACCGCAAGCTGGCCAGCCTGGCGTGGCGTTATCGCGTGAACGTGTCGGCCGAGCCGGGCCAGGAAGTGAAGCAGCAGACGCAACAGTTGCGCACGCTGCGCGGCGGTGCGTTCGACCAGGCCTACGACGAAGTGATCGTGCAGGATCACCGCAAGGCGATCGACCTGTTCACCGCGGCCGCCGGCAGCGGCAACGCCGAGATTCGGCACCTGGCCGAAGACACTCTGCCCACGCTCGACCTGCATCTGAAAATGGCTGAAGAACTGGAACCGCACGTGGCGTCGCCGCCATTGCCACCGATGTAGCGGCTGCCTTTCCACGGGCTCTCCACTTCGCTCCGCGCATCCTGATCCTTTCCCGCGTATCCGCAGGCAGTCGAGGTTTTCCATGCGCGGCAACGCTCCGTCCGTTCTGCTGGTCGACGATGATCCTGCATTCGTCCACGGCACCGGCGCCCAGGCCGAAGCGAAAGGCTTCGACGTGATGACCGCATCCACCGTGCACGACGCGTCGGTGGTGATCGCGCAGGAACGCCCGCTGGATCTGATGATGGTCGATCTGCTGCTGCCCGATGGCAGCGGCCTGGAACTGATCGATCATCTTGGTGATGCGCGCGATGGCGACGTGGTGGTGGTCACCGGGCGTCCGGACATGGATACGGCCATCCAGGCGATCCGTCTGCGCATCGACGATTACATGGTAAAACCCGTGGACGGCGCACGCCTGAATGCGCTGTTCGATCGCGCCGCGCGCCGCGCGGGTCTGCGCCAGGCGCAAGAGATGGACGAATGCGGCGACATGATCGGCGCATCCCAGTGCATGCGGCGCGTGTTCAAGCTGATTCGCCGCATCGCGCCCACCGACAACACCGTGCTGCTGCACGGCGAAAGCGGCACCGGCAAGGAACTGGCGGCCGAAGCCCTGCATACATTGAGCGGCCGCCGCGGGCGCTTCGTTCCCGTCAATTGCGGTGCGATTCCGCCGGACCTGCTCGGCAGCCTGCTGTTCGGGCACGAGCGCGGCAGCTTCACCGGCGCGGTGCGCGATCACAGCGGTTTCTTCGAACAGGCCCAGCACGGCACGCTGTTCCTCGATGAATTCACCGAAATGCCGCCGCCCCTGCAGACCTATCTGCTGCGCGCGCTGGAAACCGGAACCGTCACGCGGCTGGGTGCGCAGGACCCGCACGCACTGGATGTGCGCGTGATCGCCGCCTGCAACCGCGACCCATGGCTGGCCGTGTGCGACGGACAACTGCGCAACGACGTCTATTACCGCCTGTGCGATTTCCCCATCGCACTGCCGCCGCTGCGTGATCGTGACGATGACGCGGTATGGCTGGCCATGCGTTTTCTCGATCGCCTGAACGACAAGTACGGTACGCAATGCGTATTGACCGATGCATCGCTCGAATGCATCCAGGCCTACGCATGGCCGGGCAACGTGCGCGAACTGCAACATATCGTGCAGCGCGCCTACCTGATGGCGGACAACGACCGCATCGACGTCGCGCAGGAAATCGGCATGCGCCGCGCGCGGCATGGCGAACGCTCGTTCCCTGCCCTCACCGGCCAGACGCTGGAAGACATCGAGCGCATGGCGATCGAGCAGGCGCTGCGCCAATGCGGCAACGACAAGACGCGCGCGGCGCGGATGCTGGGGATCAGCGTGAAGACGATCTACAACAAGTTGATGCGGTATCGGGGTGAGGGGCGGAGTGCATAGATTGCCAGTGGCTTGAACAATGCATGCAATTCGCAACCTCCCTCACCGTCATTCCGGCGAAGGCCGGAATCTATCGTCACAACGAAGCATGGATTCCGGCCTTCGCCGGAATGACGATGAGGTAATGCAGTACCGGTGAGGTGATCAGAAAATCACGCGTACCGCGCACCCCACGCAACTTCGCGCACACCACACCACGCCACCGGCCGCCAACTCGGCGGCGGCTTCGGATCATCGATCGGCGGTGGATCGGCATTGGGTTCGCGCATCGGCGGACGGCTCGGTTGTGGCACCGGCAGCCCCTGGTCGGGCAACGGCGGAGCGGGGCTCGGTGGTTTCACCGGGTCCGGCGGCGGCGCCGGTTGCGGGTTGACCAGAATCGGAAAAGTGGGAAGCGCTTCGATCAATGCCTTCATGATGGATGCATGCACTCAATGAGGTGTCGATACGCGTTGCGACACTTTTTCTTTCTGCGAGCGCGCGGCGGAATGTTCGAGGTCCGCCTGCGCCACGATGCCGCAGAGCTTGCCGTCCTTGTCGGTGATGGGAATGCGCCGCACGGCTTCTTTCGCCATTGCGTTGGCGACGTCTTCCACGCTGGCGTCCTCGGGCAGCGATACGGCCGGCGCGGTCATGTAGGTGTCGACCAGGCAGGCATCCAGCGTTTCGCCTTCGGCGACGCAACGCACGACGATGTCGCGATCGGTAATGACGCCGACCAGTTTCCGTTGCTCGTCGACCACCGGAACTTCGCCTATGTCGGCCTCCCGCATGATCCTGGCTACGCCCTGTACGGAATCGCGCGCCGAGCAACAGCGCGGATTGCGGGTCATGATGTCGCTTGCTTGCATGGTATGGATCTCCGTTGAGCCATGGTCCCGATGCCGAAAAGCCTCCGCCACCGGGATAGACAAGCATGCGGCCTCATAGGAAAAGGCGTTGCGCAGGCCATACGAACGTACTCATCCACAAGCTCATGCAAAGGATTACCGAAACCGTTTACCAGTCGATGGCGTTGGAAAACCTCGGAAAATGCTAGGTTTAGCCGCGCATATACCCGGAATTTTCACACTCCGATTACGTTGTAACGATCATCTTGAATCGGTGGTAACGGACAAAGGGGGCTGGCGCCGGAGGATGCGGACGTCGTCGGGTGGGGTTGCAGCAAAGACGTTGGCATAGAACGTCGATCGATGCGGCTATCCGAGCACGCCAGCCATGGTTGCGGGGGCTTCGAAGGCACGTAACTCGCGCAACGGCCATGCACAGGCATGGTGTCCGTCGCCGCTGCATGAGTGAAATGCAGCGTCTTCGCGGTAGTGCCGGGGCGACGCTGGTTGATCCGCCCGAACTTACGTGCCGAGTCCTGCCATGTCGCCAGCGTTACTTCACGACAGTCCACCCCGTGCATTGCCCGCCGATCATGCCGTCTTCATCCTGGACCGACACGGTTACGTGGCGGCGGTGCAGGCCGGCGAGACGCTGTTCAGCACGCACGATCCGAAAGAGCTGATCGGCAAGCATTACGCAAGCCTGTATTCGGATTCGCAAGACGGCGCGCTGCTGGACAGCGCGCTCAACGCCATCAGCACCGACCACCCTGCACGCCTGGAAACCTGGCTGTCGCAGCAAGGCCAGCGCATCCGCGTGGATGTTTCCGTGCATGCGCTCAAGGGTGGCGACGGCAGCGTGCATGGTTTCGCGATGGTCATGCGCGATCTGCAGATACACAAACACATGCAGGATCACCTGCGCGAATGCGAGCGGCGCTTCCGCCTGTTCGTGAACGATGTGACCGACTATGCGATCTGCATGCTCGACGTGCGCGGCAACGTGCGCGATTGGAATCTCGGCGCTCAGCGCATGACCGGCTACGCGGCCCAGGTGGTGGCCGGCCGTTCGTTCTCGACTTTCTTCCACGAGCCGCAACGCACCAACGAGCTGCCCCGGCAGCTGCTGCGCACGGCCGGCCAGAGCGGCCGCGCAAACGCCGAATGCGAATTCCGGCGCGCGGATGGCGAAAGCTTTCCGGCCGAAGTCATCGTCGAAGCCGTGCACGAAAGCGACGGCTCCCTGCTCGGCTTCGCCATGATCGTCCACGACCAGACCCAGCAGCGCCTGGCCGAACGGCGGCTGCGCGAAGCGCGCGAGCAGATCGTGCACGCGCAGAAGATCGAGGCGATCGGCCACCTCACCGGCGGCATCGCGCACGATTTCAACAATGCCCTGCAAGGCATCATCAGTTCGCTGGAGCTGGCGTCGCTATCGCTGGATCGCCGTCACGTCGCCCAGGCCAAGCGGCATGTGCTGGTATCGCTGGACGCCGCCTTGCGCGCCGGACGGCTCACGCAACGCCTGCTTTCTCTGGCGCGGCGGCGAAACGCCTCCAGCCAATGCACGTGCGTGACCAAGGTATTGAGTTCGATGCGCGAGCTGCTCGATCGCACGCTGGGTGACGACATCACGCTGGAGGTCTCGTTTCCCGAAGACCTGCCGCCGCTGGCTTGCGACAGCGGCCAGTTGGAAAGCGCGCTGGTCAACCTGGCGGTCAATGCGCGCGACGCCATGGCTGGGCACGGACACCTGAGCATGGCCTGCCGTATCTGCACGCCCGAAGACAGCGGCGTGCAGGTAGCGCTCGATCGCACGCGCAGCGTGTATGTGGAGATCACCGTTTCCGACGACGGCCCCGGCATGAGCGAGGAAATCCGCCGCCGCGCCTTCGAACCGTTCTTCACCACCAAGCCGGAAGGCCACGGCACCGGTCTTGGCCTCTCCATGGTGCATGGATTCGTGACGCAATACGGCGGCGCGGTGGATATTCGCAGCATGCCGGGCGCGGGAACCTCGGTATTGCTCTATCTGCCATGCGACGAGGCCACGCTGGAAGCGCTGCCGCCGAAAGAGAGCAAACCGGCGCCGGATCTGCGCGGCTTCCGCGTACTGGTGGTGGAGGACAACGAGACGATCCGCCAATCGGTGGCGACGCGCCTGCGCCAGTTGGGCTGCGATGTGCACGAAGCGGCGTCGGGCGACCAGGCCTTGTCGATGCTGGCGGCCGGTTCGTCCTGGAACCTGCTGTTGTCGGATGTCGACCTGCCGAGCATGGACGGCTATGCGCTGTGCTGCCAGGCGCGCAAGCAATTTCCCGCGCTGCGCGTGATCTTGATGACCGGTTACGCCGATACCGATTGGCTGGACGGCGGCACGCTGGACGGCGCGACGGAGGCGTTGATCAAGCCGTTCGATATGGGGGATTTGCTGGCGAAGGCGCAGTTGTTGTTGCAGTCGGAGGATTCGTAATTTAGCGAACGTCGATTGCTGTGACTTGCAAATAACTTGCTGAGTGAATCCCTCTCCCTCCGGGAGAGGGTGCCGACAGGCGGGTGAGGGTTCGGGCGGAGCGCGATGATCACTGCTTGAGGCAAGCTTTTGACATCGCGCGCTGCTCGTACCCTCACCCCAACCCCTCTCCCGGAAGGAGAGGGGCTAAGCGCTACGCCGCCCCACGCCGCACACTGGTACGCGCATTCGCCGGCGGCCCCGCCATGAACGCGCGCAGATCATCCACCAGTTGCTGATACCGATGATCGTGCGTATCGCGGTTGATCGAACGCAATACCGACGAAGGATGCCAGGTGGCCATGGCGTCGATGCCGCCAGGCAAGCGGAACCAGCGTCCGTGGCTCATGGTGAGCTGGAACGCGGTGCCGAAAAAGGCCTGCGCCGCCATTGCACCCAGCGCAAGGATCCGTTGCGGACGCACCTCACGCAGTTCCGCCGCCAGCCACTCGCGGCAGATCGCCTGCTCCGCCGCATTGGCGCGCTTGTGCAGGCGGCGCTTGCCGCGCAGCTCGTATTTGAAATGCTTCACCGCATTGGTGATGTACACATCGCTGCGCTCCAGTCCGCTCGCTTCCAGCGCGCGGTCCAGCAGCGCGCCCGCGGGCCCCACGAACGGCTCGCCCGCGGCGTCTTCCTGCAGGCCGGGCTGTTCGCCTACCAGCATCCACGCGGCGTGCGCGGGACCCGTGCCGAACACCGTCTGCGTCGCGTTCTTCCACAGCGGGCAGTCGTGGCAACGCGCGGCCCGCTCACGCAGCTCCCGCAAGGTTCCAGGCGGAGGCGGCAACGTCGGGGAACGGGCCAGTGGGGATTCCCAAGCCGATGGTGATTGCGGCATCTCAAACTCGTCCTCGCGTGCTTACGCGAAGCTTCCGATACCTTCTATCGAAAGGATGTGCAGGTTCAGTCAACAATCACATCCATAAACCATTCATGCAAACGGTTCGACTCGAAGAATGCTTCGTCCACTCGTGCGCGTCGTTCACCGTTGCGAATGATGGGTGTCCTGCTCTTTCGTTCGGCTGGCGGATGTACTGGACGTGCGACTTCGCATGCCGCCTTTCTTGCCGAGCGCCGCATAGCCTTCGCGGCCCAGTTCCTGCCTGCGTGCTTCGCCGCCCTGCTTGCCTAGCGCGGAATACCCTTCCGAACCGAGTTCTTCCTTGCGTGCAGCACCACCTTTCTTGCCCAATTGCGAATAGCCTTCCGGCCCTAATTGTTCCTTGCGTGCCTCGCCACCCTTGCGGCCGGCTTCGCGCACGCTCATGGCGCCCTTATCCGGGTCACGCTGTTTCCTGCTCATGCTTGTACCTCTTGCACTGGCTCTTGCAAACGTTCGTCGTGTTGGTTGAAACGACTGTGCGTGAGGGGAACATGCCATCGCTTGTGTGATGCTTACGTGCTTCTCGCGCGTGACATGACTGCGAAAACTTGTCGCACATCACATAACAGGTCATTCATTGCACGCGCAAAATATGCGTTGCAGCAAGCGCCAGTGAGTGTGCTTAGCCCGTGAAAAACAAGCCCTGTCACGCACATGAACGACACCGCTGGCATTACATCGCGCTAGCGTACGGTTCACCCTCTCGCCACTCGGTTGCGCAGTAGCTTTTCGCAAAAGATGACGAACGGAGCGCCTCCATGACGAGAAAATCCAGTCACGCAAAGAAAACGCCAGCGCAGCCCCAGCGTCGCCGCATGACGGCGCAGGAACGCAGCGCAGCTTCCACCACGGTGCTGCCGCACGCGCAGGATCCGGACGACGTCACGCTGGGCTTCGGTCCGCGCAGCCTCGATCCCGATCGGCGCACCGAGCGCCTGAGCTACCGCGACCCCGAGGAAGTTTCGCAAGGCCCGCTACGCTTCGACGAAACCAACTACAGCGTGGAACGGCTCACGCTGCCCGAAGGCGGTTACAACGAGTACGCCGATGAAGTCGTGTCCTATACCGACGAGGAAGGTATCCCGCGCATGCGCTACGGCCCGATCGCGGGCGGTATGGAAAATCCGCAGTACGACGATTCCACGCAGAACGAATTGCTTGCGGATCTGCCACCGAGCGACGTGAACCCGGCGTACGAACCCGACGATCCCGATCTCGGTTTTCGCCTCACGGCGGAAGACCTGGAAACTTCGCCGGACTATATCGATCGCGACGTCGAGAAAATTCCCGGCTTCGGCCAGCACACGCGACGTGCGAACCCTGACGACGAGCGCGTGCGCGAACAGGTGTACGAAGCGCTCGACAGCCGCGCCGATATCGACGCGCCGGATATTTCGCTGCATGTGAGCAAGGGCACGGTCACCATCGAAGGCGAAGTCGCCGACGCGATGCTGCGACATCGCATCGAACAATGCGTGGACAGCGTCGATGGGGTGAAGGACGTCAACAACCGTTTGCATCTCGCCGCTTCACGGCCGCGGCGGCCGTGGAGCGATGAATAAGCGACGGATGTTGAGCTTGAGCCCCTCTCCCTTCGGGAGAGGGGTTGGGGTGAGGGTACGAGCAGCGCGCGATAACGCTGACTTGCGCCAGACGTGAATATCGCGCTCCGCCCGAACCCTCACCCGCCTGCCGGCACCCTCTCCCGGAGGGAGAGGGACTCACCCAGCTACATCAAAAATCAAAACTTCTGCGTATAACGCAAATACACAAACCGCCCGTAGTCATACGACGCGTTGTACGAATACGCGCTGTCGCTGCCGTTACCGCCGTAGAAATAAGGCGCCACGCGATTGAAGACGTTGTTCACGCCCATCGCGATCACCGCGCCCCACGGCGCCTTCCAATGCACCTGCGCATCGTTGAAGGTCACCGACGGCACCTGGGTCATCGGCGTGATGCCCGAGCTGGTCCCGTAATTGGGCAGCGTGCACGGGAACGCCGAGTACTGCGCGTTGTAGCAGGACTGTTTCAGCGGCGAGTAATAGCGCAGCGTCCACTCCGCGCCGAAGTTGTGATAGTCCCAGCCGATGCTGAAGTTGGAACGCAGGCGCCAGTTGCCGGCCATGCCGTTGTTGTGGCTGATCGGCGCGCCGGCGTATTGCTGCGACTCGTTACGCGTGTAGTAGGTGGACTGCGACCTCAGCTTGAACTGGCCGAACGAGAATTTCGGCAACGCGTAGGACAGGCCCACGTCATAACCGGCGGTGCTCAGGTAACCCTGGTTCCCCGGGCTCGAGAACAGGCCGCTCACCTGGTAGTGATCGGCATCCGTGCGCTGGAACAGGCCGCAATCGGTGGCGCTGGACAACGCATAGCAGTTGTACAGCACATCAGATTGTGAAATGACATTGCGCACCTTGTAGCGGAACCAGTCGACCGTGGCGTTGAAGCCTTGCAGGTAGCTGGGGCTGTAGACGAAACCCAGCTGCGCGCTCTTGGACGTTTCCGGACGCAGCCTGATATTGCCGCCCTGGGTGAACGGCTCGTACACAGGTGCCGCGCCCGGCGAAGTCACCAGCATGTTGGGCGCCTGTTCCTGCATGAAACCATTGCCGTACAGGCTGCCCAGGCCCGCCGCATTCAAGGCGCCCTGGTTCAGGGCCGGCTGACCGCCGATACCGTTGGCGCAGTTCTTGGCCACGGTGGCGTTGGTGCGAGCCAGGCCATAGGTGACGTCGCAGGGATCGACGTAACCGGGATAGGTCGTGCTCACGCCGCCATACAGATCGCCTACGGTCGGCGCGCGGAAGCCCGCGCCGTAGCTGGCGCGCACCAGCACATCGTCGATCGGCTTCCAGGTGATCTTGTACTGGTTGTTGTGCGTGCTGCCGAAGTTGCTGTAGTGCGAGAAGCGCGAAGCGATATCCACGCTCAGCACCTGCGCCAGCGGCAGATCCTTGAGCACCGGTACGTTGAATTCGGCGTAGGCCTCGTTGACGCTGTAGCCGCCGCGCGTCGGCTCGCCGGCGAGGTTGGTGGTGAGCCCTTCCGAAGACGGCACATCGGGCGTGTCGTAGCCGTGGATCGAACGATGCGAAAGACCCATGGCCAGGTTCACGCCACCGGCCGGCAACGAGAAGATTTCGCCGCTCACGTCGATCTGCGGCCCCTTCTCCGAACTGCCGTAGCGCTCGTACGAATTGACCGCGACGTAGTTCAGCATCGCTGCACTGTAGCCACCGGGGCCGGCCAGTACGTTCAGCGGTACGCAGCCGGCAATGACGCTATCGGGCGTGCCGCATTCGACGGTGCCGTTGGCGTCCATGAACGACGGCCCCAGCGCAGTGGCCAGACGCGGCAGGGAGAAGTCGCCGGTAGCGAGGATGCTGCCGGTATAGCGCGTATCGAAGTAATAGGCGTCCCAGTTGAACTGACGCTCGCCGAGACTGAAATAGCCGTCCAGACCGACGTTGAAGCGGAAGTTCTCCGACTTGTTGATGTTCAGTCGCGGCAGCTCCACCACGTAGCGCTGGAACGCCAGGTCGGTCGGCGTCTGGCCGTCCGCATTGGTGGGGTTGTAGTAGCTCTGCGACGACAGCATCGGGTTGCTGTATTCCGGATGCTGCAACGAAACCAGGCTGAAGGTGGTGAGCGGCAGGCCGCCCACGCTGCCGGTGTTGCGATCCTGGTTGAAGCCCGCGCTGAAGCTGGCGGTGAGATCGTCCGACAGGTTGTAGTGCCCCTGCACGAAGAGGTTCTTCATGCTGGTGGCGCTCTGCAGCGTGATCTGGTTGCTGTAGTTGTACGTATCGCCCGGATCGGTCACGCGGCCATCGGCGGCGTACGTGGGCGACATCATCATGTGATAGTCGTTGATGTTGCGCGGATCGCCGCCCGCATTGAGCACGGACATCGAGCCATCCGCGTTGTAGAACTGGCCATAGGCGCCCATGGAGGGCAGGCCGTTCAGGGGAAAGCGATCGGTAAGCGGATAGGCGCTGTACGGACGCCGGTCGGCGCCGATCGCATCCTGTTTTTCGTACTGCGCGGAGAACATGATCGAGCCGCGCTTGGTGGTCTTGCCGAAGGTAACGCCGTACTGCCCTTGCGAACCGTCGCCGTGCGGTATGAACTTGCCTTCATACACGTCGAGCTGCGCGCCGTTGAAGTCCTTCTTGGTGACGACGTTCACCACGCCGGCGATCGCATCCGAACCGTAGACGGCCGACGCGCCATCGGCCAGCACGTCGATGTGATCGACGATGGACATCGGAATGCTGTCCAGATTGGCCATGCCCGTGTAGGAGGTGCCCATGCGCTTGCCGTCGATCAGCACCAGCGTACGCGGCGCACCCAGGCTGCGCAGGTCGATATAGCTGCCGCCCACGTCGGGGCCGGCTTCGGAGGGGTTGGACTTGCTGATGTCCGGCGTGGAAGCGGACGTGAGGTTCTGCAGCACCTGGCTGAGCGTGGCGAAGCCTTGGCGCTGGATATCCGCGGCGGTGATGGTGACGATCGGCTGCGCCTGCTCGATATCCACGCTGCGGATCATCGAGCCGGTCACCTTGATGACGTCCAGCGGCCCCTGAATATCCGTCGCCGTCGATGCGGGTGTTACCTCAGCCGTTTGCGCGGCCACTACGTCGGCATGCCCGAGCGTCCCGGCCAACGAACTCATGATAATCACGCACAGTAACTTGCGCTGCTGGTCTTTCATGCAGAATGCCCCTTGATGAATAGCGAAAAACATGGCGATTTCCCAGCCGAAAACGCCTCGGACCGTGAGCAGGCCAAGGGGGAAATTCGTGCCGTTTGAAATAAGTTAAGGGATTATCGCCAAGTACTCACTGTCCAAATTGGGCCAATGAAATGTCTTGGCCGGCCGATTATGTTTTGGCGGCATTTATTCGCTAATACATGGCATTTCGATAATGGCCCAAACGAACCGGAGCTTGTCCCTTGTGGAAATGGTGCAGGCGTGCGCGAAAAATCTAAGATCAGAGTCGCATAGCACGTTCTGTCGGCAATGCCGAGTCGAGCCGCAGCGAATGGCGCATAGCTGCAGCGCGATATGTGGGGGCACTGGGGAGTGATATGCACGACGATACCCGCATGGATATCGTTGATCTGGCCATGGCGCCGGCGATGTCTGCATCGCCGGCGCTTTTTTGTGGTTTGAGCTACGGCCTGCGCCAGTCCGAAACCCGGTGGTTGCCACGCTGAAGACCGAATGCCAAGATCGCGCGGCGGGGGGCAGGATGACTCATGCAGGTTCCCTGGCAGGATGGATGAGAACCTGCTGATAGCGGCGTCGACATACTTCTAACAAGCTTCGGCATTGAATGCCCCATCCACAAGGAGGAACGCGCATGAACACGCGAATGAACAAAGCCACCATCACCCTTGCAGCCCTGGCCGTGAGCCTTGCCTGCGCCACCGCATCAGCGCAGGACCTTGGCGGCCTCGGCGGAAAACTCGGCGGCATGCTGGGCGGCAACGGCGGCTCCTTGAGTTCCGGCAGCATGGGCAACGTGGCCGGCCTGTTGCAGTACTGCGTGAAGAACAACTACCTCGGCGGCGACACCGGCGCATCCGGCCTGGCGGGCAAGCTGCTCGGCAAAACCGAAGGCGGCACCAGCAATACCGACTACCAGAGCGGCCTGAGCGGCATCCTCAAGAGCAACAACGACAAGACCACCAACCTGAGCGACGTTGGCGGCGGCAATCCTGATCTGAAATCGAAGATCACCACCAAGGCCTGCGATATCGTGCTCAAGCAGGGGAAGAAATTCCTCGGGCATTGAGAGGCGTTTCGGCGAACGCTCATTTGAGCCCCTCTCCCCCCGGGAGAGGGGTTGGGGTGAGGGTACGATCAGCGCGCGATAACCATGACTTGCGCAAGACGTCATCACCGCGCTTCGCCCGAACCCTCACCCGCCTCTCGGCACCCTCTCCCGGAGGGAGAGGGACTCACTCAGAAAATTATGTGCAAGTCGCCACATCAGGCAGCGGTGTAAAAACGCCGCCATGCCTTATGTGACTGCCCGCACTACTGCCGTATTTCCGCCTCAACCAGCTTCGCCAGCAACACCAGCGACTCCTGCCACCCCAGGTAACACATCTCCGGCGGAATCTGCTCCGGAATCCCCTCCTGCACCACATTCAATTCCGTCCCGCACGCCACCGCGCGCAACGAAATCGTGGTCTGCATGCCGCCAGGCAGGTTCGGATCGTCGAACACGTCGGTG
>CBJMMB010000006.1:0-54724 GCA_966430775.1 uncultured Dyella sp. | reverse complement strand
ACACGCGCACCGCTCGCCTGGATGGACTGCTCGCCGTGCAGGCGCAGAAAACCGGGCGCAGCGAGCAGGAGCTGGCCAAGGAAATGGCGGCGGCCGTTCCCGCGCGCCGTTTCGGCGAACCCGGGGAAATCGCCGCGGTGATCGCGTTCCTGTGCACGCCGGCCGCCGCCTACGTCAATGGCGTGAGCATTGCGGTCGATGGCGGTCGGACCAAAGCGTTGAGCTAGCGTCCGGTGCATTCCGCCGCTTCTGGTCCTAAGCTTGTAGGGATGCCAAGCACTCGCCTCGCCAATCTCATCGATGGTCGCCTCGAGGCGCCGTTGGACGATCACTGGCTGGATGTCTACGAACCGGCCACTGGTGCCGTGTTTGCGCAATGCCCCGATTCCAGCGCCGCCGATGTGGCCGCCGCCGTCCACGCCGCGCAGCGGGCCGCGCCGGAATGGGCGGCGACGCCCGCCGACACACGTGCGCAACTGCTGCATCGGCTGGCCGACCTGATCGAGGCGCGCCTCGACGAATTCGCCGCCCTGGAGTCGCGCGACAGCGGCAAACCGGTGTCGCTCGCCCGGCGCCTGGACATTCCGCGCGCCGTTTCCAACCTACGCTTCTTCGCCGCCGCGATTGTCGCCTGGGAAAGCGAAGCGCACGCGATGGAAACCGGCGCGATCAACTACACGCTGCGCCATCCGCTCGGCGTGGTCGGCTGCATCAGCCCGTGGAACCTGCCGCTGTATCTGTTCACCTGGAAAATCGCACCGGCGCTGGCCAGCGGCAATGCGGTGATCGCCAAGCCTTCCGAAATCACGCCCTGTACCGCCGCCCTGCTCGGCGAGCTCAGCATCGAAGCGGGCTTCCCGCCCGGCGTGCTGAACATCGTGCAGGGGCGCGGCCCGAGCACCGGCCAGGCGATCGTGGAGCATCCCGCGGTGAAGGCCATTTCCTTCACCGGCAGCACGCGCACCGGCGCCAGCATTGCGGCAACCGCTGCGCCGCAATTCAAGAAACTCTCGCTGGAACTGGGCGGCAAGAATCCCGCGATCGTGTTCGCCGATGCGGAGCTCAGCGACGAGAACCTCGACACCATCGTGCGCTCCGGTTTCGCCAACCAGGGCGAGATCTGCCTGTGCGGCTCGCGCCTGCTGGTGCAGCGTTCGATCTACGACAGTTTCCGCGAGCGCTATCTGGCGAAAGTTAACGCATTGCGCGTCGGCGATCCACAGCAAGCCAGCAGCGATCTCGGCGCGATGGTGTCACGCGAACACTTCGACAAGGTGATGCGCTGCATCGCGCAGGCGCGCGAGGAAGGCGGACGCATACTTTGCGGCGGCAACACATTGAAACTCGATGGGCGCTGCGCCGACGGCTGGTTCATTGCGCCCACGGTGATCGAAGGCTTGTCGAACCACACGCTCACCAACCAGCAGGAAATCTTCGGCCCGGTCGTCACGCTGATGCCGTTCGACGACGAAGCCGAGGCGCTCGCCATCGCCAATGGCACCGGTTACGGGCTTGCCGCGTCGCTATGGACCGGCGATCTGTCGCGCGCGCATCGCATGGGCGCGCAACTGGAGTTCGGCATCGTGTGGATCAACTGCTGGCTGCTGCGCGACCTGCGCACGCCGTTCGGTGGCAGCAAGCAGTCCGGTGTCGGTCGCGAAGGCGGCGTCGAGGCGCTGCGCTTCTTCACCGAGCCGCGCAACATCTGTATTCGTTATGGGTGAAAAGCAGGGAAAGCGAATAGCACCACATCGACCCTTTCGTCATTCCCTCCAGCTTGAGGACCTCTCGCTTGATCAATCCACTGCAAGAACTGATCGACAGCAACCGCCGCTGGTCGGCCGCCGTCACGGAAGCCGATCCGAAATTCTTCGAGCGGCTCGCCAAGCAGCAATCGCCCAAGTACCTGTGGATCGGCTGTTCCGATTCGCGCGTGCCGGCCACGCAGATCGTGGACCTGCCCCCTGGCGAGATCTTCGTGCAGCGCAATGTCGCCAACGTGGTCTCGCACACCGACCTCAACTGCCTGAGCACCATCCAGTTCGCGGTGGACGCGCTGAAAGTGGAACACATCATCGTGGTCGGCCATTACGGCTGCGGCGGCGTGCAGGCGGTGCTGGACGATGCGCGCCTGGGCCTGGTCGACAACTGGCTGCGTCATGTCGGCGATGTGGCGCATAAACACGTCGACAAGTTGACGACGCTGGATTCGATGCCCCTGCGCAACATGCGCTTGTGCGAACTCAATGCGATCGAACAGGTGGTCAACGTCTGCCAGACCACCATCGTGATGGACGCCTGGGATCGCGGCCAGCCGCTTTCGGTGCATGCATGGTGCTACGGACTTTCCAACGGCCACATGCATGACCTGGGCATGCACGTATCTTCGCGCGAAGCGCTGCGACCCGCATACGAGCAGGCGCTGGAACTGCTGATGCACCGCTCGAAGGAACTGCGATGAGCGACGTGGTACGCACCGACGCCGCACCCGCGCCGGTCGGTGCGTACCCGCACGCGCGCCGCGTGGGGCAGCTGCTGTTTCTTTCCGGCGTCGGTCCGCGCGAGCCGGGCAGCAACGCCATTCCCGGCAATGTCTACGACGCCGACGGCAAGCTGGTCGACTACGACATCGAGCGGCAATGCCGGCAGGTGTTCGCGAACGTGCGCGCCGTGCTCGAAGCCAGCGGCGCGCGTTGGGAAGATCTGGTGGACGTCACCGTGTTCCTTACCGACATGGCGCGCGATTTTCCGGCCTACAACCGGCTGTATGCCGAATACTTCAAGGGCGTGGACGCCTGCCGCACCACGCTGGGCATCACCGCGCTGCCCACGCCGATCGCGATCGAGTTGAAATGCGTGGCTGCGTTGCCGGCTGCATCGCAGCCATAAAAAAACCCGGGGGCCTGCGCCCGCCGGGTCTTTGCATCCGAATCGGATGAGAGGATTACTTGCCAGCGGTGCTGGTGGAAGCAGGAGCCATCTCTTCACCCGTCTTCTTGTGCGACTTGGTGTGCGACTTGTGGGTCGAGGACTTGTGGTGAGTGTGCTTGGCGGGAGCAGCCGAGGTCGAAGCGGGAGCCGGAGCAGCAGCCGACGTGTCCTGAGCCAGCACCGAACCGGAAAGAGCGACACCTGCCACGAGCAGGGAAGCGATCGCAAGTTTACGCATCATGATCATGAGCCTCGAGATTTTGATTGCCACGGACCCGGCCGGAACCCGGCTATCGCGGGCGGCGTGACGGCCCTAACAATGCAACCACCTCGTCATACCGAAACTGAACGACGGTCGGACCATGACGATGCCGCCGGTAGCCTTTTAAACAAACCTTCCGAACCGCTGACAGCGCGATCGGCTCAGGCCAGGCAGCAGCGCAGCAAGGCCAGGATGGTTTCCTGCACCTGTTTCGCCTTGCCCTCTTCCCAGGCAAAGCTTTCCTCGTCCATGTACTGGCACTGCGCCAGCTCCAGTTGCACCGCCTGCACGCCGTCAGCCGGACGCCCGTAGTGGCGCGTAATATGGCCGCCCTTGAAACGCCCGTTGACGACGAAGTCGTAGCGGTTCTGCGCCTCCAGCACATTGGTGAGCCGCCATTGCAGCTCGCTGCCGCAGCTCGCGCCGTCGGCTGTACCCAGGTTGAAATCCGGCAGGCGTCCTTCGAACAGCATGGGCACCTGGCTGCGGATGGAATGGCCGTCCCACAGCACCGCCCGGCCGTGTTCCGCCTTCAGCCGCGCAAGCTCACCGGCAAGCGCCTGGTGATAAGGACGCCACCAGCTATCGACTCGTTGATGGATCTCGTCGGCATCCGGTTCCTGTCCTTCCAGGTACAACGGCTGGCCATCGAAACCGATGGTGGACACCAGGCCCGTTTCGCGCCGCCCGGGATACAGCGCGTGGCCGTCCGCGGGGCGGTTGAGATCGACCACGTAGCGCGATGCGACCGGCTTGATCACGCTCGCGCCCAGCTCCCGCGCGAGCGGCTCGTACAGCCGCGCGACATGCCAGTCGGTGTCGGGTACGCGGCGAGCGGCGGGCTGCAGCCGTTCGGCCAGCTCGTCGGGAAGATGGGTGCCGTCGTGCGGCAGGCTGATCAGCAGCGGCGCGTGGCCGCGGGTAAGGGTGAACGTATCCATGGCCGAAGTGTGAGCCCTTGGCGATCAGTGCAGCAACAGCAGTTCCTCGGCGGCGGTGGGGTGAATCGCGATCGTGGCTTTCAGATCGCGCCAATACAGCCCCTTCTGCATCGCCACCGCAAAGCCCTGCAGCAACTCGTCGCTGCCCGGCCCCAGCACATGGATGCCGACCACCTTGCGCTCCTCGCCCACCGTGACCAGCTTTACCACGCTTTGCTCAGCGCGGCCGGCCACCATCCACAGCAAGGGCGTGTAGCGGCCGGTGTGCACGTTCACGGCATCGCCGTAACGCGCGCGCGCCTGCTGCTCGGTAAGGCCGACGGCCGCCAACGGCGGTTCGGAAAACACCACGCTGGGGATGACGCTGTCGTCGAACTTGGCATCGGCCTGGCCGCCGATCAGCCGATCGGCCAGCGCATGTCCCGCCGCCACCGCCACCGGCGTGAGCGCCCGGCGATCGGTGACGTCGCCCACCGCGTAGACGCCGCGCACGTTGGTGTTCTGGTAGGCATCCACCAAAATGTGACCGCGTTCGTCGCACTCCACGCCGAGCGCTTCCAGGCCGAAGCCGCCGCTGTTCGGCACGCGCCCTACTGCCCACAGCACTGCGTCGTAAACGCCGTGCTCGGCGCCATCGAGCGCTTCCAGCGTCACCCTGCCCGGTTGCCCGCGCGCGGCCTTGATGCGCGTATTGCGCAGGATGCGAATGCCGTGCGCCTGCATCTGCACCGCCAGGCCCTCGACCAGTTCGAGATCGAAGTCGTTCAACATGTTCTCGCGCACCAGCAGATCCACCTGGCAACCGAGACCGCTCAGCACGCCGGCGAATTCCACCGCCACGTAGCCGCCGCCCACCACCGCGATGCGCTGCGGTGGCGCATCCAGCTCGAAGATCTGGTCGGAAACGATGCCCAGCTCGAAACCGGGAATATCCAGCCGATGCGGCCTGGCGCCGGTAGCGATCACGACATGCGGCGCGCTGGCCTGCATGCCTGCTGGCGTAACCACCGTATCGCTGGAAAGCAGGCGCGCCGATGCCTCGATCACGCGAATGCCAGCCAGGTCCAGCCGCGTGGCGTAGCGATGGCGGATGCCCGCGATGTACTGATCGCGCAGGGTGCGAAAGCGCGCCCAGTCCAGCCGCAGCGGTTCGGCGTCGAAACCGATCTCGCGGCCAAGCCGATGCATGTCGGCGATCTGCGCCGCGAACCACATCGCCTTCTTCGGCACGCAGCCGCGATTGACGCAGGTGCCGCCCAGCGGATCGGGCTCGAACAATGCGACGCGTGCGCCGAGCCGAGCCGCGCGCTGCGCCACGCTCAGGCCACCGGAGCCTGCGCCCAGCACGATCAGATCGAAGCGTTCGCTCATGCATCCTCCTGCCGTGGTTGTTTCCCGCCGTCATGCCTCGCCGGACTGGCGATGCGTTGTCGGGTCATGCTTTCAAGCCACGTGTGCAACACGCGTAGCTAAAGATCGAAGCGTGCCGGCGCATACGGCGCCGGATCGATCGCCGGCGCCGTGCCGTACATCTGCGCGGCGACCAGTTCGCCGGTCGCTGCCGACATGCTCACGCCCAGCATGCCGTGCCCCGTCGCCAGATGCAGGTTCGACCAGCGCGTGCTCGGTCCGATGATCGGTATTTCATCCACGCTCATCGGGCGCCAGCCCCACCATTCTTCCTGCAACTGCGGGCCTTCGGGTTCGTGCAATCCTTCGGCGGCGCCACGACGCAGGGCATCCATGCGCTTGCGGTTGAGGCCTTCCGAATAGCCGGAGAACTCCATGGTGCTGCCCAGGCGGAAACCGCTGTCCCAGGTGGTGACGCACACCTTCGCTTCGCGCAGCACCATCGCATAGCGCGGCGCCTGTTGCGGCCGGGTGTAGGTCAGCGAATAGCCTTTGCCGGGCTGCATCGGCAAGCGCAAGCCCAGGCGCTTGCCGAGCAAGGGCGACCACGCGCCCAGCGCCAGTACCACGCGGTCGCCGGTGAAATCGCCGCGTGAGGTGGTGACGCCTACGATGCGTTTGCCCTCGGTGGCGAACTGTTCGATCTTCGCGCCGGTCTCGATCATGCCGCCCAGCTCGCTCACCCTGCGCGCCAGCTCGGCGGCGTAGCGGTCCGGCCGCAGGCGTGCATCGTCCGGATGGAACAGGCCGCCTTGCACGCCCGGCTTGAGCGCCGGTTCCATCGCTTCCACTTCGTCGCCGCGCAGGCGCTGCACCGGCACGCCCATGCGATCGAGCAATTGTGCGTGATGGTGTTCGTCATCGGCCATTTGCGCAGCGCTGCGATAGACGTATAGCAGGCCTTCTTCCACGAACTCGCAATCCAGCCGGTCGTCGCGAACCAGGTCGGCGATCAGGCCGCGCGAGCGTTGCAGAATCGCCGCCCGCGCTCGCGCCGCGTGTTCGAAATCACGCCAGGTGCAACGCCGCGCGAAACCAAGCAGCCAGCGCAGGCGCGCGCTATCCAGCCGTGGATTCAAGTAAAGCGGCGCATCGGCCTGCAGCATCGAGCGCAAGGCCACGCCCAGCGTACCGGGCATGCACAACGGCGCCGCGTGGCTGGGCGTGATGGTGCCGCAATTGCCGTGGGAGCTGCCGCAGCCGGGCGTACCTTGCTCCAGCACGCGTACTCGTGCGCCGCCTTTGAGCAGATGCAATGCGCACGAAAGGCCAATGACGCCGCCACCCAGAATCAATATGTCGCTGCGGAAAGGATTCATCGGACCATTGTAGCGGCCCAGCCCGTTCGAACCACGGTGGCCTTGTGCAAAACGAAGCCATTGGTGCTTGATTCGGCGCGCTTGGGCCTACCGCTGGCGGCCACGCCCGGCATTTGCTGCACAAGTACTTGCGCTGCGCCGAGCTTCGTCGCAGGCTGGTGCCGCATCCACGACATCCCCCACGCCGATGCGCATGAAGATAGTGATGTGCCTGCTTTGCACGACCGTGCTGGTGGCCTCAGTCAGCGCGCGCGAGCAACCGTCCGTCCCGTCCACCACCGAGCTGCTCGATCACTTCGGCACTGCGCCCAATGGGCTGGCGCGCTACGAATACTTGAGCTCGGTGCTGCCCCAGCTCGCTGGCGAAGACAAATTGCTCGCGGAGCAATTGCTGGCGACGGTGGACAGCGAACTGGGCCTGTACAACGAAGCCATGATGGCCTTCCCGTTCGACAATCGCGTGGCGCCGCCCCGATCCATCCCGCTGCCGCAATCGGATCAATGGCAAGCCGTCGATGCGGCCGACGTGATCGCCAAGCTCGCCGCCGACCGCCGCATCGTGATGGTCAACGAGGCGCATCACGATGCACACACCCGCGAACTTACGCTGTCGCTGCTGCCGCGCCTGCGCGCGCTCGGCTACCAGTACTTCGCCGTGGAAGCGCTCAGCGCCAAGGACGTCGATCTGATGCGTCGCGGCTACGCCACCGAGACCTCCGGCAGCGAGTACGTGCTGGAGCCGTTGTATGGCGAAATCGTGCGCCAGGCGATCCGGCTGGGTTACACCGTGATCGCCTACGATCCCGAAGACGCCACCACCGAAAACCGCGACGGCGAACAGGCGCGCACGCTGCAGAAAGTGTTCGACAAGGACAGCCACGCCAAGCTGTTCGTGCATGCGGGTTATGCGCATATCGACAAAGCGGTGGGCAACCTGGGCAGCCGCATCCAGCCGATGGCGATGCAGCTCAAGCGCCTCACCGGCGAAGATCCGTTGTGCGTGGACCAGACGCAGTTTCGCGACGTGGCGGTGGGCGGCCTGGATTTCGGTTTCTACAACACCGTGGCCAGCCGCTTTCCGCAACAACAGCCTTATGTGTTGCGTGCGAAGAGCGATGGACGAATCTGGAGTTCCAATCCGCGGCAACACGACGTGACGGTGGTGCTGCCGCCGGTATCGGATCGCGATCTGGACGTGAACGGCATGATGCGCAGCGATGCATTGCATCGCGAAGTGATCCTGCCGCGCCCACCCTTCGATCTCGACCAGCGTCCCTCATGGCTGACCTTGGGCGGCGCGCGCGATAGCTATCCGATCAGCACGGATCTTTGCGACAACCAGGTTCCCTGCGCGATCGACGCGCATTATCCGAACGAACCCGACAACGCGACGCCGGCCGATCGCTACACCTTCCTGCACAAGCGCTCGCACAACGTGCTCTATCTGTTCCCGGGCCATTACCGCCTGCGCGCCTGGGATGCCACCGGCAAAACGCTGCACCAGCAGGATATCGAGGTACCGCTGCGCTGATCGCGAGAGTGGCTCTCTGCTGCTCTTGTTGCCGTTCCGCGCGCACGAGTAGTTTTTCCGGGCAAGACGACCGCCACCACGGCAATGCGCAGCGTCTGCGCAGGGGCGGGACGTGCTTGATCCCCCGGCTCACTGAGCCGCAAACAAAGGAGCTCACCATGAACGATCCTCGCAACGCGTGGCGGCGGCGCATCGGCGGCATGATGCTGGCTGCGCTGCTGGCCGGCGCCGCGCTGGCGCAAAGCCCCGATGCGCCGCCGATGGGTTTTGAAAACGGCCCGGACATGCCGCACGGCGGCTTCCCGCCACCGTTCCCGCCCGAAGGAGCAAAGAACCGCGAGCAGGGCGTGGTGCTGCTCAAGGTGTTGGTGAATGCCGACGGTTCCGCACGCAAGGTCGCAGCCGACCCGGACAACAAGGCCTCGCCCGAACTGACCAAGGCCGCCAGCGACGCCGCCCTGGCATGGCATTACCCCAAGCAGGACGCCAAGTCGGCCGACGCGTGGTTGAAAGTGCCGGTGCGCTTCAGCCTCTCGCTGCTGCCGCCGCATCCGCCGGGCCCGCCGCACGGTGGCGAGATGCCGCCCCCGCCACCGCCGAGCGCTCCGCCGCCGACAAGCTCTTCCAATTCCTAAAAACTTCCAGGCAAGCCATTGATTTGCTATAACCTCGGCGCAAACACGCCGAGGTTTTTTCTTATGGGTTTGGCCGGCGCCGAAGATCCCGACAAGCACCGATCGTTCGTCCGCGCCATGCGCGTGGGCGCGCTGGCCGCCGTGCTGCTGTTACTGGCCGCCTGCGCCAGCTCGCCCCGCCGCGAGGCCACCTACAAGCCGTCGCGTTCAGCGCTCGCCGATGAACCCGCGCGCGCCCCCGAAAACGCCGTCGGCACCGCCAACGATGTGCTGTTCCGCGCCATGGCCCTGGTCGGCACGCCGTATCGCTACGGCGGCAACACGCCGGCGGGCGGTTTCGACTGCAGCGGGCTGGTCGACTACATCTACCGCAACGCCGCCAACATCGCGTTACCGCACAGTTCGCGCGACATGGCCTCGGTCAACGGCTCCAAGATCAAGCGCATGGACGACCTGGTGAGCGGCGACCTGGTGTTCTTCGCCATCGGCGGCGGCATCAGCCACGTCGGGGTCTACGTCGGCAAGGGCCGCTTCGTGCATGCGCCCAATAGCGGCGGCACGGTGCGGCTGGACGATATCGACGGGCCGTACTGGCGCGATCATTTCGCGTACGGGAAGCGTCTGCTGGATTGAGCCTCGGGCGGGACGCAAACCTCAACATCCGGAACACAGATACATGGCGACGTTGGGGGTTTGTACCCCACCCTACGCGTCTTCACGAAAATTAAATTGTGCACAATTTAATTTGATGCTATTGTTTGCCGCATGAAGAAATCCGTCGACCCTTCCCTGCTGCTGGACGAACAGCTCTGCTTCGCGCTCTACGCCGCCTCGCGCCGCATGACGGCGGCGTATCGCCCGCTGCTGGACGCATTGGACCTGACCTACCCGCAGTACCTCGTGATGCTGGTGTTATGGGAGCAGGACGGGCTGACCGTGCGCGAGCTGGGCGAACGCCTGCAGCTGGATTCGGGCACGCTCACGCCGCTGTTGAAGCGGTTGGAACAGGCCGGCCTGCTGGGCCGCCGGCGCCGTCGAAGCGACGAGCGCGAAGTGGAAATCAGCCTGACCGATGCCGGACGCACACTGCGCGAACGCGCGGCGGCGATACCGCGCTGCATGGCCGAAAAACTTTGCATGTCCGTCGATGCTTTCAAACAACTGCGCGACGAGCTCAAAAAACTGGCGACACAGCTCGCCTCCTCCACCGACCCAAAAGAGAAAACATCATGAGCAACCCGACCAAAGTTCTCTACACCGCCACCGCCACGGCCAAGGGCGGCCGCGAAGGCCATATCCACAGCAGCGATGGCGTGCTGGATTTCGATCTCAAAGTACCGAAGGAACTCGGCGGCCCGGGCGGCGCCGGCAGCAATCCGGAGCAATTGTTCGCCGCCGGCTATTCGGCCTGCTTCGAAGGCGCCGTGCGCTATGTGGCACGCGAGAAGAAAATCACGCTGAAGGATGCGTCGGTGACCGGCCACGTCGGCATCGGCCCGCGCGAGCCGACCGGCTTTGCGATCACCGTGAAGCTGGAAGTGAGCCTGCCGGGGATCGATCGCGCGGTGGCGCAGGAGCTGGTCGACGTCGCGCATCGCGACATCTGCCCGTACTCGCATGCCACGCGCGGCAATGTGGATGTGCAGATCAGCCTGGTTTGATGCAGTCGGCTGATAAAGCAACGGCGCCGAAAGGCGCCGTTGTCGTTTTCCTTGGAGCGATGCTCAATGCGCTTCGGCACCCGGCGGATGCGCGTGCCCGTGCTGGATCTCTTCTTCCGTCGCCTCGCGCACTTCCTGGATCGCCACGTCGAAGTTCAGCGTCTTGCCCGCCATCGGGTGATTCAGATCCACGTCGACCGTGGACATGCCGACCTTGTGCACCGTCACCGCGCGCTGACCGCCCTGCTTCAGCGACAGCACCGTCACCATGCCGGGCTTCAGGCGGTTGCCCTGTTGGAAATATTTCTTCGGCACGCGCTGGATCTGGCCTTCCTGGCGTTCGCCGTAGCCTTCGGCCGGCGGAATTTCCACCTGCAGCGTGTCGCCGGCGCCGTGCTCTTCCAGCGCCTTTTCCAGGCCGGGGATGAGCTGGCCATGGCCAAGCAGAATCCACAACGGCTCGCCGCCGTCGTGCGAGCTTTCGACCTTCTCGCCGTCTACGGTGAGCGTGTAGTGGAACGCGATGACCTTGTCCTTGCCAGCCTTCATTGCCTGTTTCTCGTGCGGTAAAAGCGGCGATTCTATCAGCTACCGAAGCGCACGCCGCGCGCCTCCGGCCCAAGCCACACCAGCAGGGCCAGCAGCAACGCCACCCCGGCGATCCACGAGGACATCACCAGCGGCAGCCCGGCTCCTTGCGCCGCCAGCCAGGACTGCGCCGTGGCCGTACCGGCAGCGATCAGGTTGCCCATCTGGTAGGCGAAGCCCGGCAAGGTGCCGCGCACCGCATCCGGCGAGAGTTCGTTCAGATGCGTGGGCACCACGCCCCAGGCGCCCTGCACCATCACCTGGATCAGGAACGCGCCCACGCCCAGCAGCCATAGCGAGCCGCCGTACGTCCACAAGGGAATCACCGGAATGGCGAGCAGCGCGGCGGTGATCATCGCGCGGCGGCGCCCGATCTTCTCCGACCACGCACCGAAGCAGATGCCGCCGACCAGCGCGCCGAGATTGAGCATGGCCACCAGCACAAACGCCGCACTCGAGCCGGTCGGCAGATGCAGGTTCACCTCTTCGAAGGTGTGATACATGTCCTGCGAGCCGTGGCTGAACATGTTGAAGGCCGCCATCAGGCACATCAGGTAGATCGCCAGCTTCCAGTGGCCGCGCATCGCCTGGCCCAGGCTGAGCTTGCCCTGCGTCGCCTGGCTCGCCTCCCATGCCGGCGATTCGGGCACGCTGCGCCGGATATACAGCACCAGTAGCGCCGGCAATGCGCCCACCACGAACAGGCCGCGCCAGCCGATGTGATCGATCAGCAGCCAGTTCACCAGCGCGCCGAGAAAGAAACCGCAGGGATAGCCACTTTGCAGCAACCCCGATACCAGGCCGCGCGATTTGGCCGGAATCGACTCCATCGCCAGCGAGGCGCCGATGCCCCACTCGCCGCCCATCGCCACGCCGAACAGGAAACGCAGCGTCAGTAGCATCGTCATCGAGGTGGAAAACGCGGTGGCCAGTTCGAACAGCGAAAACAGCAGCACGTCGATCATCAGCACCGGTCGTCGACCGAAGCGATCGGCCAGGCGTCCGAACAACAGCGCTCCGACCGGACGCGCCGCGAGGGTCAGAAACACGCCCAGCGTGACTTCGGTGCGATCGACACCGAATTCCTTCGCGATGCCGACGATCACGAAGGTATAGAGAAAATAGTCGAACGCATCGAGCATCCAACCCAGGAAACTTGCCAGCACGGTATGCCGTTGCTCGTGATTCAACTCGCGAAGGGCGGACAGGACAGACATGCTCGGCTCCCATTGAGTGGCGCGAGGCTACCATGCTCGGCAGCCCCGCAAACGGCCACTGCGCCATTCATGTATACTGCGCGCTCGAACGCATCCCATCCTGGACGCGTTCCTCCCAACCCTTATCGATAGCAACGCGGTTCTGCATGAAGGCTCCGGGTTGCACAGGAGCATTTCATGTCTTTCGAATCGCTGGGCCTAGCCCCTGCGTTGCTGCGCGCGCTTGCCGAACAAGGCTACGCCGAACCCACCCCGATCCAGGCCGGCGCCATTCCGGTGGTGCTGGAAGGCCACGACTTGCTGGCCGCCGCGCAAACCGGCACCGGCAAGACCGCCGCGTTCGCGCTGCCGCTATTGCAGCGCATGTCCACCACCACGCCTGCAAGCAAGCGCCCGCGTGCGCTCGTGCTCACGCCCACACGCGAACTGGCAGCACAAATCCACGACAACATGCGCACCTACGGCAAGCATTTGCGCGTAGGCAGCGCAGCCATCTTCGGCGGTGTCAGCATGGGTCCGCAGATCCAGGCGCTGCGTCGCGGCACCGATGTGATCATCGCCACGCCGGGCCGCCTGGTCGATCACATGCAGCAGCGCACGATCGACCTTTCCGGCATCGAAGTGCTGGTACTGGACGAAGCCGATCGCATGCTCGACATGGGCTTTCTGCCCGCGCTCAAGCGCATCATCGGCGCGCTGCCGAAACAGCGCCAGACGCTGCTGTTCTCGGCCACTTTCGCGCCGGAGATCAAGGCGCTGGCGATGCAGTTCATGCACTCGCCGCGCGAAGTGTCGGTGACGCCGGCCAACAGCGTGGCGACCACGGTCAGCCATGAAGTGCATCCGGTCGATGCCTCCCGCAAGCGCGACCTGCTGCTGCACGTGCTGAGCAAGGAAAGCCGCCGCCAGACGCTGGTGTTTTCCCGCACCAAGCACGGCGCCGACAAACTGGTGCGTTACCTGGAGCAGTCGGGCCTGCGTGCGGCCGCCATCCACGGCAACAAGAGCCAGAACGCACGTACGCGTGCGCTCGCCGATTTCAAGAGCGGCCGCGTCACCGTGCTGGTGGCGACGGACATCGCCGCGCGCGGCATCGACATCGATCAGCTGCCGATCGTGATCAACTTCGATCTGCCGATGGTGGCCGAAGACTACGTGCACCGCATCGGCCGCACCGGCCGCGCCGGCGCCAGCGGTCTTGCCTTGTCGTTGGTAAGCCACGAGGAATCCGGACTGCTGCGCGATATCCGCAAGCTGCTGAACCAGGAAATCACCATCAGCGAGGTGAGCGGTTTCGAACCGTCCGCACCGCTGCGCCTGGACGCTAACGCACCGCGTCCGAAGCAGGGCCAACGCCAGGCACGCCCGCCGCGCCAAGGCGGCAACGGACATCGGCCGCATGGCCATGCGCAGAACAATAGTGGCGGTGAGCATGCGATGGGCAATCGCAAGCGCCGGCGCCCGCGCGGTGGCAAACCGGCGGCGAAAGCGTAACGACGGTTCCGTGTAGGTTGGGGTGCAAACCCCAACACCGCGATCGCGGATAGGTGGCCACGTTGGGGTTTGCACCCCGACCTACGGCGATTCATCCGCGAGGACAGACCAGTGCCGTAAGGATGTGGTCCTCCCATATCCCTGCGATCTGCAAATACCGTTTCGCGTAACCTTCCCGCTCGAATCCCAGTGACGCCAACAGCTTCGCGCTGCGTTCGTTGCGCGGCAGATAATTGGCCATGATCCGGTGCAGGCGCAATTCGCCGAACGCCCAGGCGATGCTCGCTTCCAGGACTTCGCGCATCAACCCCTGGCCTTGCATGCGCGCATCGACGCCATAGCCCAAGTGACACGCCTGAAATGCGCCGCGCACGAGGTTGGCGAAGGTGCAGGTTGCAAGGATGGCCTTCTCCGCGTGGTCGAACACGAACAAGGGATAACCGCGATCATGCATCGCGTTGTCGCGTCCATCGGCGATCGTCTTCGCGCAGTGTTCGAGCGTGAAGTACGCCGATTCACGCAGGGGTTCCCATGGCGCCAGATGCTCGCGATTGTCCACCCGATAGCGCAACAGTTTTGGCGCATCCGCCTGTCCGGCCAGGCGAATGCGCGTGCGTGGCGTCTGCAGAATCGGCGATGCAACCACGCGCTTAACGCTCCTGATCCGTCGGGCGCATCAGCACTTCGTTGATGGATACGTAGTCCGGACGCGTCACGCAGAACAGGATGGCGTCGGCGACGTCCTCGGCTTGCAGCTGGCGCATCTCGCCCGCGCGCAGATCCAGCGCGCGGCGGCTGGCTTCGTGGCCGATGTGTTCGCGCAATTGGGTATCCACCATGCCGGGCTCGATCACGCTGACGCGGATGTTGTCCTTGTAGACCTCGCGCCGCAGCGACTCGGAAAAGCCCACCACGCCGAACTTGGTCGCCGCATAGGCCGCCGCGTTGGGATTGGCCACGCGCCCGGCCACTGACGAGACGTTCACGATGTGTCCGTCGCGTCGCGCACGCATGCCGGCCAAGGCGGCCTGCGTGGAGGCGATCAGACTGAGCACGTTCAACTCCAGCATGCTGCGCCAGCGGCCCAGGTCCGCCTCGGCCACCGGCTCCAGGTACATCACGCCGGCGTTGTTGATGAGGATGTCCAGGCGGCCGTAATGCGCTTCGGTTTCCTTCACGATGCGTTGCGCCTCGGCTTCGGCAGCGAGATCGGCCACCAGCACCAGCGGTTCGGCGCCCAGTTCGGCAAGCTTGGCCGCGAGCTGATCCAGCCGATCCTTGCGCCGTGCGGCGATTGCCACCCGGGCGCCCTGTTCGGCCAGCGCCAGCGCGGTTGCTTCACCGATCCCCGAGGACGCTCCCGTAACCAGCGCAATGCGATCTTTCAGGCGGTTTTTCATCCATAGCTCCGTGTAACGATGCCAACTACCAAGAGTATGTCGTCCCCGGGCTGTTACAATAGTCACCTTTCTCCTGCATGCCCCGTGCATGCTTCGTCGAGGTTCTCCCCCATGTCGTCCCCGTCTTCCGACTCTGCTCCGGCCGCCGCTGGTTTCTCTGCGCTTGCGCTCTCGCCGGAAGTGCTGCGCGCATTGGCCGACGTGGGTTACGAATCGCCCTCGCCGATCCAGGCCGCCACCATTCCTTCCCTGCTCGAAGGCCGCGACGTGCTGGGCCAGGCACAGACCGGCACCGGCAAGACGGCGGCGTTCGCGCTGCCGATCCTTTCGCGCATCGAAATGCGCCCTGGCAAGCCGCAGGCGCTGGTGCTGGCGCCGACGCGCGAACTGGCCATCCAGGTGGCCGAAGCATTCCAGCGTTACGCCGCGCACATGCCCGGCTTCCAGGTGCTGCCGATCTACGGCGGCCAGAGCTATGGCCCGCAGTTGCACGCGCTGCGCCGCGGTGTGCACGTGGTGGTGGGCACGCCCGGCCGCGTGATCGATCACCTGGAGCGCGGCACGCTGGATCTTTCCGAACTGCGTTTCATCGTGCTCGATGAAGCGGACGAAATGCTGCGCATGGGCTTTATCGACGACGTCGAAAAAGTGCTGCAAGCCACGCCGCCGGAACGCCAGGTGGCGCTGTTCTCCGCCACCATGCCGGCGCCGATCCGCAAGATCGCGCAGCAGCATCTGAAAGATCCGGTGGAAGTCACCATCAAGGCCGCCACCACTACCGCGGCGAACATCCGCCAGCGTTATTGGTGGGTGAGCGGCATGCACAAGCTCGATGCGATGACGCGCATTCTCGAGGCCGAACCGTTCGACGCGATGATCATCTTCGCGCGCACCAAGCAGGCCACCGAAGAACTGGCCGAGAAACTGCAGGCGCGCGGCCTGGCCGCCGCCGCGATCAACGGCGACATCGCGCAGCCGCAGCGCGAGCGCGTGATCCAGCAGCTCAAGGACGGCAAGCTCGACATCCTCGTCGCCACCGACGTCGCCGCACGCGGCCTGGACGTGGAACGCATCAGCCACGTGCTGAACTACGACATTCCCTACGACACCGAAAGCTACGTGCACCGCATCGGCCGCACCGGCCGCGCCGGACGCAGCGGCGAGGCGATCCTGTTCGTCACCCCGCGCGAAAAAGGCATGCTGCGCGCGATCGAACGCGCTACGCGCCAGCCGATCGAGGAAATGAAGCTGCCCACGGTGGAAGCGGTGAACGACCGCCGCATCGCGCGCTTCAAGCAAAGCATCAGCGACACGCTGGCGATGGGCGGCCTGGAACAGTTCCAGCAACTGATCGAGCAATACGAACAGGAGCACGACGTGCCCGCGGTCGAAATCGCCGCCGCGCTGGCGCGCATCGCGCAAGGCGATCGCCCGCTGCTGCTGGAAGCGCCGCCCAAGCGCGAACGCACGCACGAACGCGAAGCGCGCCCGGCCCGCGCACACGACAGCGACAGACCGCCGCGCGAAGCACGCCATCGCGAAGAAAACACGCGCGACTTCGCCCCGCGCCAGCTGCGCCCGCACGCCACCGAAGCCGGCAAGCGCACATACCGCATCGAAGTCGGCCACGAACACGGCGTGAAGCCCGGCAACATCATCGGCGCCATCGCCAACGAAGCCGGCCTGGAAAGCCAGTTCATCGGCCGCCTGAGCATCCGCGGCGACTACAGCCTGATCGACCTGCCCGATGGCATGCCCAATGAAGTGTTCCAGCACCTGCAAAAGGTGTGGGTGAACCAACAGCAGTTGCGCATCACCGAGTGGGATGGAACCGAGCAGCAGGAAGCGGGCGGTACGCGCGCACCGCGCAAGCCGGGTGGTTTCAAGCCGGCGCACGCGCGTGGGCATGGCGGCGGCAAGCCGCGGCCGCAGGGGCATGGAGGCGGGAAGCCGGCGCGGCGGAAGTAACTTCCGTTGGGGTTCGCTGCGCTCAGCCCAACCTACTGAAGTTCCCCGTAGGTTGGGCTGAGCGCCAGCGAACCCCAACACAATCTCAAACCGGCAGCGCGGCGTCGTTTCGATCAGTGCAACACTGAGTTCCTACCGCGTACGGCTACAAATACCTTCATCGGCCCATACTTGCAGACCAGCACCCCGCAAGTTTCCGCCATGAACACACTCCCCAGCTTCTACATCTCCCACGGTTCGCCGATGACCGCGTTGCATCCCGGCAAGGTCGGTGAACGCTTGGCGAACATCGCCGCCGATCTGCCACGCCCACGCGCCATCGTGATCGCCACCGCTCACTGGCTGGCGCGCCAGCCCAGCGTAGGTGGCGCGGCACAGCCTGAAACCGTCCATGACTTCTACGGTTTTCCGCGCGAGCTGTATGAGATTCACTACCCGGCGCCGGGCGCTCCCGAAGTGACCGCACAGGTTGCGCAGTTGCTCGATCAGGCGGGTCTGACTGCCGCGGTCGACCCTCACCACGGCCTCGATCACGGCGCATGGGTACCGCTGCGCCTGCTCTACCCGCACGCCGACATCCCGGTGGTGCCGCTATCGATTCAGCCGCACCTGGGCCCTGCGCACCACTACGCGGTCGGCCGCGCGCTTGCGCCGTTGCGCGAGCAAGGCGTGCTGGTGATCGGCTCCGGCAGCATCACGCACAACCTGCACGATCTGCGCGCCGGCTTCAGCGAAAGCAACGAAGCGCCGTACGTGCGCCCGTTCATCGGCTGGTTCGAACAGAAGATCCAGGCCGGCGACGTCGACGCCCTGCTCGACTACCGCCGCCAGGCGCCGTTCGCCGAGCGTGCGCATCCCACCGACGAACATCTGCTGCCGCTGTACGTGGCGCTCGGCGCCGCCGGCGAACACTTCGACGGACGGCGCATCGATGCGGGCATCGACCTGGGCCTCCTTGCCATGGATTGTTATCGCTTCGACGGTGCAACCGCCGCCGTCACTGCACAATGATCGTGCCGACCATCATCGGATGGATCGAACAATAGTAGGTGTAGGTGCCCGGCTTTAAGAACATCACCGCATAGGTGTCGCCGGAATCCAGCGCTTTCGACGACACGAACGTCCCGCCGGCACTGGTTACCACGTGCGGTTCCTCGTCGTGGTTGGTCCAGACCACGCGCGTACCCACCGGCACGACGAGCGACTTCGGCGCGAACGCGAAATTCTGGATCGCCACCTCATGGGTAACGCCTTTTGTCGGCGTAGCATCCGCCGCTGCGCACGAGACCGTGACGCTGCACAGGGCGATGGCGGCAGGCATGCCGATCACGCTCCATCTCCATAACGGATTCATGCCAGCACCTCATCGGTTACCGCCAGTGCACCGCTCGTCTGCACATGCCGCACATCGCGTATGCCGAGGTAGCGATGCAGCGCCTGCGCCGTCACGCTTTGCAACGGCCCCGGCCCAGGTCCATCGCCCGGCGCAGGCTGCGGATAGGCGGTGGAACGCGCGGTGTAGAACGTGATGCTGCCTTCCACCTTCTGCTGAATCTGGTGGATGTGTCCGTTGAGCACGGTGACTGAGCCGAAGCGGCGCAGATAGCTCAGCGCTTCAGCGCTGTCGTCCGTGCCCCAGCCCCATTGCGGATACAACGGCCACAGCGGCATGTGCGCGAACACCACCACCGGCGTTTCAGCCGACCGGCCCGCGAGATCGTTCTTCAGCCAGGCCAGTTGATCCGCACCCAGCGAACCCAGGCCGCCGGCCTTGAGGTTGAGCACGTTGATCAACCCCACGAAATGCACTCCATCCTGATCGAAGCTGTACCAGCCGCCGGCGTGCTGTTTTTCGCCGAAGCGGCGGAAGAATTCGGCGCCGTTGTCGCCAATCACATCGTGTTCGCCGGGTACGTAGAAGCGCTGGCTGACGCGAGCTTCCTGCATCAATCCGTTCAAGGTATCGAATTCCTCGGGCTTGGAAAGATGCGTCAGGTCGCCCGTATGCAGCAGGAACGCCGGCCGGTTTTCTTGCGCATTGATCATCGCCAACGAACGGCGCAGCGTGCCGATCACGTCCGGATTGGGCGCCTTGTGAAAACCGATGTGCGAATCGCTGATCTGCACGAAGCTGAAAGTGGCGCCCTTGATGGCAGGCGCATCGCCGAGCGGATGCGCGCGCAACACGCCGCTTTTCATCATCCACAAGGTGCCGGCGCCGGCCCAGGCCATGCATTTGAGAAACTGCCGCCGGCCGCCGGCCTCGCCGTCGTCAACTGTGTTGTCGTGGTCCTGCATCATCGATACTCCGCAGCTTGGGCCGCCCAACGCCGCCCTCATCTGCCTTTACCGGCATGCAGACCGGCCTATTCCGTGTTTTTCGGCGTGGGAATAAAGTCGCCGCCATACCGGTAGAAGGTTTTATGCCCTCTGACTTCCGCCCCTCCGCAGCCGCTCCTCGCAGCGCCCATTTCGAGGCCTGCGTGCTGCCGCATCTGGATGCCGCCTACAACCTTGCACGCTGGCTGGCGCGCGACGATGCGGATGCCCAGGACGTCGTGCAGGAGGCGATGCTGCGCGCATTCCGCTACTTCGAAAGCTTCCATGGCAGCGATGCCCGCCTGTGGCTGTTGGCGATCGTGCGCAACACGTTTTATTCGTTGCGCGCCAAGAGCGCATCCGACGATGCGCATGAACCGTTCGATGACGATGCTCACGTCGTGATCGACGAACAGCCTTCACCGGAGGCGCGCGCCCTGCTCGCCGTCGACGTCGACGCATTGCAGATCGCGTTGACGCATCTTCCGCATCCCCTGCGCGAAGCCATCGTGCTACGCGAACTGGAAGAGTGCTCCTACAAGGAAATCGCTGCGATCACCGGCCAGAAGATCGGCACGGTGATGTCGCGCCTCGCCCGCGCACGCGAACGGCTGCGGGCCGAACTGTCCGCCACTTTCACGGAGGCACGCCGTCATGATGTGCGATGACGCCAGGCTGCTTCTGCACGCCTATCTGGATAACGAACTGGACGCCGCGCAAAGCGTGGCCATCGACCGACATATGCAAGGCTGCGCCGCCTGCGCAGCCTTGCATGCGGACTACGCGCAGTTGCATGAGGGTTTTGCGCGCGCATCGCTGTATCGGCGCGCACCCGTTACGCTGCGCAAGGCATGGTCCGCCGAACCGGTCGCGCCGCGCGCCACGCAGGTACGCCGCCCGCCGGTCGCGCTGGCGATGGCTGCAGGATTCGCCGCCGCACTGCTCATCGTTGCGCCGGCGTGGTGGTACACGCTGCATCGCGATACCAGCCAAGTGGCCGATGAGGTGGTCTCCAGCCATATCCGCTCGATGCAGCCGCAACACCTGATGGACGTGGTTTCCACCGACCAGCACACGGTAAAGCCGTGGTTCGACGGCAAGCTGGATTTCTCGCCGCGCGTGAAGGATCTGGCAAATCAGGGTTTTCCGCTCGTCGGCGGACGACTGGATGTGCTCGATGGCCGTACCGTGGCCGCGCTGGTTTACCGGCGGCACCTGCACGTGATCAATCTTTATCAGTGGCCGATATCGGCATCCGCCTCCGCACAAGATGTTGCGCAATGGCATGGCTACACCGTGATCCGATGGACGGACGAGCACATGCGTTTCGTGGCAGTGTCCGACGTCAATGAAAGCGAGTTGCGGCAGTTCGTGCAGATGTTCCAGGGAACCACGCAACCATAGCGCCAATCCGCAGTGGAGATTTGTGCTTGTCGAGAGCCAAAATCCGCCTTACGTCATTTCAGCGAAAGCCGGAATCCAGTCAAGAATGACGTGCGAAGCACACCATATAGAAGATTTGGTGTGCTTCGCACGACGTGTTCAAACTGGATTCCGGCGTTCGCCGGAATGACGGCGAGGCACCAAAACCTAGCGGCTCGTTATAGCCAGTCGTCCATGGTCAACGGCGCAAGACCGTGCATGCTGCGCGCCTTGTCGCATTGCGGGCTCGGCGTGCCGGTTTCCCAGGCGGGTTGAACGTCACGGCAGATCGATGGCCGCCACGCGTAGATGCTGCAACGGGTAGCGGCGCCTACCGTGCCTTCCAGCGCCACACAGCGCGGCCGGTAGGCTTGCGTACCGCGCATCGCCACGCGATGGGGATCAAGTTTTTCAGTGAGTTCGGGCGGCACCTGGCCGCCCATCGACGCGTCCGCTTCCATCCAGTGAAAGGCGACGCGGAAGCTGGCGCAACAAGCGCCACAGCGTTGGCACGGATGAATCACGACGCTAGCCGGGCATTCACACCGGCCCGCTGAACGTATTGCACTGCCGGATATCCCCGCTCTCCAGCCCGGTCTTGAACCACTTCACGCGCTGCGCCGAGGTGCCGTGCGTAAACGAATCGGGCACCACGGTGCCGCGCGCTTCGCGTTGCAGGGTGTCGTCGCCGATCTGGCTGGCGGCGTTGAGCGCCGATTCCACATCGCCCGGCTGCAGCCATTGCAGGCGCTGCTGCGTGCGATTGGCCCACACGCCGGCAAAGCAATCGGCCTGCAGTTCCTGCCGCACAGACAGCCCGCCGGCCCCTTCCATCGCCACGCCTTGCCGCTGCAGTTGCGCGCTCTTGGCGAAAACGCCGAGCTGGTTCTGCACGTGATGGCCCACTTCATGCGCAATCACGTAGGCGCGCGCGAAATCGCCGCTGGAATGGAAACGCGTTTCCAGTTCGCGGAAGAAATCCAGGTCCAGATACACCTTCTGATCGCCGGGGCAGTAGAACGGCCCGACGGCGGTCGATGCGGCGCCACAGGCGGTATTCACACCGCCACTGAACAAGTCCAGCTTGGGATCGACATAAGTGCGCCCCATGCCGGCAAAGATGTCGCCCCAGGTTTTTTCGGTGGAGCCGAGCACCCGACGCACGAATTCCATCTGCTGCGGATCGACCTGCGCCGGCTGGCTGCGCGGCGCATAGCCGGACGGCTGGCCGCCGCCTTGCTGCAGCAGCGCAAGCGGATTCTTGAAGAAGATCCAGCCCAGCAAGGCAAGAATCAGCAGACCGCCGATGCCCATCCGGCCGCCGCCGAAACCGCGGCCACCACCGCCACCGCCGCCTTGATCGACTTCGACGTTCTGACTTTCTTCGCCCTTTTGCCAGTCCATAACGCCTCCCGCGCGCCATCGCATGTCATACCGGCCAACCCCCACAGCATGGCACCAAAACCGCTACAGTGGCAGCTCCTTTCCCACGCGCACGCACCATGATTCAGAACCTGCCCGCCCTGGTCACCTTGCTGACTGTTTTGCTGCAATTCGCCACCATGTGGGCGGTCGGGCGTGCACGCGGCAAGTATGGAATTCACGCGCCGGCCATCAGCGGGCACCCCGCGTTCGACCGCGCGTATCGCGTGCAGATGAACACGCTGGAAAGCACGGTGATGTTCCTGCCTGCGCTGTGGCTGGCGGCGCACTACGGCTACGTGCTTTGGGGCGGCGTCGCCGGGCTGGTGTGGATCGTGGGACGCGTGTGGTACGCCTGGGCTTATCTGGGTGATGCCAATAAGCGCGGGCCGGGCTACATGGTCGGCACGTTGGGCTGGGCCGCGCTGGTGGTGATGAGCACGCTCGGCCTGGTGCGCGCCATGCTGGCGGGCTGATGCAAGGCAGCCGATGAGCGCGACGGACGCATCGACACGCTCGCCCTTGCCCAACGCACCGGGCGTGCTGCAGGCCTTTGGCCTGATCCTGCTCTACTTCCTGCTGCAAGTGGTGGCGGGCACGCTGATGGGCGTGATGGCGGGCGCAATCGAAAAGATCAGGCACCCGCAACTGCCACTGGCCGAAATACGCAAGCACGCCATGGACGTGCTGCAGCAGCCGGACAGCAACGCGATGCTGGTAGTGATCGCCGTACCGCTGATCGCGATGCTGCTGTTCTGGCTGGTGCACCGCACGTGGCCGTTGCTGTGGGTTCGCGCCGCGCCACCGGGTTTCGGCGTGCATGGCCATGCCGCGCCTCGCTGGTATGCCGCAGCCTTGCTTATCGGGCTGGTGATGCCGCCGCTCGGCGCGGTGATCACCCAATGGCTGGCGCACGGTCACGAAGTAACGCAGAACGTGGAAGAACTCGGCCGGCATGCCTCAGCGTCTTTGCGGCTGCCGCTGGGCATCGTGGCGGTGACCGTCGGCCCGATGATCGAGGAACTGATGTTCCGCGGCGTGCTGCTGTCGGCGTTGCTGCGACGCATGTCGACGGCGATGTCGATCGTGCTGAGTTCCCTGCTGTTCGGCGCGGTGCATTTGGCCGGGCTGGATTTCCAGTGGTATGCGTTGCCGAACCTGATGTTGCTGGCAGCGGCGCTGTGCTGGTTGCGGTTGAAATCGGAATCGCTGTGGCCGGCGATGGTGGCGCACGGGGTGTTCAATCTGTTTGCGTTGGTGGCGTTGTTTTCGGTGGGGAATGGATAGCCGCGGCATCCATCGCCATCCACAAAAAACTACCGAAACGATCAACAATTGTTGGGTTACGCTGCGCTAACCCAAACTACCCCAACCTACACCGAATTTCCGGAGCAATCGCGCCGTTTCGAACAACGGCAAGCCCATCACGCCGGAATAGCTGCCTTCCAGGTGTTCGATCAAGGTGGCGCCCAGGCCCTGAATGGCGTACGCGCCCGCCTTGCCGAACGGCTCGCCGGTCGCCACGTACGCCGTGATATCCGCTTCGCTCAGTTCGGCGAAACGCACGCGCGACACGCACACATCGCCGTGTTCCTGTTTGGCGGACATCATGCAGACCGCCGAGATCACCTCGTGCGTGCGACCCGATAGCGCGTGCAGCATTTCCACCGCATCGTCGGCATCCTTCGGCTTACCGAAGACGCGATTCTCCAATACCACTTCCGTATCGCACGCGATCACCAGCGCATCGCCCTGCGCTTCGCGCGTCAGCGCTTCCCAGCCGGCCTGCGCCTTGTCGCGCGCCACGCGCCGCACATAGTCCAGCGGTGTTTCTTCCGGATACGGCACTTCGGCCACGTCTACGTCGAGAATGGAAAACGTGACACCGAGTTGCCCGAGCAGTTCGCGTCTGCGCGGCGATTGGGAGGCGAGATAGAGCATGGGTCACTTGTTCCTTGCCAAACATTCCATCGCACAACTTACCGCAACCAGGGCGACGATGTGCTCCAGAAGATGATGCGCGCACCGAGATAGTGGCGCCCGAAATCCTCGAACTCCGCCTTGGTGAACGGCTTGCCCGTACGGGGGTTCGTGTACGTCAAGGTGGGCTCTTGCACCGCCATCGCGATCAGGCTGAGCCGATCCTTGTAGCGATGGAAGAACGGATAGGCATTGTGCATGTGGGCCTTCCGATACGGCACGATATCCGGCCCGCCCAAGCCGACGCCATGCGTGGCCGCGGCGTCGAACAGGCGCTCCATATACCGGTGATCGTTATCCCATTCGCATGGCCAGAAGTTCACGTACTGCACCACCGCCGAGCGCGTGAACGCCCGCCGCGCGAACAACATGTTTTCCAGTTCGGCCTCGAAATAGGCGTCGCAGGTGAAACCCGTCCGGTCATGTTTCTGGTCGATATCGATCGCGGTTTCCGGCAGATTGACGCCTTGCACGCGTCCGTCGAACGCCTTGGCGAGCGCCTGCAGTAGCTGCTGATAGCGCTCGCGCAGCTGCGGATTCCATTGCTGCGCCGCCCAGCCCTGGACCTGTGGCTTGCCTTCACCTGGATTATCCATCTGTGCTACCAGGCCACCGTTGTAAAGGGAATCGCTGAGCAGATAATCGGGCAGGTTGCGCGCATCCTTGCTGAAGAAACGGTCCTGAATCTGGATAAACAGCGCCTTGCGCAAAGCGGTGGCGCGGGCAAGATCGTGTTCGATAGCCGAGAAATCGTAGCGTCCCTTCTGCGGCTCCAGTTGCTTCCAGGTGTAGACGATCTGCACACCGTCGATATCAGGGCGACGCAGTAGCGCTGCATATCGATCGATCTCGCCCTGACCCAGGAACAGAAAGTTCTGAGCCTCGCCGCCTGTCGCCAGGACGGGTAGCAACAGCGAGATCATGGTCAGCAAGACACGTATCGACCTGTTCATCCTTGTCAGCTCTCCGCGCATTGCATTGCGCTGTTACAAATTCAGTGCATAGTCGCAAAAATCCGGGTCGCGTTGCCATCCCGCCGACGCATACAGTGTCTGTGCGGAAACATTGCTCAGCTCCGTCTGCAGCCACAGCCTGGCTGCGCCCAGGGCGCGCGCATGTTCGGCCGATGCATCCAGCAGGGCTTTGCCAACGCCATGCTTGCGCGCATCCGGCACCACGAACAGATCGTTGAGCAGATAGATGCGCGCCATGCGCACGGATGAAAACAGTGGAAACAGCTGCGTGAAACCCAACCCAGCGCCGTGCTCGTCGCAGGCGAGCAGGATCAGCGACTCGTGATGCGCGAAACGTTCGGCAAGAAAAGCGCGCGCACGCTCCGGGTCGGACGGCTGCCGGTAGAACTGCCGGTAACCGTCGAACAACGGCACCAGCGTATCCAGATCGAAAATGCTCGCCTGACGAACCTCGAAGCGCATGACAACTCCCGTGACAAGGGGTGACGCCGGCGTGCGCCGTCAGGCGCGATGGTAGGGATGGCCGGCCAACAACGTGGTGGCGCGATAAAGCTGCTCCACCAGCACCAACCGCACCAGCATATGCGGCAGCGTCAAGGGACCCAATGACCACTTTTGATCGGCGCGCGCCACCACTTCCGGTGCGTGACCGTCGGGACCGCCAATAAGAAAGGCCAGATCGCGCCCGGCCATGCGCCATTTGGCGAGCTGTTCGGCCAGCTCTTCGCTGGACCACGCCTTGCCGCGGCCGTCGAGCGCAATCACGTGGGTATCGCGCGGCAACGCGGCGAGCATGGCGACGCCTTCGTCGTGCATCGCGCGCGCATCGTCGCGGCCCTTGCCGCGTGCGCCGGGCTTCAGTTCGATCAATTCGAGGGGCAAATCGTGGGAGAGCCGTTTGCGGTATTCGGCAAACCCTTCTGCAACCCATGCAGGCATGCGTTCGCCGATGGCGATCAGGCGCGCGCGCATGCCGTTTTTTCTTTTTAACCCGTGGCCAGGGCGGCCTCGCCCTCGGCGTCGCGGTCACCCACGGTCCACAGGCGCTCAAGGCCGTAGAACTCGCGAATGCGCGGCAGCATGACGTGCACGATGACGTCGCCCAGGTCTACCAGTACCCACTCCGCTTCCTGTTCGCCTTCGACACCCAGCGGCATCACGCCCGCCTGCTTGGCGAACTTGACGACTTCGTCGGCGATGGATTTCACGTGGCGGGCCGAGGTGCCGGAAGCGATCACGAGCAGGTCGGCGATGGAGGTTTTGCCGCGTACATCGATTTCCCGGATGTCCTTGGCCTTGAGATCCTCAAGGGCGGCGATAACGGTCTTGCGCAGGGCGGCCGTGTTGACGGCCTTGGTATGGCGGATGGTGGTCAAGAGTGAGGGCCTCGCGGCGTATCGGCTGCGCGGGATCGCGCGAGTGCAGTATATCCGCCCTGGTGTAACGGCTCGTCAAGCCTGCCGTTGCGCTCAAGCCCTCGACAACAACCGCCCACCCATCAGCGCGTTCAGCCCGACCACCAGCGCCACCGCCACCGCATGCATCACCAGGTCGGAGGCCGCGGCGTCGAAGTTGTGGCAGATCTCCAGCAGGCTGGCCGAGGCCGCGGCGCTGGCCAGCCCCACCAGCACGGCGGTCAGCACCGGGCGCAGGGGACAGGCGCGGCGCAGCAGCCAGATCATCACTCCGGACAGCGGCAGCGAAAAACTGACGATGAAGATCAGGCAGTCGTTGGCGCCGTGCAGGTTCAGGACCGGCATGCCGGGGATGTGCGCCCGCAGGCAGCCCAGGCCGCTGGCGCCGATCCAGACCAGGGCGCTGGGCACCGGCAGCCATGCCCAGCGGATCGAACGCCCCGGCACCGCCAACACGAAGGAAGCCAGCGCGGCCGTGATCGCGGTGATCACCGCGCCGCAGGCGGCCACCCCCAGGTCGGGCGCGGCGCTCCAGCGATGCAGCATGGTGCCGGCGCCGAAGCGCAGGAACAGCGCCACGGCGAGCACCGCCACGATCGCCAGCCAGGCGAGCGCGCGCCGCCATGGCGGCGGCAGGCGCCGCACCGGCGTCAGCTCGGCGCCGAGCGCGTCGATCAGGGCTTGATGGCGTGCTGCGTCGGACATGAGCGGTCAGGATTCTCCATGCAGGCGATCGCGCAGCGTTTTCAATGCGCGATGCAGGTTTACTTTCAGCGCGCCGGTATTGCGGCCGGTGTGCTCGGCGGCCTCGGCCAGCGTGCGTTCCTTGAGGCCAAGTTGTTCCACCGCCTCGCGCTGCCCCGGCGGCAGGGTTTCGATCGCCTTGCGCAGGCGTTCGGCCTCTTGCTGGCGCAGGGTGCCGGTGCTGGCGTCCTCGCGGTCGGCGTGCGTATCCATCGCGAATTCGTCGTGCACTTCACGATGCTCGCGGCGACCGTGGCTGCGCAGCAGGTCGATGGCGCGGCGCGCGGCGATCGCCGACAGCCACGCATCGTAGGAGCGCGACGGATCGAACGTATGGCGCACGCGATGCACGGTCAGCAGGGTTTCCTGCACCACGTCGTCCAGCGCATCCACCGCCACGCCCTGCCGCCGCGCCACCGCGCGGATCAGCGCCACCGAATCGTTCAACACGCGCGTATAGGCGCGCTGGTCCCCCGCTTGCGCGGCGGCCATCCATGCTGCCCGCTGCCGGTCAGCCTGTTCGCTGGCACTTGGGATGTCGGTCGGCACGGCCTTGTCGCTATCGAGCCCCCTAGACGGGGGCTGGCGTAGTAGGACCCACGGACCCTCAAACGTCAAGGCGACTGATGACATGCTGGCGATCGTTGATTTCCTTAGAGTCCATTCGCCGAACGCAGGTGTAGGGTTACTTCGCACAGCGCAAATTTTTCCGGGTCCATCCACGTAACCGGGGCACGCCGCCCGGCGAATACTTCAGCAACCCCACGATTACCTTCGCCATGCTTATCCTCATTCTGGCCTTCCTCGGCGGCATCCTCACCATCCTCAGCCCGTGCATCCTGCCGGTGCTGCCGTTCGTGTTCGCTCGTGCCGATCGGCCGTTCGCGCGCAACGGCTTGCCGATGCTGATCGCCATGGCCGTCACTTTCGCGCTGGTCGCCACGCTGGCGGCGATCGGTGGCGGATGGGCGGTGCACGCCAATCAGTACGGGCGCTATATCGCATTGGTGGTGCTGGCGGTGCTCGGGCTGACCTTGCTGGTGCCGCACTTTGCCGAGTGGATCAGCCGACCGTTCGTGAAGCTCGGCAATCGGCTGACCGAGAAAACCGAAGCGCAGCAGGATTCGCCATGGTCGGCGGCCGGACTCGGCATTGCCACCGGCCTGCTGTGGGCGCCGTGTGCGGGACCGATCCTTGGCCTGCTGCTCACTGGCGCGGCACTGCAGGGCGCCAGCGTCACGACCAGCTTGCTGCTGCTCACCTATGCCGCCGGTGCGGCCGTGTCGCTGGCGCTCGCCTTGCTGGTCGGCGGACGCGTTTTCGCCTTGATGAAGCGCTCGCTCGGCGCCGGCGAATGGGTGCGTCGTGCGCTTGGCGTACTGGTGCTGGCGGGCGTAGCCGCGATCGCGCTCGGCCTGGACACCGGTTTATTGACGCGCGTGTCGCTGGCCAGCACCGGCGGCTTCGAGCAGAAGCTGATCGACGCCGTACGCCCTGCCCCGGTCAATGCCGCGCCTGCACCGAAGGCCGGCGCGCCGTTGCCGGTGGAAGGCGACCTGCCGTCGCTGGCCGGCGCAACGAAATGGTTCAACAGCGCGCCGCTGACGCCCGAAGCGCTGCGCGGCAAGGTCGTGCTGGTCGACTTCTGGACCTATTCCTGCATCAACTGCATCCGCTCGTTGCCGTACGTGAATGCATGGGCGCAGAAGTATCGCGATCACGGCCTGGTGGTGATCGGCGTGCACGCACCGGAATTCGCGTTCGAAAAAGATCCGGCCAACGTCGCCAAGGCGATCAAGGATTTCCATATCGGCTATCCGGTGGCGATGGACAACGACTACGCCATCTGGAAAGGCTTCAATAATGAATACTGGCCGGCGCATTACTTTATCGATGCGCACGGGCAGATACGCGCGCACCATTTCGGCGAAGGCGACTACGCCGGCAGCGAAGACGTGATCCGCCGCCTGCTGAGCGACGCCGGCTACAAGGATTTGCCCGGCGGTTACGTGCAGCCTGGCGCATCCGGTGCGGAAGCCGCCGGCTCCGACGACATGCGCCGCTCGCCGGAAACCTATGTCGGTTATGCGCGCAGCGAAGGCTTCGCCGGCGGACAGATTGCGCACGACGACAGTTGGAACTATCACGCGCCCGATGCGCTCGCCGCCAACCAGTGGGCGTTCGACGGAACCTGGACGGTCAACGCCCAGCACGCCACGCTGGATAAATCCAATGGCCGCATCGTCTATCGCTTCCGCGGCCGCGACCTGCACCTGGTGCTTGGGCCCGGTGAAGACGGCAAGCCGGTGCGCTTCCGCGTCACGCTCGATGGCAAGCCGCCGGGTGACGATCACGGCACCGACATCGATGCAGACGGCAATGGCGTCGTCAACGGACAACGCCTGTATCAACTGGTGCGCCAGGCGCACGGCACGGGCGAGCGCGTTTTCGAAATCACCTTTCTTGATCCGAACGTGCGCGCTTACGCATTCACGTTCGGCTGAGTGCAACAGGAGAAGGCAATGACTTCCGCTTACGACGACAAAGGCCTGGAGCGGCGGCGATTTCTGCTCGCCCTGGTGGGCGGCGGCGCGGTGGCGGCCGTCGGCGGCTCGGCGATGCTGCGGCTGCTCGGCGGCAAGGGAAACAACGCGATGGCGGCCACGCCTGCAGCGGCCATCCGCGCCGACACCGTATTGCTTGAATGCTTCGCCGACGACGATGGCCATCATCTTGGACCTTGCGATGTGCGCAAGCTGGTGTTGACCGATGCGCAATGGCACGAACGGCTTTCCGACGCCGCGTTCGATGTGATGCGTCGCGCGGGCACCGAGCGGGCGTTCAGCGGTCCGCACGAAAAGCCGCGAAGCAAAGGCCTGTATCGCTGCGCTGGTTGCGATACCGCACTGTTCGATGCGGCCACGCAGTTCGATTCGGGCACGGGCTGGCCGAGTTTCTGGCAACCGATCGCCAAGCCGAACGTGATCGAGAGTCGCGATACCGCTTACGGCATGGTCCGCACCGCAGTGAGCTGCGCCGGCTGCGATAGCCATCTGGGTCATGTGTTCGACGATGGCCCGCCGCCGACCGGGTTGCGTTATTGCATGAATTCGGTGGCACTGAGGTTTGTGGCGTATCGGGTGAGTTGATGCCGGCCAATATGCACCCGTAGGTTGGGTTAGCGCAGCGTAACCCAACATATTCGGAGCGATATTGTTGGGTTACGCTGCGCTAACCCAACCTACGGTGCGCGGTACGGTTCCAATAACGCCGCGTCATCGAACAAACCTGCCGGCAGCAGATAGCGTGGATCGCGTCCCGACGCGAGCAATTCGCGAATACGCGTCGCGGACACTTCCAGCGGCGTGACGGCCAGTTCGATCACCTTGCCTGCCGGCAGCGAGCGAATCACACCGGGATCATCCGTGCGACGTGCGGCCACCGCGCGTTCCAGCTCCACTGGAACACATGCCTCGATACCAGGCCGGTTGATCACGCCAAGATGCGTGACGTCGAACAGTTCGCGCCAGCGATGCCAGCTGCGCAGGCCCGCAAACGCATCCGCGCCGAGCAGCAGCACCAGCGGCCGTTCGCCGTATTCGCGGCGCAGTTCTTCCAGCGTGTCGATGGTGTAGGACGGACCGCTGCGCTCGAGTTCGCGCGTGTCCAGCGCCAGCCGCGATTGCCCGCGCAAGGCCGCGCGCAACATGTCCACGCGTTGCGTGGCGCTGGCGGTGGGCGGCGGGCGATGTGGCGGCACGTTGGCGGGCATCAGGCGCACTTCGGCATCGAGCAATTCGGAGGCTTCCCAGGCGACGCTGAGATGGCCGATATGAATCGGGTCGAAGGTGCCGCCGAAAAGCGCCAGCGGAGAGACGGAACTGCTCATGTCAGCGCCTGCGCCGCCCGCGGTTCGGCCATCGCCGCAATCAGGCGCTGCGCTTCCAGCCAGGCATCGCCTGACTCGCGACCTTTGGCGATGCGATCGATCTTCGCCGCGCGCGCCAGGCATTGCATCCAATGCTCACGCGGCGCGCGGCGCAGCGCCTTGCGGAAAAGCTGTTCGCGCGCCGGCCACAGGCGTTCGGCACGCGCCTGCGCAGCAAAGTCCTGCGCGTTGGCCAGGCGCAGCGCGAGCTGCAATTGATTGACCAGCCAGCCCATCAGCGCGATCAGCTCGTCGCCTTCCGCGCGCAGGCCGTCGAGAATGCGCAGCGCGCGTGCGCCGTCGCCGCCCAGCGCGGCGTCGGTGAGCTTGAAAGCGTCGTAACGGGCGCTGTCGGCCACCAGGTTCTCCATCTCCGCCGCATCGATCCTGCCTTGTCCGTGCAGCACGGCGAGCTTGTCGATTTCCTGCGCGGCGGCAAGCAAGTTGCCCTCTACGCGCTCGGCGAGCAGTGCGGCTGCATCGTGCGTGGCGGCCAAGCCGCGCGAGGTGAGGCGTGCGCCGATCCAGGCTTCCCATTCGTTCGGACGCGGTGCATTGAACACCACCAGGCAACCGGCGGCGTCGACCTGCTTGGTCCACGCGCCTTCGTGCTTGCTGCTCCATTCCACCGCGGTGATCAGCAGCGTCACATCCGGCGGCGGGTTGGCACAGAATTCGACGATGGCCTTGGCGCCTTCGACACCCGGGCGCCCGGTAGGCAGGCGCAAGTCGAGCAGGCGGCGCGTGGCGAACAACGACATGCCCGCGGCGGAGCGGGCCAGTTCGTCCCAGTCGAAATGCGCGCCGACATCCAATACCTGGCGTTCGCTGTAACCGAGCTTGCGCGCCTGCGCGCGCAGCGCGTCGGCCGCTTCCAGCACCAGCAGTTCTTCGCCCGCCAACAGATAGACGGGCCGAAGACTATCCGCGGCCAGCGCCTTCTGCCACTGGGCGTGGTTGAGCGGCATAGGTCAGCGCCTGCCTCAGTTGCCGATCGGCGTGGGCATGTATTGCGGCGGTTGCTGCGTGGTGCTCGCGGTCGCCGGCATCGGGCCGACGGCTTTGGCTGCCGCCGTGGTGCCATGCTCGGCCACCGCCTGCAGGCGGAACAGCACCGCCTGGATGGCGTCGTCGACCAGGCTGCCCTGGATCTGTTCCATCTGCGATTGCGTACCGACCGGCTGGCTGGCGTCGTAACTGAATTCACGCTGCAGATCGATGGTCTGCTCCGGCACGATCACCTTGCCGTCCGGGTCGACCGCGTTGAACACCACATGGAAGCGCACGGCGAACTCGGTCACCTGCGCGGCGCCGTTGATGGTGAGCGACTGCACGGTGAAGTTCTGCGCCGGCACGTGCAGCTCGGCGATGCCGGGGCCGGCGGAATCTTCCAACGTGACATTGGACGCGAGCAGCGCGCGCGCCAGCTTGCGCTGGAAATCACCGCCGCCGCCGACCGTAAGATGCACGCGCTGCATGCCCTGGGGCATGGCCGCGCTTCCGCGCAAATGGAAACCGCATGCGGCCAGGGCGAGCATGGGCAGCAGCGCGATCAGTTTCAGCATGCGATTCATGAACTCATCCTGCAACGATGTTGACGATCTTGCCGGGCACCACGATCACCTTGCGCACGGTCTGCCCTTCCAGGAAGGCTGCCACATTGGGTTGCGCGCGCGCCAGCGCTTCGGCTTCTTCCTTCGAGGCGTTGGCGGCGAGCTCAATGGTAGCGCGCAGCTTGCCGTTGACTTGCACCGCCAGGGTCAGCGTGTCACGCACCAGCGCGGCCGGGTCCACCTTCGGCCAGGGCTGGTCGTCCAGCACGGCCTGCGCATGGCCCAGCGCCTGCCACAGCGCATGGCTGACGTGCGGCACCACCGGGTTGAGCAGCAATACCATGGTTTCCAGCGCCTCGTGGCGTACGGCGCGGCCCTGTTCGCTCTGGTCGGTGAACTTGCCCAGCGCATTGAGCAGTTCCATCAGCGCGGCGATGGCGGTGTTGAAGGCGTGGCGGCGGCCGAAGTCGTCGCTGACCTTCTGGATGGTTTCATGCAGCTGGCGGCGCAGCGCCTTCTGGCCGGCGTCGAGCTTGGACGGATCGACTTCCGGGTGATCCGGCTGCGCGACGTGCGTTAGCACCTCACGCCAGAAGCGGCGCAGGAAGCGCGCCATGCCTTCCACGCCCGCCTCGTTCCATTCCAGCGACTGCTCCGGCGGCGCGGCGAACATGGAGAACAGGCGCACCGTATCGGCGCCGAATTTATCCACCATCGCCTGCGGATCGACGCCGTTGTTCTTGGACTTGGACATCTTCTCGATGCCGCCGATGTGGACCGGCTGGCCGTCGGCCTTCAGCACCGCGCCGATCACGTGCGCCTTGGCGTCGCGCTGGATTTCCACGTCGGCGGGGTTGATCCAATCCTTCGAACCGTCGGCGTTGTCGCGATAGAACGTTTCGGCGATCACCATGCCCTGGCACAGCAGGTTGGTGGCCGGCTCGTCGGCATGCACCAGGCCCGCGTCGCGCATCAGCTTGTGATAGAAGCGGAAATACAACAGATGCAGGATCGCGTGCTCGATGCCGCCGATGTATTGGTCGACCGGCAGCCAGTAGTTGGCGCGTTCGTCGACCAGGCCGTTCGCGCCGGGGCTGGTGTAGCGCGCGTAGTACCAGCTCGACTCCATGAAGGTGTCGAAGGTATCGGTTTCGCGCTCGGCCGCGCCGCCGCATTGCGGGCAGGTGGTCTTGCGCCATTCGGGATCGGCCTTGATCGGCGACTGCACGCCGGAGAAGGCGACGTCTTCGGGCAACACCACCGGCAGTTGATCTTCCGGCACCGGCAATGCGCCGCAATGCGCGCAATAGATCACCGGAATCGGGCAGCCCCAATAACGCTGGCGGCTTACGCCCCAGTCGCGCAGGCGCCAGTTGACGCGGCGATGGCCCTTGCCGGCGGCTCCCAGCTTGGCGGCGATGAAGTCGAACGCTTCGCGGTAGTTCTTGCCGTCCATCTCGCCGGAGTTGATCACGAACATGTCGGCGCGCGACTTGTCCGAGTACCACTCCTTCCAGCGCTGCGGGTCGTAGCCGGTTTCTTCGGCGCTTACCGCGATCACCTGCTTGATCGGCAAATTGTATTTGTGCGCGAACTCAAAATCGCGCTCGTCATGACCAGGCACCGCCATCACCGCGCCCGTGCCGTAGCCCATCAGTACGAAGTTGGCCACCCATACCGGCACCTTTTCGCCGCTGATCGGATGGATCGCGAACAAGCCGGTGGCCATGCCGCGCTTTTCCTGCGTTTCCAGCTCGGCTTCAGAAACACCGCCGTGACGCAGTTCTTCCAGGAACGCGGCCAATTGCGGGTTGCTCGCGGCGGCCTTCTGCGCCAATGGATGCTCGCCGGCGATCGACACGAAGGTGACGCCCATCAAGGTATCCGGGCGCGTGGTGAACACGGTCAGCGGTTCGGCCTCGCCTTCCACCGCGAAGTGGATGTCCACGCCTTCGCTGCGGCCGATCCAGTTGCGCTGCATGGTCTTGACCGCATCGGGCCAGCCGGGCAGCGTGTCCAGGCCGTCGAGCAGTTCCTGCGCGTAGTCGGTGATTTTCAGGAACCACTGCGGAATCTCGCGCTTTTCCACCAGCGCGCCGGAGCGCCAGCCGCGGCCGTCGATCACCTGCTCGTTGGCCAGCACGGTCTGGTCGACCGGGTCCCAGTTCACCACCGCGTTCTTGCGATAGGCCATGCCCTTCTGCATCAGCCGGGTGAACATCAGCTGTTCCCAGCGGTAGTAGTCCGGTTTGCAGGTGGCGAACTCACGCGACCAGTCAATGCCGTAGCCCAGCGACTTGAGCTGCTCGCGCATGTGGTCGATGTTCTTGTATGTCCACGTGGCCGGCGCGGTGTTGTTCTTGATCGCCGCGTTTTCCGCCGGCAGGCCGAATGCATCCCAGCCCATCGGCTGCAGCACGTTCTTGCCGGTCATGCGCTGGTAGCGGCTGATCACGTCGGCGATGGTGTAGTTACGCACGTGGCCCATGTGCAGCGCGCCGGAGGGATACGGCAGCATCGCCAGGCAGTAGAACTTCGGGCGGGAGGGATCCTCCTTCACCTCGTACGCGCGCTGCGCGTTCCAATACTGCTGCGCGGCGGATTCCACCGCCTGCGGGTTGTAGTCGTTGGAAGAACCCTGGTCTTGATTGTCCTGCATGATCCGGCGCCGTGATGCGTTTTCGGTAGCGCGGGCGTCCGTCGCCGTGCGCTGCGTGGGACCCGGCAGACTAGCAGAAATGGGGGATTTCATCCCCTGGGGCTTGAGGGCAACTAACGTCTTCGAAGCGGCATCGTTGGGTTACGCTCCGCTAACCCAACCTACGGGTGGCTTCCCGGACTTCAGGAAGCGGGGCAAGCCGGCACGCTGCCCGCCGCCATCGCCGGCGCCACGCTGGCGATCTGCCCGGCCAGGGTCGACAAGGCGCGCTGGTGGCCGGCGACCAGGTCGCCATAGCCTTGCCCCACGCTTTCGCTGATATGGCTGGTGCAGGTGATCACCGCCTGGCTGCGCAATTCGCGCACGGTCCAGGTGGCGTCGATCTGCGCATAGCTGCCGGGCGAGGAATCGAAGCGGCGCAGGTCGACCTTGATGCGCAGCACCGGCTTGCCGTTGGCCGCCACGCCGCCGCTGATGTCCTGCGCGTGAGTGCGTTGCGCGAGGTCGACCGACAGCGCGCCACGCACCTCATCACCCAGCGGGGCGACCCAGCGCTCGCCATTGAGCAGGCTGACGGCCTGCCCGCCCTGGCGCACCACCAGTTGCGGCACGTCGTTCTGCGCGGGAATGCCGACCGGCAGCAATTCGAACTGGAACGGCGCGGGCGCCGCCGCACTTTCGGCCGGCGCGTTATCGGATGCCGGCACCAGCGTGTAGTAGTGCACCGGCGCCGAGGCGCACGCCGCCAACATCGCCGCGCCGCAGGCCGCCAGCAGGTATCGCATACGAATCATGGCTTGCTCCCTTGCTGCGGCTGGGCGGTGGATGGCGTGGCGGTGCTCGCCGGCGGCGCATCCTTGGTGCGTCCGCGAATCAGCGAACTGGGCTGGGCATTCAAGTAATCGGTAAGCACGCGCAGCGAACGGGCCATGCGTTGCAGCTCCTGCATGGTGCTATTGAGGTTCTGCTGCAGCGGCGAATCGGCCGACAGCGCGTTGTTGGCCGTGCCCAGCGTCTGGTTGGCGCCCTTGAGCGTCTGCTTGAAGGCCGGCAGCAAGTCGCCGTTGAGCTGCTTGATGGTGCCGTCGAGATCCGCCAGCGTGTGGTTGAGGTTGTTGCCGATCGCGTCGAACGGAATCTTGTTCAATTTGTCGACGATCTCCGCCATCTGCTCCTGCAACTTGTCGAAGCTGCCGGGAATGGTGGGAATCTGCAGCGGACGCGCGTTCGGATCGTAATCCTTGGCCTTGGCCGCCTTCGGCTCGATATCCAGCGAAATGAACAGCTGGCCGGTAAGCAGGTTGCCCACCTTGGCCTGCGCGCGCAGACCTTGCGCCACCAGCGTGGTGACGATTTGCGACATGTCCTCATCGCCCTTGGACCGGGCGATGGCCGCCAGCTTGGTGTGCGCACGGCCGAGACGTTCGGGATAGATCAACGCGCCCACGTAGATCGGGAATTCGTTGGTCTTCTCGTCGTAATCCATGCGGATCGACACGACCCGGCCGAAGTTGATGCCACGGAACTCCACCGGCGCATCCACCGCCAGGCCACGCACCGGCTGGTTGAAGCGCATCACGATATAGCGCGGCTCGCCATCGGGCGGCGCCATCGCGGTGCTTTGGGTATCGAACAGGGTAAAGGTGGTGTTCTCCGGCGCCGGTGTTTCGCCGGGATGCGGGCCGGGCGCATCGTTGAACGCCACGCCGCCGGCCAATACGGTGGCCAGCGATTGCGTGTTGAGCTTCAGGCCATCGGCGCTTATCGATACGTCGACGCCGCTGGCGTTCCAGAAGCGTGACTCGCTGCTGACGAAACGGTCGTACGGGCTGTCCACGAAAATCTGCAGGGTGACGCCCTTGCCATCTTCATCCAGCTTGTAGGACGCCACGCGGCCGACCTGGATGCGCCGGAAATAGATCGGCGAGCCGATATCCAGTGAGCCCAGGTCGCCGGCATGCAAGGTGTAGCTCTTGCCGCGCGAGTCATGCAGCACGGACGGCGGATTCTCCAGCCCGACGAAATCGTTCTGCGGCTGCGAGGATTTGCCCACGTCCACGCCGATGAACGACCCCGACAACAACGTATCGATGCCCGACACGCCGCCCAGGCCGATGCGCGGACGCACCACCCAGAAGCGCGAATCGGACACGGCGATGCCAGCCGCGCTCTTGTCCAGGTCCACCTTCACGATCACCTTGGTGTGATCCTGGCTCAGGCGGATGTTGGTGACCTTGCCGATCACCACATCCTTGTACTTCACTACCGTCTTGCCCGATTCCAGGCCCTGCGCGGTCTGGAAGCTGATGCTGATGGTCGGCCCCTGCTGCCGCCACGCGTTGATCACCAGCGACAGGCCGACCAGCGCCGCCACGGCCGGCACCAGCCAGATCCATGCGGCGTTCACGCGCTTGCGCCGCACGACCGGCTCGGGCAGGTCGCCGCCCACGCGGGGTGGTTGGTTGTGGTCAGTCATCGTCGTCCTTGCAGTCCCATATCAGGCGGGGGTCGAAGCTCTGCGAAGCCAGCATGGTAAGTATCACGGTGAGGCCGAAATACACCACCCCCGGCAGCGGTTCCACCTGGCTGAAGAAGCCGAATTGCACCAGGGCGGTAAGCAGCGCCACCACGAACACGTCCAGCATCGACCAATACCCGATGAATTCCACCAGCCGGTACAGCAAAGCGCGCTGCCGACGCGCCCAGCTGGTGCCGCGATGCGCGGTCAAGAGCAGCGTGCTCATCACCAGGAATTTCAGCATCGGCACCACGATGCTGGCGGTGAACACGATCACGGCCAGGTCCGGCGAGCCTTTCACCCATAGTTCGATCACACCACTCAAGATGGTGTTGTCGTCCACGTCGCCCAGGCTGGCCGTGCGCATGATCGGCAGCACGTTGGCGGGAATGTAGAAAATGAAGGCGGCGATCAACAGCGCCCAGGTGCGCGCGGCGCTATAGGGCTTGCGCCGATGCAGCGAACTGCCGCAGCGCGGACAGGCCGCGTGGTCCACCTGCGTGTCGCGGCAGATCTGGCCGCAGACGTGACAGCCGATCAGGCCCAAATCATGTGCGCGCGGCAACGCGGCCATTACGCCGACTCCTCAGGGATTCTGTCCCATAGCTGGCGCAGGTCGATGCCGGAAAACACCGTAATCAGCAGCGCCAGCGCGGCATACGCGAACACGCCCACATCCGGCGTCACGTCGAAATACATGTGCGCCTTCACGATCGACACCAGCACGCCGAGCACGAACACCTCGCTCATTGTCCACGGCGCGATGTAATGCAGCACCACCATCAGCGGCACGAAACCGGGCGCGCGCTTTCCTTGCCGACCAAAGATCAGCAGCCAGCCCAGGATGCCCATCTTGCACAGCGGAAAGAAGAACAGCGTGGCCGCCGCCAGCACCGACACCACCTGCGAGTGCTCTTTCCACATCATGATGATGATGCCCCACAGCGTGGCGTGAATCTGCTCGCCGTTGAGCCCCAGCGTGATGATCGGCCACACATTGGCCTGCACGAACACCACCATCACCGTCACCACCAGCGCCAGCATCGTATCCAGGCCGATGCGCTGATGGCGTTCCAGCACCGCGTTGCAGCGCATGCAACGGGCCACCTCGCCGCGCGCGAGCGGCCGGCGGCGATGCACGGTGTCGCAGTGTTCGCAGATCAGCAATGTCGACGACATCGCCTTCTGCGCTTGCTCGACGCTGGCCGGGGGGATACTCATGCCGGGATTCTCGCAAATCCTTAAAGCTCTTGCGCGCACTTGATATGCTGCGCGACGCCCCGATGTGCGTGGGGTTCATCCTTCTGGAGCCTATCGTGAACGCCGCAGCTTCTTTGCACACATTCGATGTCACTCAAGACAACTTCGAAACCGAGGTGCTGCAAGCGTCGCTCACCGCGCCGGTGCTGGTGGATTTCTGGGCCGAATGGTGCGGCCCGTGCAAGTCGCTCGGCCCGCTGCTGGAAAAGCTCGCCGCCGAATACAACGGCGCCTTCCGCCTGGGCAAGGTGGATGTGGACAAGAACCAGGAACTGGCCGGCATGTTCGGCATCCGCAGCATTCCCACCGTGATCATGGTGAAGGACGGCCAGATCCTGGATGGCTTCGCCGGCGCCCTGCCCGAAGGCCAGCTGCGCCAATTCCTCGCCCGCCATGTGCAGCCGCTGGAAGGGAATGTCGAAGCGGAGCCCGAGGAAGCGCCGCTCGAATCGCCCGAGCAGACGATCAATCGCCTGCAACAGGACATCGCCGCCCACCCCGACCGCGCCGAACTCAAGCTCGACCTGGCCCTCGCCCTGGCACAAGCCGGCCACGCCGCCGCCGCGGAAACCGAACTCAACGCCCTGCCCGCCAACCTCGCCACCGACGCCCGCGCCGTGCGCCTGCGCAGCCAGCTCGACCTGGCCCGCTCGCTGGAAGGCACGCCACCGCTGGACGTGCTGCAACAACGTATCCACGCCAATCCGCAGGACTGGGAAGCGCACGATCTGCTGGGCGTACGCCTGCTGCTCGGCAACGACCCCGCCACCGGCCTGGAACACTGGCTGCTGATCCTCGAAAAAGCCCGCGACTGGAACGACGGCCAGGCGAAGAAGCGGCTGTTGGCTGCATTTAATACGTTGGATGACGCGGAGCTGGTGGGGCGCTATCGCAGGCGGATGGCGTCGTTGTTGTTCTAATCATCCATACGCAAAAGTATGGCAAGCTGAAAGCTCCTGTATCTGGAGCTTTCCATGCGCGCCTCCACCTTCCGCCGCCTGCTCAACCTGTGGCCGCCGTTCCTGTTCAACAGCATTCGCGTGTTGAGCCTGGATGACGATTACACCGAGGCGCGCGTGGTGTTGCGGTTGCGGCCGTGGAATCGCAATTACGTGCGTACGCAGTTCGGTGGCAATCTGTTTGCGATGGCCGATCCGTTCTGGATGTTGCTGATCCTGCATCACCTGGGCAAAGACCACTTTGTGTGGGACAAGGCGGGCACGATCGATTTCGTGGCGCCGGGGCGCGAGGATGTGTACGCGCACTTCAAGCTCGAGCGCCAGGTGCTGGACGAACTACGCCACGCCGCCGCGACCGGAGAGAAAGTGCTGCGCTGGTTCGATGTGCCGATCAAGACGGCTGCGGGCGAAGTGGTGGCGGTGGTGCGCAAGCAGTTGTATGTGCGGTTGAAGCCCAAGCATCGGTAGCTATATCGGGGGCGGCTTTCGCGCTACTCAACATCGCAGGTAACGCCAATTTTTAAGCAACGTCGCCCCGGCGAACGCCGGGGCCTAGTGACTTCGAGGCCTTAAAGTCGCTGGGTCCCGCCGTTCGCCCGTTGCTGTCCGGGGAAAATGAGGCTCTTCAAAAATGCGCAGTGCGCGGCAATTTCCCCAGAAAATTCAACGCTACCGTATCGTCATCCCAGCGAAAGCTGGGATCCAGTGCCTTTGACGCTTTGTAAGTCGCTGGATGATTCGCTTCGCTCACCCCTTCGGGGCCATCCTGCGGATGTTCTCCGCGCTGCGCGCTACGTCCAGCTTTCGCTGGGATGACGAACCTTTTAGCCATTTTTGCAAGACGTGCAGACACTTTCCCCGGACAGCAGTGGGCGTTCGCCGGGACGACGGCTCATAGCCCTTCGCAGCATTCGCACAATGCACGACTGCGCCAGTACCGATCGAATCGGATGCAATCTTCGACGCATTGCAAAATTCCCATTCGCACTACTATCGAAGCATCCGCTTCCGCTTTCGTCATCGCCATTAGCGCAATGCAGCATGACATCGTGCGTGCACACACTCGCTAACCACAGCAGTACCAACGACCTATACACCCACACCGCGCTTGCCAGCTGCATGCCTCTGCGATAATGATAGCGCTAACATTTTGGGGATAGGGCAAATCTCATGAGCACGCCTTTCATAGGAAAACGCGAATTCTTTCCCGGCATCGGCCGCATTCCATTCGAGGGCCGCGATTCGGATAACCCGCTTGCGTTCAAGCACTACGATGCCGGCAAGCGCATCGGCGACAAGACCATGGCCGAGCATCTGCGCTTCGCCGTGTGCTATTGGCATAGCTTCTGTAACGTCGGCCACGATCCGTTCGGGCCGGGAACGCGCAACTATCCGTGGGATGCAGGCAATTCACCGCTTGCGCGCGCCGAGGCCAAGCTCGATGCCGCGTTCGAGTTCTTTACCAAGCTGGGGGTGCCCTACTACTGCTTCCACGATATCGATCTTGCGCCGGATGCCGATGACATCGGCGAGTACGAGAAGAATCTCAAGCATATGGTTGCGCTGGCCAAGCAACGCCAGCAGACGACGGGCATCAAGCTGTTGTGGGGCACGGCGAACCTGTTCAGCCATCCGCGTTATATGAATGGCGCGGCGACCAATCCCGATTTTGCGGTGGTCGCGCGCGCGGCGGTGCAGATCAAGGCCGCGTTGGAAGCAACGGTGGAACTGGGCGGTGAAAACTACGTGTTCTGGGGCGGGCGCGAAGGTTATGCATCGCTGCACAACACGCAGATGAAGCGCGAGCTGGATCACTTCGCGCGCTTCCTTACCATGGCGCGCGATTACGGCCGCAGCATCGGCTTCAAGGGCAATTTCCTGATCGAGCCCAAGCCGATGGAGCCGATGAAGCATCAATACGATTTCGATTCCGCCACCGTCGCGGGTTTTCTCAAGCAGCATGGCCTGGAGCAGGATTTCAAGCTCAACATCGAGGCCAACCACGCCACGCTTTCAGGCCACACCTTCGAACATGACCTGCAGGTGGCATCCGATCACGGCCTGCTCGGCAGCATCGACGCCAACCGCGGCAATGCGCAGAACGGCTGGGATACCGATCAGTTTCCGACCGATCTGTACGACACCGTCGGCGCGATGATGGTGGTGCTTCGCCAGGGTGGGCTCGCACCCGGCGGACTGAATTTCGATGCGAAGGTGCGCCGCGAATCTACTGATGCTGATGATTTGTTCCTGGCGCATATCGGCGGCATGGATGCGTTTGCACGCGGCCTGGAAGTGGCGCATGCGCTGCTGACGCGCTCGCCATGGGAAACATGGCGCGCCGAACGCTACGCGAGCTTCGACCGCGACGCCGGCAAGGATTTCGAACTGGGCAAGCTGAGCCTTGCCGACTTGCGCGAACTGGCCATCAAGCAAGGTGAACCCGTCAAGCGCAGCGGCAAGCAAGAGCGCTACGAGAACCTGCTCAACCAATACCTGATGCGCTGACATGCGCGATCGGCCGCTCCCCTCATCGCTAGGATTTCTTGCCGGCCGCACGCAACGGAGCGACCGAGTCGCGCAGCACCAGCTGATGCGCAACCACCTGGTGCACCACCACGCGCGGCTCGCTTTCCTTGCGCCGAATGGTACGCAGCAGGATATCGATGGCCGCGTCCGCCATCGCCAAAATCGGCTGGCGGATGGTGGTGAGCTCGGGCCACACGGTGGTGGCGGCGGAGCTGTCATCGAAGCCGACGATGGAAAGATCGCGCGGCACGTCGATGCCGCGCCGGTGCGCCACCGATACCGCCGCCGCGCCCATATCGTCGTTGCCGGCGAAGATCGCAGTCGGTGGTTTGCGCAAGGCGAGAAGCTCTTCCACCACCGGCAGCGCGGAACGGTAGGTGAAATAGCCTTGCCGGACCAATGCCGTATCCGGCGCAATGCCCGCCTCTTTCAAGGCGGCCAGATAGCCTTCGAAGCGGCGCGCGCTGGCGGTCTGGGTGGGGTTGCCTTTGATGCAGGCGATGCGCGTGTGTCCCATCTTGATCAGGTACTCGGTGATTTCCTTGCCGGCCAGGAAATCGTCGATGCGTACGCCGGAAATATCGGGATTGAAGCGTCCCGACGCGATCGCCACCACGTGCACGCCGGCCTTGACCAGTTCGTCGATCACCGTTTTGGATTCGCACAAGGGCGGCGGCAGGATCACGCCGGCCACCTTGCGCGCCAGCGCGCGCGCCGCCTTGCGCTCGGCGCCGGCGCCAAGCTCGTCCCAGTCGGCGATTACCAATTGCGCCGCCGAGCGCGCCGCGCCATGCAGGGTTCCCATCAGCAGCTCGCGCAAGTAGGCGCCGCTGGGATCCGTATAGATCAGCGCGATGCGCGCGTCCTGCGCCGCCGCCAGCGAACTGGCTGCCGCATTGGGCACGTAGCCAAGCTTGTTCACGGCGGCCATCACCCGTTCACGGGTCGCGTCGCGCACCTTGCTGTGACCGTTGACGACGCGCGATACCGTCATCGGCGACACCTTGGCGAGCGCAGCCACTTCGTCGATGGTGACGGCGCCACCCTTGCGGCGAACCGATCTCTTGCTGGTCCTGTTCAATGTCGTTTCCTTTCACGCGAATCGGCCATGATCGAGAACGCAAACGTGGCCCGAGCTGAAAAACGGATATGAGCGCATTTTTGCATATGTTAGCGTTACCAGTCGCATCGGGCGACGGGCCGACCAGGCGCAGGTTTTTCCGCGCTATCATCCTAGTGATGCTGCTGCTCGCCATGGTCCTGGGCATGGCGCAAGCTCACGCCGAAGACGGCTATGAACTGTGGCTGCGCTATCATCCCCTGCCTGCCGAACAGATCAAGCTTTACCGAAGCCACGCATTGCAGCTGATCGCCGATGCCGGCACGCCCACACGCACTGCGGCCCGGGAAGAACTGTTGCGCGGCCTGCATGGCCTGCTGGGTGCGGCGCCGCCGCTGTCGACGACGGTGACGGGCGATGGCGCGATCATCGTCGGCACACCGGCATCGTCGCCACTGATCGCGCAACTGGGATTGGACACCTCCAAGCTGGGCAAGGAAGGCTACGTAATCCGCAGCGTGACGCTGCATGGGCACGCCGCCATCGCCATCGTCGGCAACGACGATATCGGCGTGCTGTATGGCAGCTTTCATTTCCTGCGGTTGTTGCAGACCGCGCAACCGATTGATCATCTGGCCATCACCGAAGCGCCGCGTGTCACGCTGCGCGTGCTCGATCACTGGGACAATCTCAACGGCAGCGTCGAGCGCGGCTACGCCGGTGCGTCGATCTGGGAATGGTGGAAACTGCCCGATTGGACATCGCCGCGCTACACCGACTACGCGCGCGCCAATGCGTCGATCGGGATCAACGGCGTGGTGCTCAACAACGTCAATGCCGACGCCCAGATCCTTACGCCTGCGTACCTGAAGAAAATGGCGGCGCTGGCCGATGTATTTCGCCCGTATGGCATCCATGTCTATCTCAGCGTGCGTTTCAGTGCGCCGATCGAAATAGGTGGCATGAAGACCGCCGATCCGCTCGATCCAGGCGTGCAGCGCTGGTGGCGCGAAAAGGTCGACGAGATCTACAAGCTCGTTCCCGATTTCGGCGGCTTCCTGGTCAAGGCCAATTCCGAAGGCCAGCCCGGGCCGCAGGATTACAAGCGCACACACGCGGACGGCGCCAATCTGTTCGCCAACGCGCTCGCGCCGCACGGCGGCGTGGTGATGTGGCGTGCGTTCGTCTATTCACAGACCGGCGCGGATGATCGCGCCAAGCAGGCATATAGCGAATTCAAACCGCTCGACGGCCGCTTCCGCGCCAACGTGCTGTTGCAGGTGAAGAACGGCCCCATCGACTTCCAGCCGCGCGAACCCTTCAGCCCGCTGTTCGGCGCGATGCCGCACACGCCGTTGATGATGGAATTCCAGATCACCAAGGAATACTTGGGCTTCGCCACGCACCTGGTCTACCTCGGCCCGCTGTATGAGGAAGTGCTGTCGGCCGACACCATGGTCAAGGGCAGCGGCTCCACCGTCGCGAAGGTGATCGACGGTACGCTGGATGCGCATGCACTGAGCGGCATGGCCGGCGTGGCCAACATCGGCACCGATCGCGATTGGTGTGGTTCCGACTTCAACCAGGCCAACTGGTTTGTGTTCGGGCGTTTAGCCTGGAACCCGACGCTTTCCACGCGCGCCATTGCCGAAACATGGGTGAGGATGACCTTCACTAACGACGCCGCCTTCGTCAAACCCGTCGTCGATATGATGATGGGTTCGCGCGAAGCAGCCGTCGATTACATGACGCCGCTGGGCCTGGCTCATTTGATGGCGCCGGGCCACCACTACGGCCCGGCTCCCTGGGACACCAGCTTGGCGCGCGCCGATTGGCGTCCACCCTATTACCACCGCGCGGACCGCCAAGGTATCGGTTTCGATCGCACGCGCACCGGCAGCGATGCGGTAGATCAATACGCGCCGCCCGTCGCGGCCGAGTTCAACGATGTCGCGAAAACGCCGGACACGTTGTTGCTGTGGTTCCACCACGTGCCCTGGGATTACCGCATGCGCTCCGGACAAACGCTGTGGTACGAACTGGTGGCGCACTACACGCATGGCGTGGATGACGTAAAGCGGATGCGCGAAACATGGCGGCGTTTGGACGGCCATATCGATGCGGAGCGCTACCGCAAGGCAGCCACCTTCCTCGCCATCCAGGAACGCGAAGCGCAGTGGTGGCGCGACGCGTGCATCGCCTATTTCCAGCAGGTTTCCGGCCTGCCGCTGCCGCCGGGCTTTACGGCGCCGCCGCATCCCTTGTCGTACTACGAATCGCTGTCATTCCCTTACGTTCCGGGACAATCGTCATGGTGAGCAAGTTGGTCAAACGTCACAGCGTGGCTGCCATGCTGCTGCTTTTGAGTGTGCAGGCGCTGCATGCCGCGGATGAGCGTGCGCCGCCATTGAATCCGCTCTTCCAGGATCATGCCGTCTTGCAGCGTGATCAGGCCGATCCGGTGTGGGGCCAGGCCAAGCCCGGCGAGGCCGTGCACATCTCCTTTGCCGGCCAGGACATCCACGCGCAAGCGGATGCCAACGGACGCTGGCAAGCGTCGCTGCCGGCGCATTCCGCCGGCGGACCATACACGCTCACCGTTTCCACGGCCGGTGGCGCAACGCAGACCATCCACGATGTGCTGGTTGGCGACGTGTGGCTGTGTTCCGGCCAATCCAACATGGTGCTGCCAGTGAAGCGCGCGCTGGATGCGCGCGCGGAAGTGCAGGATGCCTCCAATGACCGCATTCGCGTGCTGACGGTGGACAACGTCAGCAGCGTCAAGCCGCTGGATAGCATTCCCGCTGCCGATCACTGGCTGAAGACCACGCCGGACACCGTGGCCGAGTTTTCCGCCACCTGCTATTTCTTTGTGCGCGAACTGCAGAAAGACGTGCCGGTGCCGATGGGTTTGATCGTCGCCGCCTGGGGCGGCTCGCGCATCGAGCCCTGGATGAGCGACGCTGCGCTGCGCAAGGTCGGCGGCTATGACACGTCACTGGATCTGCTCGCCGACTACCGCAAGGATCCGGCGCATGCGGGCCAGCAATGGAGCCGCGTGTGGCAGACATGGTGGCGTTCCCGCCCCGGCATCGCCAAGAACGACGAACCATGGAATCCCGCCGACACCAGCGAGACCGGCTGGCTCGACGCACCTGTCGATAAAGGCGCCTGGCAACACTGGGGCCAACCGGACCTCGCCAACTTCACCGGCATGCTGTGGTATCGCACCACTGTCACCCTGACCAAGGCGCAAGCGGCGCAGCACGCCGTGCTCGACTTTACTGCCAACGAAATCGACCAGACCTGGGTGAACGGGCATTGGGTCGGCACCGGCTATGGCAGCGGCACGGTGCGTGGCTATGCGATACCACCGGGCATGCTGCATGAAGGCAAAAACCTGATCACCGTGAATGTGCTCAATACCTATCGCGATGGCGGCATCTATGGGCCAGTGTCGCAGCGTGCATTACGCCTGGCCGATGGTTCCCGCGTACCGCTGGATGCGTGGCAATACAAAGTGGTTCCGCTGGCCTATGGCCCTCCGCCGAACGTACCGTGGCAGTCGACATCGGGCTTGACCACGCTCTACAACGGCATGATCGCGCCCTTGGGCCACTATGGTTTTCGCGGCGAGCTTTGGTACCAGGGCGAGTCCAATACCGGCGATGCAGCCAGCTACCGCAAGCTGCTGGAAGCGTGGCGTGCGGACCAACGCGAACGCTTCGGCGCCAACCTGCCGGTGTTGTTCGCCCAATTGTCGAGCTACGGTCCGTCACCAACGCATCCGGGCGAAAGCGGCTGGGCCGACGTGCGTGAAGCACAACGGTTGGCGGCGGCGGAAGATCCGCACTCCGGGCTTGCCGTTTCCGTCGATATCGGAGAACGCTACGACATCCATCCGGCCAACAAGCAGGAACTGGGACGGCGTCTTGCGCGTGCCGCGCGCCACGTCATCTATGGTGAGACGTTGCCAGCTTCCGGTCCCACGCCTGGCTCGGCACAACAAAGCGGCGACACGGTGACGCTCGATTTCAAGGACGTCACCGGGCATCTCGTCGCCTATAGCGCCGATCACCCGATCGGTTTCGAACTGTGCGGCGACAAGCCGGGCTCGTGCCACTACGCCTCGGCCGACATCCGCGACCATCAGGTTGTCCTGCATGCACAGCCGTCCGCAGACAACGTGACGCGCGTGCGTTACTGCTGGGCCGACAGTCCGATCTGCACGCTGTACGACCAGACCGGGCTACCGGCTGGCCCATTCCAGTTGACCATCCTTTCCTCGCATTCCCATCCGTGAACAACGCCATGAACGCTTCCCCTGCATCTGCAAGCTCGCACGGCTCCAACCGCGATCGCGAGATCGTCGACGCCCGCGTCATCGTCACCTGTCCCGGCCGCAACTTCGTCACACTGAAGATCGAAACGCGTTCCGGCATCACCGGCCTGGGCGACGCCACGCTCAACGGGCGCGAGCTGGCGGTCGCGTCGTATCTGCAAGATCACGTGGTACCGAACCTGATCGGCCGCGATGCCGGGCGCATCGAAGATATCTGGCAGTTCCTTTATCGCGGCGCGTATTGGCGACGCGGTCCGGTCACCATGACCGCCATCGCCGCGGTAGATGTGGCGTTGTGGGACATCCTCGGCAAGCTCGCCGGCTTGCCGCTCTACCAGTTGCTCGGCGGCCGCTCGCGCGAAGGCGCCTTGGTCTATGGCCACGCCAACGGGCGCGACATCGCCGAAGCGAGCGATGCGGTGGGCCGCTTTATCGAACAGGGATTTCTCGCCGTACGCGCGCAATGCGGCGTGCCCGGCGTGAAGAAGGCCTACGGCATTTCCAGCGGCAAGGCATATGAGCCGGCGGAAAGCGAACTGCCGCTCGAAACCGTATGGTCGACGCCCAAATACCTTCACACCGTGCCGCAACTGTTCGAACGCCTGCGCGCCGAGCACGGCAACGACGTCCATTTTCTGCACGACGTGCATCATCGCCTTACGCCGATCGAAGCCGCGCGGCTGGCCCGCGACCTGGAACCCTACCGCCTGTTCTGGCTGGAAGACGCCACGCCAGCGGAAAACCAGAAATCGTTCGAGCTGATACGTCAGCACTCCACTACGCCGCTGGCGGTGGGCGAAGTGTTCAACTCGATCTGGGATTGCAAGCACTTGATCGAAAACCAGCTGATCGATTACATCCGCACCACTCTCGTACATGGCGGCGGCATTACCCACTTGCGTCGTCTGGCCGATTTCGCAGCGCTGCATCAGGTGCGCACGGGTTTCCACGGCGCCACGGATCTGTCGCCGGTGTGCATGGGCGCCGCACTGCATTTCGATACCTGGGTGCCGAACTTTGGCATACAGGAATACATGTTTCATACCGATGAAACCAACGAAGTGTTTCCGCACGACTATGTTTTCCGCGATGGGCGACTGCATTGCGGCGAGGCGCCCGGGCATGGCGTGGACATCGATGAAAAGCTGGCGGCGAAGTTTCCGTATGCGCCGAAGCAGTTGCCGGTGGCGAGGTTGGAAGACGGGACGATGTGGGATTGGTGATCGATGTTTACGCGCATGCTACGACATCGCGAATCGTCATTCCGGCGAAGGCCGGAATCCATGTCGAACGTGTCGTGCGCCGCACTCAAGTTAAAAATGTCGTGTCCTTCGGACGCATTCCAAACTGGATTCCGGCGTTCGCCGGAATGACATCGGGCAGACCATGAATAAGCTGCGCAGCAAAGCTCTGGCCGCCACCCTCATGCTCACCACGAGCACACTGAGCTGGTCTCAGACAGCCATCTACAAAAACCCCAACCACAGCTTCGCGGACCGCGCCGCCGACCTCGTCTCGCGCATGACCCTCGAAGAAAAAGTCTCCCAAATGCAAAACGTCGCGCCTGCGATCCCGCGCCTGGGCATTCCTGCCTACGACTGGTGGAACGAAGGCCTGCATGGCGTAGCGCGCGCCGGCCAGGCTACCGTCTTTCCGCAAGCCATCGGCCTGGCGGCAACGTTCGATACATCACTGATGCATCAGGTCGCCACCGCCATCAGCGACGAAGCGCGCGCCAAGTACAACGACTTCCAGCGGCGCAGCATGCATGAGCGTTATGAAGGCCTTACGTTCTGGTCGCCCAATATCAATATCTTCCGCGATCCGCGCTGGGGCCGTGGGCAGGAAACCTATGGCGAAGATCCGTTCCTGACCTCGCGCATGGGCGTGGCGTTCGTGCAAGGTATGCAAGGCGACGATCCGACTTATCGCAAGCTCGACGCCACCGCCAAGCACTATGCCGTGCACAGCGGCCCGGAATCGGAGCGCCATCGCTTCGACGTGCATCCCAGCGAACGCGATCTGTATGAAACCTACCTGCCGGCCTTCCGCGCCCTGGTGCAGGAAGCCAAGGTGGACGCGGTGATGGGCGCCTATAACCGCGTGGACGGTGAATCGGCCTCGGCCAGCCCACGCTTGCTGCAGGACATACTGCGCAAGCAGTGGGGTTTCGATGGCTACACCGTGTCCGATTGCGATGCGGTGGAAGATATCTACCAACATCACAAGGTCGTGCAGAGCGCCGAACAGGCCGCCGCCTTGGCGGTGAAGAACGGCATGGATCTCAACTGCGGCACGACCTTCGCCGCGCTCACGCAAGCCGTGCACGATGGCCTCATTGCAGAAAGCGATATCGACCAAGCGCTGAAGAAACTGATGCTGGCGCGCTTCCGCCTCGGCATGTTCGACCCGCCCGACCGTGTGCCATGGTCGCACCTGCCTTATTCGGTCAATCAGTCCCCACAGCACGATGCACTGGCGCGCCGCGCGGCCGACGAATCGATCGTGTTGCTGAAAAACGATGGCGTGCTGCCGCTGTCGGCGAACGTACACCGCATCGCCGTGATCGGCCCGACCGCCGACGATACCGCGCCGCTGCTTGGTAACTATCACGGCACGCCAAAGTCACCGGTAACGATCCTGCAAGGCATTCGCCAGGCGGCACCGCACGCCAAGGTGATCTATGCGCGTGGCGCGGAACTGGTCGAAGGCTTCCATGATTCACGTCCGGCAAATCGCGAAAAGGCGCTGGAAGCGGCGCGCAACGCGGACGTCATCATCTTCGTCGGCGGCCTCATCGCCGATCTGGAAGGCGAGGAAATGAAAGTCAGCTATCCCGGCTTCGCCGGTGGCGACCGCACTGACCTGCGCTTGCCGGCCACGCAGGAAAGCTTGCTGGAAGCCCTGCAAGCCACCGGCAAACCGGTCGTGCTTGTGCTTACCACCGGCTCGGCGCTCGCCATCGACTGGGCCAAGCAACACGTGCCGGCCATCCTCGTCGCCTGGTATCCCGGCCAGGACGGCGGCACGGCAGTGGCCGATGCCTTGTTCGGCCACGCCGATCCCGCCGGCCGCCTGCCGATCACCTTCTACAAGGCGGACGAAAAGCTGCCGGCGTTCGACGATTACCGCATGGAGGGCCGCACCTATCGCTACTTCAAAGGGGAGCCGCTTTATCCGTTTGGCTATGGCCTGTCGTATACGCATTTTGCCTATTCGGATCTTCAGCTCGATCGCAGCCAGGTCCGCTCCGGCGATCACATCAAGATCGCGCTGAAGATGAAGAACAGCGGCGAACGTGCCGGTGACGAAGTGGTGCAGCTTTATCTGCAGCCCCTCCATGCGCCGCATGCGCGCGTCAACAAGGAACTGCGCGCCTTTCGGCGACTGCACCTGCAGGCGGGCGAAGAACAGACCGTTACCTTCGACATATCGCCGGCGACAGACCTGACGTATTACGACGACGTGCATCACGCCTATGCCGTCGATGCGGGCAGCTATCGCGTGCAGATTGGGGCGTCCAGCGCGGATATTCGGCTGGCGAAAGATTTTATGGTTGAGCAGTAACGAGTGTGGACATGCAAGCACAACCTGTAACCGGTGGATGCCATATCGTTTTCTTCGGCGAACTGCTGATGCGACTATCGCCGCCAGCAAACGAACTGCCGTTGCAATCGCCGCGCTTCAATGTGCACTTCGGCGGCGCGGAGGCGAATGTGGCCGCCTCGCTGGCCATACTCGGCCATCGTAGCGTGATGGTCAGCGCGCTGCCGGACAATATGCTGGGCCGCGCCTGCACGGGCGAGCTGCGCAAGCATGGCGTGGATACCGGCCACATCCGTTATGCGGAAGGACGTATGGGTGTGTACTACCTGGCGCCGGGCGCCATGCATCGTCCGTCGGAAGTGCTTTACGACCGCGCCGATTCGGTATTCGCCCGCACGCCCGCGGATGCGTACGACTGGCCACGCCTGCTCGCCGGTGCGAAATGGCTGCATCTGTCGGGCATCAATCTCGCATTGAGTGAAACCACCACGAACGCCGCAGCGGCCGCCGTGCGTGCGGCACGCGATGCGGGCATGTCGATCTCTTTCGATTGCAACTACCGCAGCAAGCTATGGGGTGCGCGTGCGCCACAAGCCCCTGCCCTGCTGCGCGAGATCGTCGGCGAAGCCGATTTGCTTTTTGGTAACGACCGCGACATCGCATTGATACTCGGCACGGCATATACACGCGCCGATGCCGGCGACCGCTTTCGCGCCGCAGCCGATGACGCCTTTGCAGCATGGCCGCGTTTGCGCCGTATCGCAGCCACCGAGCGACTGCACCGGAACGTGGATGACCAGGACCTGTTCGGTCTGATGGCCACGCGCGAGCATGTGCTGATCACGGCCACGCACCGGCTCGACCATGTGGTCGACCGCATCGGCGGCGGCGATGCCTTCGCGGCCGGTCTGCTGCATGGCCTGTTCCGTGGCATGTCGGATCAGGCCATGCTGGATTTCGCGATCACCGCGGCGTGCTTGAAACACTCGATTCCGGGCGATGTGAACCTGCTGCGTGAAGCCGACATGCTCGCATTTCTGGCGCAAGGCAGTTTCGAGGTGAAGCGCTGATGGTTGAGCTTGACGATTTGCCGCGATTGTCCGAACAGACGCTGGCGGACTTGCCGGCCACCGTGACCAAACCGGCATACCGATTGGCAGACGTGCGCATCGGCATCGTTCATATCGGTGTCGGGGCCTTTCATCGCGCGCATCAGGCCGTCTATATCGACGATCTGCTCGCAAAACACCCGGAGTGGGCGATCTGCGGCGTGTCCCTGCATAGCGCCGACGTGCGCGATGCATTGCGCCCGCAGCAAGACCTGTACACGCTGCAGTTGCTGGGAGAACAAACCGGGTTGCGCGTGATCGGAGCGATACGCGAACTGCTCTGCGCGCGCGATGAATCCGTGGCCGTGCTCGCGCGCCTGGCCGATCCCGCCGTGCGGCTGGTGACGCTTACGATCACCGAGAAAGGCTATTGCCTGGCCGGCCAGGACCTCGACACCGCGCATCCGGATATCGTGCACGATCTCGCGCATCCCGAATCGCCGCGTAGCGCCGTCGGCTACGTCACCCTTGGATTGCGCCAGCGCCAGCGGCTTGGACTGGCGCCCTACACCGTGCTCAGTTGCGACAATCTCGCCGACAACGGCGGTCGCCTGCGTCGCGCCGTGTTGCAATATGCGCAACGGATCGATCCCACGCTGGCGGAATGGATCGAAGCTTACGTGAGCTTTCCCTGCTCCATGGTCGACAGCATCACGCCGGCCACGGACGATGCCTTGCGCGATCGTGTCGCTAGTGAATTGCATTGCCGGGATGCATGGCCAATCCAGCGCGAAACCTACGCGCAGTGGGTGATCGAGGATCGCTTCAACAACCAGCGACCTCCGTTCGAGCTGGCCGGCGTCACCATGAGCGACGACATCGCCGGCTACGACCGCGCCAAGCTGCGCCTGCTCAATGGCGCACATTCCACCCTGGCCTACCTCGGCTCGCTGTTGAACCTGGAAACAGTCGCCGACGCCATGCAGGAGCCGCTGCTCGCCGGTTTCGTGGAACGTTTGATGCGTGTCGCCATCGCGCCGGCGATCGCCCTGCCTGATCACCTGGATGCACCGACCTACATCGACGCGATTCTTGCGCGCTTCCGCAACCCCGCCATTCGCCATCGCCTGGCGCAGATCGCATGGGATGGCTCGCAGAAGTTACCGGTGCGCCTGCTCAGCACGATTGCCGATGCGCTGGCGGCAGACAAACCGATCGATGACTTGTGCCTAGCCGTGTCGGCGTGGATGCAATTCGTGCGCAGGCAGGCTCGCACCGGCGTTGTGTTGGTCGATCCGCTTGCCGATGTACTCGCCACCGTTGGCCGGACATGCACTGGCGATGCCGTCGGCGACGTGGATGCGTTTCTGCAGCTCGACACAGTCTTCGCCGCGCCACTGTCGCGAGACGCGCGCTTTACCCGTGCCTTGCAAACCACCTACGCCGCTCTTGCGGACGGCACGCCGGCATCGGTTTCACAGACATTGATTGCAGCGATAAAGCGGGATACATGATGAAGCGCTTTCTGTTCGCCACCAGCCTGTTCGTATGGCTGACCACCGCCGCCGCGGCGGATTTGCCAAAGGTCGTGCTGGAAAACGGCGCCAGCAAACTGCTCGTGCACGGCAAGCCTTATCTCATGCTTGGCGGGGAACTGGGCAATTCGTCCGCCGGCACCGCAGCGCAAG
>CBJMMB010000005.1:0-55901 GCA_966430775.1 uncultured Dyella sp. | reverse complement strand
ATGGCGTCAGCGTGATCGATTACAACGTCTTCCATGATGTGTTGCCGTTGGATGAATCGTAGGTGGTTACCCCGGACTTGATCCGGGGGTAACCCAACGTCTTCGAAGCGACATCGTTGGGTTACGCTGCGCTAACCCAACCTACGCATCGAGCAACACCTCTCCCTGCTCCACCCGCACCGGCACCGCCCGCAGGCTTTCGCCCCGGCAGGGGCCGCCGGTGCATTCGCCGTTCTGCACGCTGAAGCTGGCGCCATGCGCGGCGCACACCAGCATGCCCTTCGAGAGCAGGAACTTGCCCGGCGCCCAGTCCAGGCGGCGGCCAGCGTGCGGGCAGATGTTCAACCAGGCATTCACGCGCTCGCCCTGGCGCAGCAGGATCACGCTTTCCTCGCCGTCGGGCAGCAGCACGTCCACCGCGATGGCCTCGCCATCGGGCATGTCGTGAAGCCAGCACAGGCGGCGGGGGGATGCTGCGGTTTCCATGGGCTCTTGCCTTGGAGGCCTTATGGCCTCATCGTTACGCGCGTAAGTCCTTGATTTTACCATACGGATTTTTAACATGCGCGTCGTTCTTCCGCTTTTGCACCGTCGTCGCCACCCGCTCGCCCAGGCTTTGTCGGTGGTGCTGGGCCTGATTGTCGTGGGCGTGCTGATGGTGTTCGGCCTGGTCGTGGCCGGCGTGCTGACCGTTGGCGGTGCGCTTTGGCTGCTCTGGCGGCAATGGAAGCGCAGCCGCGTCGCCGTGCCGGGCGCCGCCCGCCACGCACGCCAGCCGGAAGTGCTCGAAGGCGAGTACGTAGTCATCCGCAACTCCCGCCCGGTAGCGCATCACTGAGCGCAAAATCCGGATAGCTGCCACGTAGCGGCTTCCCTAAGCTGACGGCAAATCCCTTCTCGGATACTGCCATGCGTAACTCCCTCGCCACCCTTGAAGCACCGCTGGAGCACGTCCGCGCGCTGATCGAGCGCGCGACGGAAGCGCCTTCGCTGGCCACCCTGGCCGATGCGGCCAAGCTCAGCCCCAGCCATCTGCAACGCGCCTTCCGCCGCCGCTACGGCATGAGCCCGGCCGAATACCATCGCGCACGCCGCTTCGGCCAGTTCAAGAGCGCGTTGCGCAAAGGTTCCGCCGTGGCCGACGCGGTCTATGACGCCGGCTTCGGTTCCGGCAGTCGGGTCTACGAAAATACCAACCGCCTGCTGGGCATGACGCCGGCCAGCTATCGCGCGGGCGGCGCCGGCGCGCACATCCGCTACACCACCACCTGCACGCCGCTGGGCCAGCTGCTGGTGGCCGCTACGGCGAAAGGCATCTGCTCGGTCACGCTGGGCGCGAACGACGAAGAACTGGAACAGCGGCTGGCGGATGAGTTTCCCAAGGCCAGCCGCGAGCGCGTCGACAACGGCCGCGAGGAATGGCTGGACGCGGTGATCGCCCGCATCGCCAGCGAGCTGGGCTGGAGCGACCGCGCCGCGCCGGAGATGCCGCCGCTGGATGTGGCCGCCACCGCGTTCCAATGGCGCGTGTGGGACGCCCTTACCCGCATCCCGGCCGGCACCACCAAGAGCTATGGCGAACTCGCCGCGGAGCTGGGCCAGCCCGGCGCCGCTCGCGCGATCGGCCAGGCCTGCGGCAACAACCGCCTGGCGCTGATCGTGCCGTGCCATCGCATCGTGCGCGAAGACGGCTCGCCGGGCGGCTGGCGTTGGGGCGTGGAACGCAAGCGCGCGCTGCTCGCCCAGGAAGAGGCAGCGCGGCAGGGATAGCGCGCCGATCGAGCGGGACGGGGCCGGCGCATTGACGCTGAATCAACGCACGCTTGCATCGCTTTCGCTACTCCAACGCCCGCCACGCAGGTATCGTGGCGGTTCTTCCCCATCTTCTCGCCCATGAACGATTCGGCCACCAACACGCTTGCCACGGCGAGCGACCAGAACCGCGCGGGTGCGTGGGTGCCTCTGGCCATGCTCGCGCTGTACATCGTCTGGGGTTCCACCTACCTCGCGATACGCATCGCGCTGGAAAGCTATCCGCCGTTTCTGCTCGCCGGGCTGCGTTTCGCCGTCGCGGGCGTGCTGCTGTTCGGCTATCTGCGCTGGCGCGGCACGCCGCTGCCCTCCGCACGGCAATGGCGCAACGCGGCGTTCACCGGCGTGCTGTTGCTTGGCTTCGGCAACGGCCTGGTGTGTTATGCCGAGCAAAGCGTGAGTTCGGGTGTTTCCGCGGTAGCCGTCGCAAGCATGCCGTTGTTCGCGGCGATCTTTGCGGCACTGTATGGCAACTGGCCGACCCGATCGGAAACGGCCGGTCTGCTGATCGGCTTTGTCGGCGTGATCGTGCTCAATCTCGGCAGCGCCTTGTCCGGTTCGCACATCGGTGCGATCGCCTTGCTGGTCGCGGCGATGGCATGGGCGTTCGGCTCGGTGTGGAGCAAGCATCAGGACATGCCCACCGGCTTGATGAATACCGCCGCGCAAATGCTGTGCGGCAGCGTCGCCCTGCTCGCGGTGGGCATGCTCACGTCCGAAAAGTTGCCGGCGCACCCCTCGCTGCATGCCACGGCCGCCGCGGCGTACCTGGTGGTATTCGGTTCGCTGATCGCCTTCAGTGCTTACCTGTACGTGCTCAAGCATGCGCGCCCTGCGTTCGCCACCAGCTATGCGTACGTCAATCCACCGGTGGCGGTGCTGTTCGGCGTGTTGCTGTTGGGCGAGACCGTCGGCCCTTACGACCTGGCCGGCATGGCGGTGATCCTGCTGGGCGTGGGCATCATCACGTTCGCGCGACAACGACAGGCGCACTGACGGTCTTCGAAGTGTCATGCGTGGACGCTTGCCGCCACGCGTGATGGCGCATCACCATAGACGCATTCCTCGGAAAGAGCTGCGTCCATGAGCAACGCAACCGACGGCTGGATGGCGCGCGCCGCGTTACGCAGCGCGGCGTGGGCGGAGCGCTGGTTTCCTGATGCATGGGTGTTCGCCGCGCTGGGCGTGATCGTCGTGGCCATCGCGGTATTAGGCTTCGGCGCCACGCCTGTCGTCACCGCCAATGCGTTCGGCGACGGCTTCTGGAGCTTGATTCCTTTCACCATGCAGATGGCCTTCGTGGTGATCGGTGGCTACGTGGTGGCTACTGCGCCTGTCGTGGCGCGCTTCATTGATCTACTCGCGCGCGTGCCGCGCAGCGGACGCGGCGCGATCTGCTACGTCGGCCTGGTCAGCATGCTGGCTTCGCTGTTGTCGTGGGGATTTTCGCTGGTGTTCGGTGGCCTGCTAGTGCGCGCATTGGCACGCCGCGAAGAACTGCGCATGGACTATCGCGCGGCCGGCGCGGCCGCCTATCTGGGCTTGGGCGCGGTGTGGGCGATGGGCTTGTCGTCGTCCGCGGCGCAGTTGCAGGCCAATCCGAAAAGCATGCCGCCGGGCCTGCTGTCGATCACCGGCGTGCTGCCTTTCAGCCAGACGATTTTCCTGTGGCAATCGATCGCGCTGACGGCGGTGCTGATCCTGGTCTCGCTGCTGATCTGCTGGCTAACCGCACCATCGGATGCGCAGGCGCGCATCGCGCAGGATTTCGGCGCCGTGGAAAACGCCACGCCCGTGCTGCCGCCGCGCAGTCGCCCCGGCGAATGGCTGGAATACAGCCCGCTGCTGTCGATCCTGATCGGCGTGCTCGGCCTGGGCTGGCTGGGCTACGAATTCGCCAGCAAGCCAGCGGTCACCGCGATCGCCAACCTCAACACCTACAACTTCCTGTTCCTTACCGTCGGCTTGCTGCTGCATTGGCGCCCGCGCAGTTTTCTCAACGCGGTGACGCGCGCGGTGCCGAGCACGGCCGGCGTGCTGATTCAATTTCCGCTGTATGGCGGCATCGCCGCGTTGCTTACGCATGCGCCGGGTTTGGACGGCCAAACGCTCGCGCATCGCCTGTCCGGCGTATTCGTGCATATTGCCTCCACCGACAGTTTTCCGCTGGTGATGGGCGTGTATTCCTCGGTGCTCGGTTTCTTCGTGCCGTCCGGCGGCGGCAAATGGTTGATCGAGGCGCCGTATGTGATGCAGGCGGCGAACGATCTGCACGTGCATCTGGGCTGGGCGGTGCAGGTTTACAACGCTGCGGAAGCCTTGCCGAATCTGATCAATCCGTTCTGGATGCTGCCGCTGCTCGGCGTGCTGGGGCTGAAAGCGCGCGACGTGGTCGGCTTCACCTTTATCCAGCTCGTCGTGCACGTGCCGCTGGTGCTGGGCCTGTTGTGGCTGCTGGGCCTTACCTTGCCGTACGTACCACCGGTGATGCCCTAAGACGCCACGGATGCACGCAGCGCCGCGGCCAGAATGCGTACGGCTTCACGCGTGCGCGGGTCTGCAACACGGTTGTGGAGCATCACTTCGGTCAGCGGCAGCTTCGGCAAGCCCAGGCGCTCGCTGACTTCGACGGCGTTGGACGGGCAAGCGCGTCGCGGCAGCGGCGCCACCGCCAGCCCCGCCGAAGCCGCCGCGGCGACCGCGGGCAAGCCACCGCCGACGAACACTTCGCTCCACGCGATGCCGGCGTCATCCAGCGTTTTCAGCGCCATCGCACGGACATGGCACGGCGCGGCGAGCGAGGCGATGCGCAAGGGCTCGCCCGCAGGCTGCTCCCAATGCGGTACCGCGTACCAGCCATAGGGCTCGACGAACAACAGCTCGCCATCGGCACGGCCGCTGTCGCGGCAGACGATCGCCGCGTCGATTTCGCCGCGATCATAGGCGCCGAGCAGGCCGTACGAAGCACCAATGCGCACTTCGATGCGCAAGGAGCGGTCGTACGCGCCCACTTTCGCCAGCAGCGTAGGCAGCTCGGTACCCGCCGCCTGATCGCTGATGCCGATACGCAAACTCTGATGCGCATGCTGCTGGCCGTTCACCGCACGCTCGTGCGCATCGAGCAATTCGCGCGCCGCCGGCAGGAAGGCTTCGCCCTGATGCGATAGACGCACACGACGCGGCGTGCGCTCCAGCAGGCGCCGGCCCAGGCGATCTTCCAGGCGCTTCAATTTCAGGCTCACGGCCGATTGGGTGGTATCGAGCGCCTCGGCCGCGCGCGTGAAGCTGTTGAGATCGGCCACCAGCACGAAGGCCTGCACGGCATCCAGATCCAGCGGCCGCCGCAGATATCCATTTTCAACATTCATGACTGAAATATCCGACGATGAGTTTTTCTTATCTTAGGCCCGCACTAGCATGGACGACAAGCTGGTTTTCTGGAGCAAAGACATGACGACGCATAACGCCGCAGGCGATCCGCGGCGCTGGCTGGCTTTGCCCGTTTTATTGACGGGCGCCTTCCTGCCGCCGCTGGATTTCTTCATCGTGAACGTGGCGCTGCCCTCGATCCGCTCCGCCCTGCATACCAGCGCCGCACAACTGCAGTTCGTGATCTCGGCGTATGCGGCAAGCTATGCGGTGTTCCTGATCACCGGCGGACGGCTGGGCGACCTGTTCGGCCGCCGGCGGTTGTTCCTGCTGGGCATTGCCGGGTTCACGCTGGCGTCGCTGATGTGCGGGCTGGCGTGGTCGTCGAATGCCCTGCTCGCCGGGCGCATGTTGCAGGGCATGGCGGCTGCCGCGTTGGCGCCGCAGGTGCTGGCCTCGATCCGCGTGATGTTTCCGCAGGCCGAGCAGCCGCGCGCGCTGGGTTTGTATTCGGCCACCTTCGGCATTGCCGCCACGCTCGGCGCCTTGCTGGGCGGCGTGCTGGTGTCGAGCCATCTGTGGGGCCTGGGCTGGCAGCTGATCTTTCTGGTCAACCTGCCAGTGGGCGTGGCGGCATGGATCGGCGGGGCGATGCTGCTGCGCGAATCGCGCGCCGAACATGCCGCGCGCCTGGACCTGGGTGGCGTGGGTTTGCTGTCGCTGGCCTTGGCGCTGCTGGTGTATCCGCTGGTGGAAGGGCGCGAGCAAGGCTGGCCGTTATGGACCTACGCGATGCTGGCCGGTTCGCTGCTGACGTTCGCGTTGTTCGTGCGCTTCGAAGCGCGCCTCGTTCGACGTGGCGGCTCGCCATTGATCGACGTGCGGCTGTTCCGCGAGCACGATTTTTCGCTGGGCATGGTGGTAACGCTCGGCATCTATCTCACCTCCGCTTTTTTCCTCACCTTCGCCGTCTACTTGCAGAACGGTCTGCAACACAGCGCCTTGCAGGCCGGGCTGGCCACCGTGCCGTTCACCATCGGCTATTTCGTGGGTTCGATCAGTGCACCGCGCGTGATCGATGCGCTCGGCCATCGTGCGTTGCCATTGGCGTGCGCGTTCAAGGCGGCGGGCTTTGCTCTGCTCATCGCGGTAGTGCTGCACGTGGTGCCACAGAGCGTGTTTGCGCCGGCGCTGGTGATCGCCGGCTGCGGCTTCGGTGTCGCCATGCCTTCCTTGATCCGCACCGTGATCGGCAGCGTGGGCATGCATCACGCAGGCCTGGCGTCGGGCATGGTGATTACCGGATTGCAGATCAGCGCGGCGCTCGGCGTGGCGGTGATCGGCGGCGTGTTCTACACGGCGCTGCATGGTCAAAGCGGCGCGAGCGTGTATGCGCATGCCTTCGCCACTGGCTTGGCTTGCAACGTGGCGACGCTGGTGGTGCTTGTGCTGCTGTCGCTTGCGCTGGGAAGCGCGAAGCGGCCCAGCGCACAGACTGTCATCGTAAGTATCGACTAAGAGCGGGAACGGATAACCGTTCCCGCTCACTGGCCATCACAACTCGCGCAGTGCCGTCGTCACCGGCAGACGCGCCGCACGCAACGCCGGGAACAAACCACCGACGAAGCCGATCGCCAGCGCCCACTTCAAGCCTTCCCACAGCAAGCTGGGCGTCACTTTGAAGGTGAAGGCAAGCTGCCCGGTGGTGCCCGCCGCCAGCGTGGAAGCGGTCCAGCCATTGAAGATCAGCCACGCCAGCAGGCCGCCGATCAAGCCGCCGATCAAGGCCAGCAGCATGGTCTCCAGCATCACCGCCACCACCACCGGCAGGCCGCGAAAACCGATCGCGCGCAACGTGGCGATTTCCCGCGCACGCGCGGCCACGGCGGCGAACATGGTGTTGAGCGCGCCGAACAACGCGCCGATCGCCATGATCGTGCCCACCGTAATGCCCATCACGCGCATCACCTTGCTCATGCCTTCGGACTGCTTGCTGTAGTAGTTGAGCGTGGTGTCCACATCCACCTGCAGGCGCGGATCGCCGGCCAGCGCCGCCTTGAACGCATCGAACGCCTTGGCTTCGGTCAGCTTGACCACCATCGACGTGCGGCTGCTGCCACGCCGGTAGGCCTCGGCCACCACGTCGGCATCGCCCCAGATTTCCGAATCGAGTGCATCGCCCGAGGCGAACACGCCGACCACGTTCCAGGTCTGCGCGCCGAGCTTGATCGCGTGTCCGGGCTCCAGGCCGGCGAACTGGCGCTGCGCGCCCTGACCCACCACCAGCTCGCGCATGCCGGGCTGGAATTTGCGCCCGGCGATGATCTTCAGGTTGGGACGCACGGCCCAGGCGCCCTCACCCACGCCGCGCAATTGCACGCTGCCTTCTTCGTCCGGGCCGCCGCCTTTGATCGGCAGGTTGGCCGCCACCACGATTTCGCCGGAAGTGATCGGCTTGCCCTGGCTGTCATGCGCAACGCCAGGCGCCTGGTCGACCACCAGGATGCTGTCGCGGTTCATCACTGAACTGACTTCGGCGGCCGAACCGCCACGCAGCACCATCACTGTGTCATCGCTACCGGTCTTGCGCAGGGTTTCGCTGTAACCCTCGCCCATCGCCAGCAACGCCACCAGCACGCCGACCACGCCGGCGATGCCCACGATCACCACCGAGGACGAACCGAGTCGCTGCCGCAGCGTGCTCACGCCGACGCCAGTGACCGAAGCGGCCTGCCGCCCACGGCGCGTCAACGCCATCCAGGCTGCGAACACCACCGCCAACGCCAGCACCACGTACCAGGGCAACTGCATCCATACGTAAAGCGCGATGATCATCGCGACCAGCACTGCAAGATTGAAAAGAAAATTCATGACTGTGCTCCTTTAGCGGCCGGCCAGCGCATCGACAATGTTCAAGCGCATCGCCCGCCACGCGGGAATGGCGCCGACCACCGCACCGATCGCCAGCATCAGGCCGATGCCCAGCATCCAGCTGCTCGCGCCGACCGTGGGCAGGTTCAACATGCCGCCGCTGCTCGCGCTTACGCCCGGAATCAATACCGCCGCCAGCGCAATGCCGATCACGCCACCGAGCAGCACCAGCAGCACCGATTCGGCCAGCACCATCGCCAATACGCTGTGATCGGAGAACCCTAAGGTTTTCATCACCGCCAGCTCGGAAGTGCGTTCGCGCACCGCCTGCATCATGGTGTTGCCGGTCAACAGCAGCAGGGTGAAGAACACAGCGCCCATGATCGAGCCGACGATCAAGCCGATGTCGGCCAGCTGCTTCATCCATGACGCGGTGGCGGCCGCTTCGGTCTGCGTGCGGGTTTCGTGATCCGAATTGGCCGATAACGCATCGATCGCCTTGGCCACCCGGTCGGCCTGGTTCACGTCGTTCACGCGCGTGACGAACCAGCCCACGCGGCCGCCGTTGTAGCCCTTGGCGACGCTGTCGTCAAAATACTTCCAGTGCATCAGGATCATCTGGCTGTAAAAGCCCGCACTGGTTTCCTTCGGATGCATGACGCCGACGATGTTGAAGGTCCAGTTCTTGCTGCCGTTCAACTGCGGAAAGATGTTCGACTGCAACGGAATCTGGTCGCCCACCTTCCAGTGGTATTTCTCCATCAGCTTGTCGCCCACCAGAATGCCGGTGCGCGTTTGCTGATAGGTCTTGCGCGCGTCGTCGCTCACCTGCACTTCCGGATATTGATCGACGTAGTTGTCGCTCACCGCGAAGGTGAAGATCTGGTTGTGCGGATCCTGGTACGCGCCGCCGAACCAGTTCGCGTACGCCACGGATTTCACGCCGGGCACGCGCGCGATCTGTTCGGCCAGGCCTTGCGGCAAGGTCTCGATGAACGACAGCTTCGAACCGGTCTGCAAGCGCTGCGCGCCGTTGGCGCTTTTGCCGGCCTGGTCGAACGAGGTGCGTACGGCATCGAGCATGCCGAACAGCAGGAACGCCGCGGCGATCGACACCAGCGTGAGGATGGTGCGGGTCTTGCGCCGGAACAGCGCGGCCCAGATCAGATGGAAATATTTCATCACACCCTCCTCAGGCGGTGACCTGTTCGACCAGCGTGCCCTTGTCCAGATGCAGCGTGTGATCGGCGTACTCGGCCGCTTTCGGATCGTGCGTGACCATCACGATGGTCTTGCCGTGTTCGCGGTTGAGCTGACGCAGCAGGCCAAGCACTTCTTCGGCCGAATGGCGATCCAGATCGCCGGTCGGCTCGTCGCACACCAGCAGGCCAGGGTCGGAAACGATCGCACGCGCAATCGCCACGCGCTGCTGCTGACCACCGGAAAGCTCGCTCGGCTTGTGCGAAGCGCGATCGGCCAGGCCCACCAGTTGCAGCGCGATGGCTGCATTCTTGCGCCGCTGCGCGGCCGACAACTTGGTCAGCAGCAGCGGCAGTTCCACGTTGCGCTGCGCGCTCAGCATCGGCATCAGGTTGTAGAACTGGAACACGAAGCCGACGTTGGACGCGCGCCAACGTGCCAATGCACCGGCGCCGAACTGATCGATGCGCTGCCCGCCCACGCTGATGCTGCCGCCGCTGGGCGTGTCCAGACCACCGACCAGGTTCAGCAAGGTGGTCTTGCCCGAACCGGACGGGCCCATAAGTGCGAGAAAATCACCTTCGGCGATGTTGAGGTTGATGTGATGCAACACCTCCACCTTCTGCCGGCCACGCTCATAAACTTTGGAAAGATCGCGGATCTCGATCAACGTACCCATAGCTACATCCTCCCGAGTGGAACGGTTGTGGCTGCGCGCGAATCGCGCATGCCTTGAGTTGTTTACTGAGCCTGCACGCTTACATCGGAACCGTCGCGAAGCTCGTCCGGCGGCGACACCACCACGCTGTCGCCCGCATTCACCGCGGCAGGAATCAGCCGCATATCGCCGAAGGTCTGCGCGGCAGGCTGCACGGTTTGTCGATGCGCCTTGCCATTGGTAACCACGAACACACTGTCGCTGCCGTCGCGCTTCACGATCGCCTTGGCCGGCACCAGCACGCCTTTCGGTGCCTGTTCGGCGGTGGCGGGCTTGGCTTCCAGGAACGAGACGCGCACGCCCATATCCGGCACGATGCGCGCGTCTTTCTTCTCCATCGCCACGCGCACCTTCACCGTGGCCTTGCCGCGATCGGCGGCCGGCACGATGGCGATCACGTGGGCGGGAATCTTCCAGTCCGGATACGCATCGAGCACCGCTTCGGCCGGCATGTTGGGCGTGACGCGGCCGATATAGGCCTCGTTGACGTCGACGTCCACTTCCAGCGAATCCATGTCCACGATGGTGCCGATGCCGGTGCGCGTGAAGCCGCCGCCGGCCGAGAACGGCGACACCACTTCGCCCACCTGCGCATCCTTGGTGGTGATCACGCCATTGAACGGTGCGCGGATCATGCAGTAACCGTAATTGACCTGCGCTTCCACCACCTGTGCGTCGGCGGCAGCGGCCTGCCTCTGCTGTGAGGCCAGCTGCGCGCGCGTGCTGCTGGCGAGCGTGCGCGATTGCTCGGCCGCCTGCTTGGAGACCAGCCCGCGTTCGGCCAGCGCTTCGTTGCGCGTGGCGTCGCGCTGGTTCTGCGCCAATTGCGCTTCGTATTGATTGACCAGCGCATGCGCGGCCTTGGCCTGCGCGATGGCCGAATCGAGCGCGGCCTTGTACTGGCTGTCATCCAGCTTGGCCAGGATCTGCCCTTGCTTGACGTGATCGCCTTCCTCGATCAGCACCGCGGTAAGGGTACCGGTGATCTGCGCGGAAACGGTGGCCTGCCGGCGTGCGGTGACGTAACCGGTGGCCTGCAATACCGCACCGGCCGCCGGATCGCTGCCGGCCGCCACCGCCTGCGCGGTATGCACCGGAACGGGTCGATGGCCGAACCACCACCAGGCGCCCACCCCCAGCCCCGCCAGCAGCAGCACGATCACGCCGACGATCCAGGGCCAGCGCGCCGGCCCATGTCCGTGCTCGTCACGCTGGTGGCGTTCGATCTTGAGTTCCTTCAGTAGATCGGCATTGCTCACGCTTTTTGTCCTGTTGTCCCGATGCGCGCACGATAATGGCCTCGGCCATGCCCCGCTACGTGCGCCCATCAACCCATGGCGATGACAGCTGTCATGTCCTACGACGCGCGGGCAACCCCAAAATCGACAACGTCATGCCCGCAAAGGACGTACAAGCTGCGTATTTTTGCTTGCGCGCCGCTGACGTGGCGCCTCGATGCGCGATGCGTGCTGACAAATCGGTCGGCACCCAATGGGCGTGTTGCCAGGCAGGTGCATGAAGCTGCTACCCTTTTTGGCATGCGCTACGCGATCGATCCTCCTGCCATCCCCAGCCTCCCGGTTATCGGCCGCGAGGAACGCTTTCCCATCCGCCGCGTGTTCTGCATCGGCCGCAATTACGCCGAGCACGCACGTGAAATGGGGGCCACTGTAGATGCTTCGGCCCCGATGTTCTTCTGCAAACCTGCGGACGCCGTGGTCGCCGATGGCGCGGACGTGCCCTACCCTTCGGCCACCTCGGAACTTCATCACGAAGTGGAAATGGTAGTGGCGTTGAAGGCCGGCGGCCGCAATCTCGATGCCGGGCAGGCGGCGCAGGCGGTCTTCGGCTACGGCGTGGGGCTCGACCTCACCCGGCGCGATCTGCAGGCCATCGCCAAGGCCAAGGGCCATCCGTGGGACGTGGCCAAGGCGTTCGACCATTCCGCACCGGTCTCCGCCTTGCGGCCGGCAGGCGAAACCACCCTGCACGCCGATACACGCATCAGCCTTGCGGTGAATGGGCAGGTGCGCCAGCAGGGGCGATTGGGCGAGATGGTGCATGGCGTCGCCGACATCATTGCTGCGCTATCCACGCTGTTCGAGCTCAAGCCCGGCGACCTGATCTTTACCGGCACGCCCGCCGGCGTGGCGGCGCTGCAACGCGGTGATCGCTTTCGCGCGGAAGTGGAAGGGGTCGCCGTGCTGGAAAGCCGTATCGTTTGACGCTATTGGCGACGCCTTCGTCGCATCGAAGTTCACAACGCCATCTGGCGCACAACCCAACGGAGACGACCATGAGCATGCTGCAGGAATTCAAAGAATTTGCCACGCGCGGCAACGTCGTAGACATGGCGGTGGGCGTGGTGATCGGCGCGGCGTTCGGCAAGATCGTCACCTCGCTGGTGAGCGACCTGATCATGCCGCCGATCGGCTGGATCACCGGCGGCATCGATTTCTCGGATATGAAGTGGGTGATACGGCCCGCCGACAACAGCAATCCTGCGCACAAGATTCCGGAAGTGGCGATCGCCTACGGTAGCTTTATCAACACCGTGATCGCCTTCCTGATCGTGGCGTTCGCGATCTTTCTGCTGGTCAAGCTGGTCAACAGGTTCTACAAGAAGGCCGCCGCGGCAACGCCGCCAGAAGTGGCGTTGCTGACGGAAATTCGTGATCTGTTGAAGAACAAGGTGTAAATGTCGAGCATGACTTTCGGCCTAAGCGCTATCCGATAGGACACCGATAATCGTGGCTCCGCAACCGGAGCCACCCATGCGTCACTCCCTCACCCTGCTCGCCGCCAGCCTGATGCTGGCTACCGGATCGATTTGCGCCAAGGATGCGCCCACCACCATTCCCGCAGCCGCCGTGCAGACGGCCGAACAGCTGCGCGACAAGGCGCTGCATGACGACACCGCCTACAAAGTGGTGGAAGGGCTCACCACCGAAGTCGGCGCGCGCCTGGCCGGTGGCGTAAACGACGAACGTGGCCGTGACTGGATGGTGGCCAAGTTCAAGGCGCTGGGTTTCGACAAGGTCTATACCGAGCCGGTGAGCTATCCGCTGTGGGTGCGTCGCAGCGAGCATGGCGCCATCGTCGCGCCGTTTCCGCAGCCGTTGACGCTTACCGCGCTGGGTTATTCGCCCGCTACGCCCAAGGGCGGCCTGACCGCCGAGGTGGTGCAGTTCGCCAGCCTGGATGCGCTGAAGGCCGCCGATCCGGCCAGCGTGAAAGGCAAGATCGTCTACATCGGCGAGCGCATGCAGCGGCATAAGGATGGCCTGGACTACGGCCGCATCGGTTCGCCGATTCGCGTGCAGGGTCCGGTGATCGCGCAGGCGAAAGGCGCCGCGGGTTATCTGCTGCGCTCGGCCGGTACCGATGCCAACGACCGCACGCCACACACCGGCGTCACCGGTTTCACCGATCCGGCCAACGCGATTCCCGCTGCGGCGCTGTCGAATCCGGACGCCGACCAGTTGGAACGCGTGTTGGCCTACGGCAAGCCGGTCACCGTCAAGCTTGATCTCGATTGCGGCATCGAAGGCCAGTACACCGGCGCCAACGTGATCGGCGAGATCACCGGCAGCAAATATCCCGACCAGGTGATCGCCATCGGCGGCCATCTGGATTCCTGGGACCTGGGCACCGGCGCGATCGACGATGGCGCCGGCGTGGCGATCGCCGTGGGCGCCGCCAAGGTGATCCACGATCTGCCGCAACGTCCCGATCGCACCATCCGCGTGATCGCTTTCGCCAACGAGGAAATGGGCTTGTGGGGCGGCCGCGCCTACGCCGAGAAGCACGCGGCGGACGTGAGCAAGTTCCAGCTCGGCACCGAATCGGATTTCGGCGCCGGCCCGATCTGGCGCATGACCGCCAGCGTGAAGCCCGAGGCGCGCGGCGCCATCGCGCAGATCGCCAAGGTGCTGGCGCCGATCGGCGTGAGCTATGACGCGAAGAAGCCGGGCGGCGGCGGTTCGGATCTCTCGCAGATGCATGGCAAGGGCATGGCCGCGCTCACGCTCGTGCAGGACGGCACGCACTACTTCGACTGGCACCACACGCCCAACGACACGCTGGACAAGATCGACCCGAAGGAGCTGGCGCAGAACGTGGCGGTGTATGCCGTGTTCTCCTACATGGCGGCGCAGGCGGATGGCGATTTCGGCTCGGCGCCCGGCGCGTTTGCGCATGATGGGGCGGAAGACTAAGTAGCCCTTGTACGTTTTGCCCTCTCTCCTTCGGGGGAGAGGGCCTGACGCGATTTTCCCGTAGGCTACGCCTCAGCCCAACCTACCCTTCCTCACGAAGGTCGGAAGGAACGGTCACTTCCTCGCCGACTTCGGCGGGAGCTTCCGCAGCATCGAGCGCCTGCAGGTTTTCCTTCAGCCGCGTCAGCACGTCCATCGCCTGGGCCATCTCCTCGTAGGTGATGCCCGCCGTGCATTCACGCCGCAGGTCGCGCGCGATGCGCTCCATATCGTCGATCACTCCGCTAGCCTGCGCGGTGGTGTAGAGGCGCCAGGCGCGGCGATCCTTGGGATCGGGCCGCCGTTCCACGAAGCCGGCCGCCTGCAGGCGGTCGATCACGCGACCGACGGCAATGGGTTCCATCTCCAGGAATTCGGCCAGCTCCGTCTGGCGCAGGCCTTCGCGGTGATAAAGCATCTTGGTGGCGCGCCATTGCGCTCGCGTCAAACCGAATTTCACCGCACGCCGGTCAAAGTGCTTGCGAAACAGCAGGGTAATGTCGTTCAGCAAGTAACCGAAGGAAATATCTTCCGTCTTTGGCATGATGCAATCGCCCGGTGTCGCTAGGGAATGATCCCATTCGCCCAAGCATAAGCCCAAACCATGCCCATTAGCGTTGTCACTTCCGACCTCACCCGGTTGCCTCTGGACGCCATCGTGAACGCGGCCAACACCGCCTTGCTCGGCGGCGGCGGCGTGGACGGGGCCATCCATCGCGCGGCCGGGCCTGGCTTGCTGGAAGCTTGCAAAGCCTTGCCGCAGGTGGCGCCCGGCGTGCGCTGCCCGACCGGCGAGGCGCGCATCACGCCGGGTTTCCTGTTGCCGGCGCGCTATGTCATTCACACGGTGGGGCCGGTCTGGCACGGCGGACATCGCGGCGAACCCGAACTGCTGGCGCGGTGCTATCGCTCGTGCATCGCGCTGGCGGACGAGCACGCCATCGCAAGCATCGCCTTTCCGGCGATCAGCTGCGGCGTCTACGGCTATCCACCCGAACAGGCGGCGCGGGTTGCGATCGCCACCTTGCGCAAGGTGGCGCCCGACGCCATGGACGTGCAGCTTTGCTGTTACGACGCACGCATGGCGTCGATCTGGCAGGACGCGCTCAATCGAGCTTGAACGGATACAGCGGCGGCAGCGGTGAATCCGTCTCGGCGGTATCCGCCTGGCGCCATGCGAAGCCCTTGGCGAACACGGCGGCCAGATCGATGCGCTTGGCCGCAGTAACGCCGGCGTAGTGCTCGCGCTGCAGCTGTTCGATCGCCGCGCGCTGCTCCTGGGACGCCAATGCCTCCGCCACCTCGCCCAGGTTGCGCAGCTCGGGGCGTTCGGAACGCGCCCAGGCCAGCAGACGTCGCGCCTGGGTCGGGCTATCGTTGCCGCGCGCCGCCTCCAGAAACGCCTGGCGCAGTGCGCGTGCCGTATCGGCGGGTTCCGTACGACGTGCAGGCGCGGACGTGCTGCGTGATCGTTTGCCGCGATACCACCACGCGAACGCCAGCATGCTGATCAGCCACAGGACCAGGCTGCCCAGGGCGATCCAGCGCCAGGGCGTCGCCACTGCGGTGCCGGCCGCAGGCGCAACCGCGGGCGCAACCGCGGGCGCGGCGGCAATGCTGCTGGCTGTTGATGGCGCAGGCTGTGGCGCGGATGCGGTGACCGCCGGCGCTGCGCCGGGCGCAGCTGCGGCCACGCTCAAGGTATGCGCGGGAATGGTGGCGACACGCTTCTGTCCGCTTTGCACGTCGAACCAGGTCAGCGTGATTTCCGGAATAGTCAGCGTGCCGACATGCTGCGGAAAGATCGCGAAATGGCGTTCGCGCCGCCCCGTCAGCCATTCGCCATCGTCGCGCGTGGTCGTGCTGGGCTGGTCGGGATACACCGTGGCGCCATCGATCGCCGGCAGGCTCAACTCCGGCAAGGCATCGCCGGGCACGCCCTGCGCTTCCACGCGCATGCGCAGGTTGAGCGGTTGGCCGACGGTGATCTTGTCGTCGCTGGGCAAGCCCTCGAGGCTGAGCGTCAGCGAGCGTGCGGGCAGCCAGGCGGTCTTGCCCCAGTTCGCAGGCGGCGCCTGTACGTCGATCGTCGCTTCCGGCGAGTTGGCCGTCACCGGCGTGGTGTTGCCGAACAAGCCGCCGGGATTGAAGAAGCCACCCGGATCGTTCGGGTTGCCGGGTTCGACCGCTTCGCCCTGGAACTCGATCGAAGGAATGGTCAGGCTGCCGGCGCGCTGTGGCGTCAAGGCATAGCGCCGCTCGATCACCTGGTAGCGGTGGCCGTTGCGCACGGCCTGGTAATCGGCGTCATTGCCCAGCTTGCGCAACTCCGCGCCATCGACATGCGGATCGGCCAGGCTGCCGCTGTTGAGATTGAGGTCGAAGAACAGGCGCACAGTGTAGAGCAGTTGCTGCCCGACATAGGCGTGATTCGAACTGGGCGTGACTTCGACGAACACATCCTTGCCGGCGTTCGCGCTGGCCGATGTGTCCGGCGCGCCCACGTGCAAGGTCAGCGGCTGCGTCTGGCTGCCGGCCACGCTCAGCGACGGAATCTGCAGATCGCCCGTGTGCTTCGGGCGCAAGGCCACGCCGATGATCAGTTCGGCGGTCTGCTGGCCGTTGACGATATTGAGCGAACTGTTGGTGGAAGTGCCGAGTACTTCGAAATCACGATCCAGTGCGCTCAGGTCCGGCGTGTTCGCATTCATCGTGCCGTCGATGCGCAGATTGAGCGTGACGGTTTCGCCCAGATGCACGTCGTTGCGATCCAACGTCGCCTGCACGCTCGCCGCCATCGCTGTGAAAGGCAACAAAAGGACGATAAGCAACAGCCAACGCATCACTCAATCTCCATCGCCAGGTTGCGCGCCCATGCGCTCGCGGTACTCGAGCTCGAACTTGCGGCGTAGCAGCGCGCCGGGATCGTCCGGCACGCGCTGCAGATCGCGGCGCACGTCGTTGGGCAGCTTGGCGAGCGGATCGTCGCTCTCGACCACACCCAGTTCATGCGCCTGCTGTGGGGGCGCCTTGGCCTGCTTGCCGGCGAGCGCTTGGTCCATTTGCGTTTGCAGCCCTTGTTGCGCTTTGGCCGCTTGCGCGCGTTCGCTGCTGGAGGCGGGCGCCGGCGAAGTTTTGGGTTCTTCCTGCGCGGAGGCCTGGCCTGCGTTCTGTTGCGTCGATTGATCGTTCGCCGAAGATCGCTCGCTGCCGTTCTGCTGCGCGCCTTGCGAGGGCTGCTGCCCGTTCTGGTTTTGACTCGACTTGTCTTGCGCGCCTTGGCCGGCGTTTTGTTGTTGGCCTGACTGACCTTGCTGACCGGACGGCTGCCCGTTCCGGCCAGCCTGGTTTTGCTGTCCGCTCTGTCCGCCGGACGGTTGCTTCTGCGGTTGCTGCGAGGATGGCTTTTGCTGCTGCTTGCGCATCGCCTCTTCAACGATTTTGCGATTGGCGCGCGCATCGTCGTTGTGTGGATCCAGTTGCAGGGCGCGATCGTAGGCCTTGAGCGCATCCTGGTAGCGACCGAGCTTGGCCAGCGCGTTGCCAAGGTTGTATGGCGCATCGGCGCCCTTGGCCTGCTGCAGCGCTTGCGCCGCGGCGGCGTAATCCTTGCCGCGATAGGCCGCTGCACCGCGCCACGCCGGATCCTGCGCCAGCTGCTGCGCCTTCGCCGCATCGCCTTGGCGCAACGCACTCGCCGCCTGCTGATCGGGACGCCGCCACCAATCCTGCCAGCCGGATGCTTTTGCCGTGGTCGGCAGCATCGGCAGCAATACCAGGGGCAGCAGCAACACCCAGCCACGACGGAAGGCCATCGCGGCCACCAGCAGCAACGGCAGCAGCAACCACGGGCCGCGGTCTTCCCACACGTCGCTGCCTTGTCCGTCCGCGCGCGCGGCGTGTTGCGTCGGTTGCAACAGCGCATGCAAGGCGGCGGAGTCATCGCCATCTGCGCTCATGACCACGTAACGGCCGTGACCTGCGTCGGCGAGTGCGCGCAGGTGTTGGTCGTCGCGACGTGCTACCAGGATGTTGCCTTGATCGTCATGCGCAAAACCGCCGCCGGCTTGCGTGATCGGCACGCCCTGCGGCGTGCCGATGCCCAGCACGGAAACCCGCACGCCTGCGGACCACGCGGCACGCGCTGCGGCTTGCGCGGCGGCATCGGCATCATCGGTCAGCAAGACGATCGATCCATTACCCAGCTTGGCGTCATGAATCAGCTTCACGCCCTGTTCGATGGCCTGCGCCGCATTGTCGCCGTCGACCGGCATGACGTCGGGCGACATCGCGTCGAGCAAGGCATCCAGGCTGTGCGCATCGGAGGTAAGCGGCGCCACCACGAACGATTGCCCGGCGTAACCGATCAGCGCATTCAATCCATCCTTGTTGGCCATCAGCAGATCGCGCGCCTTGTAGCGTGCGCGCTCCATGCGGCTGGGCGGCACGTCGCGCGCCAGCATGCGCTGCGACAGCGATATGGCGACGACCTGCGCCGCGCGATCGGCGAACATCGGCTCGGCGATACGGCTCCAGGTCGGCCCCGCCAGCGCCAGCACGCCCAAGGTCCATCCCAGCGCGAGCAAGCCCGATGGCCAACGCGCATGCCGCGCCCCGCCGCTGACCAGATGCGGCAACAACTCCGCATCGACCAGGCGATGCAGCGCACGCTGCGATGCATCGCCACGCACGCCGAGCCACAGCAACAGCGGCAGGGCCAGCAGGCCCAGCAACCAGGCAGGCTGCAAGAAATGGAATTGATGCAGCGCCTCGCTCATGCGGCCATCCCTTTCCAGCGCGGCCATAGCAGACCTAGCAGCAGGCAGGCGCCGGCAATGGCGAGCGGTACACGGAACAGTTCGTGATGCAGGCGGAAGCTGGGACCGTGCTGCGGCATGGGTTCCAGCGCATCGATCGCGCGATAGGCGTCGGCGAGCTGATTGCCATCGGTCGCGCGATAGAACTGGCCACCGGTTTCATGCGCGATATAGGTGAGCATATCCGCATCCAGATCCGCCGACGGATTCACCACGCTGTCGCCGAACAAACCAGGCACGACCATGCGCGTCGCGCCGATGCCGATGGTGTAGATGCGCACACCGGCGGCCTTGGCGGCGCGCGCAGCATCCTGCGGCGAAATGCTGCCGGAATTGTTCACGCCATCGGTAAGCAGGATCAGCACCCGCGCCTGTTCCGGCAACGCGGACAGACGTTTTACCGCCACCGCGATCGCATCGCCGATCGCGGTTTCCGTGCCGGGCAAGCCAACGGTCGCGCTGCGCAACTGCGCGCGCACCGCATTCAGGTCATAGGTGAGCGGGGTGACCAGAAACGCGCGCGTGCCGAACAACACCAGGCCGAGTTCGTCGCCGCTGCGGCGGGAAATGAAATCGCCCGCGATGGCTTCCACCGCACCGAAACGGCTGAGCTGCTGTCCGCCCAGCACCATGTCCGGCGTCTGCATACTGCCGGAAAGATCGACCGCCAGCATCATCGCGCGCCCGCTGTGCGTCTGCGCTTGCGGCGGCCCCAGCAATTGCGGTCGCGCAGCGGCGATCAGCAGGCTCAGCCAGCCCAGCGCCAGCAGCCACGATGCCGCGCTGGTTGCAGAGACGTGCTGGCTTACATCCCACGACAACGAACGATGGGGCAAGCGCAACGCCTGTCCGGGCGAGGCGGGCTTCAACCAGCGCCACGCCAGCCACGGCAGCGGCAGCAGCACGAATATCCATGGCCATGCGAATTCAGGCACGGCCGGCCTCCATCGGCTTGATGCGCCGCCACGCGGCATGCAGCCAGCGCCGCAGCGCGTCTTCCACCGCGGCACGATCGAATGCGGCGTGCGGTTGATACATGCGCGCTTCCAGCGTCATCAGCGTGTCGAGCGTGGCGGCATCGATCGGCACCTGCGCCAATACGCTGCGCCACGCGTCGCCCTGCAGATGGTGCGCGTCTGCGGCGTATCGCCATGCGGCGCGGCGCAGCAGCTGATGCAAGGCCGCGGCATACGCCGCATCGTCGCGCGCATGACGTTCGGCGAGCTGCCGCATCTCGGCCAGCACGCGTTCCCGCCAGAGGCGCGCGCGACGCGCACGGCGATAGACCAGCCATCCCAGCACGGCAGCTACGCAAACGACGACCGCCAGCACCCACCAGCCTGGCGCAGGCGGCCACCATGGCGGATTCGGTGGAAGATGGATGTCGCGCAATGGCAGCTCGTTCGCCGCCGCGGGGAAATGGCCGTTCATCGCGACCTCCCGCCGTTGTGCAGCAGCGCAGAGACCGCATCCAGCGGATCGGCGGCGGTATCGATGATGCGATAGGGAATGCCCAGCGACGCGGCCATCGCGGCCAGTCGCGCCTGGCCTTCGCCCAGGCTGTGCTGGAATGCTTCGCGCTGCGGCAACGAATGCAACGCGAGCTGGCGACGCTCGCCATCGTGTTCGATCGGATAGCTGCCGGGCGGAACCGCTTGCAGTTCCATCACGTCGGCGACGATCAGCAGGCGCACCGCGGTATGCCGCATCATTTCGAGCAGACGATCGCGCGCGAGCGCATCGCTGCTTTGTCCATCGCTGATAAGCAAGGCACGATTGGCGCCATGCTGGAGCTTGATCACATGCTGCAACGCCTGCGACAGCGGCTGGCTTTGGTTGGAAGGCACGGCATCGCATTTGGCCAGCACGCCGCATACATCCAGCGCGCCACGCACGCCGCCACGTGGACGCTGCAAGTATTGGTTTTCACCAAACGCCACCAGGCCTATGCGTTCTCCGGCCTTGATCGCGTACCACGCAGCCAAGGCTGCAGCACGTGCTGCCTGCACGCATTTGAAACGTGCACGGGTGCCGAAGCGCATGCTTGGGTTGTGATCGAGCAGGATCAGCAACTGCCCTTCGCGCTCTTCCTGAAACAGCTTGGTGTGCAGGCGGCCGCTGCGTGCGGTCAGGCGCCAGTCCATGCGACGCACGTCATCGCCGGGTTGATAGGCGCGCGATTCCGCATAGTCCATGCCGCGGCCGTATAGACGGCTGGATTGCGCGCCGATGCGCGTGGCGCGACTGTCCTGCGGTGGCATGCGCAAGCGGGTGACGCGGCCACGCAGCGCAACCAGTTCGGACAGCGATACGCGGACGCGTCCGTCGCCATCCACTTGATGATCGGGCACGGCGTTCACGGCAATGGAACGAGATCCAACAGACGATGGATGACCTTGTCGCTGCGCACGCCTTCGGCTTCCGCTTCATAACTGAGCAGCACGCGATGGCGCAGCACTTCGTAGACGACCGCATGCACGTCTTCCGGCAGCGCGAAGTCGCGGCCGCACAACCAGGCGTGCGCGCGGGCACAGCGATCCAGGGCGATGGTGGCGCGCGGGCTGGCGCCCCAGGCGATCCAGCGTTTCAGTTCCGGCCCGTAGCGTCCGGCATCGCGCGTGGCGAGCACCAGTTGCGTCAGGTATTGCTCCAGCGCAGGCGCCACGTGGATACCCAACACGGCCGCGCGCGCCGCGAACACGTCTTCCTGCGACAGCATGGCGGCAGCGGGAGCAACGGCGTTCGGCGATGTGCCAGCCTGTTCGCGCGCAAGACGCAGGATCGCCAGCTCGGCGGCGGCGTCCGGATAGCCGATCGTGACGTGCATGACGAATCGATCGAGCTGCGCCTCCGGCAAGGCGAACGTGCCTTCCTGCTCGATCGGGTTCTGCGTCGCCATCACCATGAACAGGTCCGGCAGATGCCAGGTGTTGCGCCCAACCGTGATCTGCCGTTCGGCCATGGCTTCGAGCAAGGCCGATTGCACTTTCGCCGGCGCGCGGTTGATCTCGTCGGCCAGCACGATGTTGTGGAACAGCGGGCCGCGCTCGAACTCGAAACTTCCCGACTGCGGGCGGAACACATCGGTGCCGGTGAGATCGGCGGGCAGCAGGTCGGGCGTGAATTGCACGCGATGAAAATCGGCATCGATGCGCTGGGCCAGCGCCTTGACGGCCGTGGTCTTGGCCAGGCCAGGGGCGCCTTCCACCAGCAGATGACCGTCCGCCAACAGGGCGACCAGCAGGCAGTCGATCAGCCGCGGCTGGCCGATGATGTGTTGCTGCAGGTCATCGCGAAGACGTGAAAACGCGTGTTGCAGATGCCCGGGTGTGGGAATTTGGGGCATGTCCATCCGAGAATCCTGTACTGCTTGGTGGGCGTTGAGACCGCAACGCGATGGGAAAGTTTGGTCTTGTTTTCCGCAAAGCAAAAGGGGCAGCACGCTGGCCGCCCCTTCTGTTTTCCGTGAACGCCTTGGCTTATTGCAGGCTGTCGCTGAGGATACGCGGGGTCACGAAGATCAGCAGTTCACCCTTGTCGTTGATGCGCTGCGTGCTCCGGAACAGGAATCCCAAGCCCGGAATATCACCCAGCCACGGCACCTTGTTGAGCGTGTCTGCCTTGCTGATTTCATAGATGCCGCCCAGCACCACTGTCTGACCGTTATCCACCAATACCGAGGTGTTGAGCGAGCGAGTATCGATGACCGGCACTTGGCCACTGCCAGGAACCGTAATGTAACGATTGAGCGAGTCCTTGTTGACGTTGATGGCCAGGAACACGCGGTTGTCGGCCGTGATCGTCGGCGTCACCTTGAGTTCCAGCACGGCATCCTTGAAGGCCACTGTCGCCGTTCCGCTGGCGCCACCACCACCGGTGCTGTTCTGGTAGGTGACATAGCCGATTTCCTGACCCTGTCGGATGTCCGCTTCCTGCTGATTGGCAGTGATCACGCGCGGACTGGAGACGAGCTGGCTGCGTCCTTCGGCCTGCGAAGCAGAGAGCTCCAGATCCAAGGCGTAATTTTTGCCCAGAATAGCCGCAGCGAGTGAAGATGCTGTGCCGGTAGTTGGACTGGCAGGAAGATTCACGTTCAAACCGCCGGAGCCGATCGTATTGGGAGCGCCATTGCTTCCGATGGTACCGCCGATAGCACTACCCACCTGCAGTACTTGCCCGCTGGGATTGGTCTGTCTGCCACTTACACCCCATGCGACGCCCAGGTCTCGCTCGAACTGGTCTGTAGCTATCACGATGCGCGACTCGATCAAGACCTGCTGCACCGGGCGATCCAGCTGGGCGACGAGCGCGCGCAATTCAGCGGTCTTTTCCGCCGTATCGTTGATCAGCAGGGTATTGGTGCGCTGATCGAACGTGACGCTGCCACGCGGCGAGAGGAACCCCCGGTGTTGGCCTGCCGCACCGCTCGCGCCGCCGGCCCCGCCCTGACCCTGCTGCGCACCACTCGTCAACAACTTGGCAATATCTGCCGCCTTGCCATAGCTAATCGGCAGGTACGTGGTGATCAGCGGCGCGGTGTCCTGCGCCTTGAAGCGCGCATCGGCAACGTTCTGCTCGTAGTCGGCCAGTTCTTTCTGCGGCGCGATCCAGATCACGTTGCCGTCGCGGCGCTTGTCCAGGTCCTTGGCGCGCAGGATCACATCCAGCGCCTGATCCCATGGCACGTTGACCAGGCGCAGCGTGACGCTGCCGCCCACGGTGTCGGAGGCCACCAGGTTCAGGCCCGACACGTCAGCCAGCAATTGCAGGGCCGAGCGCACCGGGATGTCCTGGAAGTTGAAGGTGACACGGCTGCCGCTGTAGACCGGCTGCGCGTCCGAGGCAGGATTGGTGTTCTTCGATTCCTGCTTCTTCGGCGTCACTTCGACGACGTACTGGTTGCCCGTCTGGTACGAGGAGGTTTCCACGTCACCGGCGATGGCGATGTCGACATGCGCGCCGTTCGGCGTGGACTTGGGCGAGATCGACTGCACCGGCGTGGCGAAGTCGAGCACGTTCAGGCGCTGTGCCTGGCTGGCCGGCAGCTGCGCGTTGGTGATGTCCACCGCGAGGTTGCCGTTCTGGCGATGCATGTTGGCCGTCGCGCCGGTGCCGCTGAAGTTGATCAGCACACGGCCCGAACCGTTCGCACCACGCTGGAAGTCGATGTTGCTGATGGCCGGGCCGTTCGTGGCCGACGGCAGCGCCTTGGACGGATCGATGGTGGCCGCCGTGGTCACCGGCTGCGATTGCGTGCCGTTGTTGACCACCAGCACCAGACTGTTGCCCTGGACGCTCGACTTGTACGACGAAGGCTGCATCAGCTCGACCACCACGCGCGTGCGTCCGCCGGCGGCGATCGCCGATACGCCGGTGGTGGTGCCCACGCCGATGTCCTGGTGGCGGGCCGCATCATTGGTGGTATCGGGAAAATCGATGGCGATACGCGGCGGCGTTTCGGTGGTGAAGATGTTCGGCTGCGGCACCTGGTTGGTATCGAAGTTCATGCGCACTTCGACGCGGCCACCCGGCAGGTTCTTGTAGGTGATGTTCTGCAGCGTGCTTGCCGCCGCGGCGGCGCTCGCCCAGGTGGCGGCGCCCAGCACCATGACGGTGAGCAGGCAACGGCTGGCCAGGTGCATGGCACGACTCCGGACTGTTTGATTGGGATTAGTCATTGCATCAGCCCCTGTATTCCTATTTCGCCTCAAGCGCGATGCTGGCCGGACGTTCCATCCAGCCGCCATTGCCGTTGGATACCAATTCGACCAGGTCGACGTGGTCACCGGTGATGGCGGTGACGCGACCGTAGTTCTGGCCCATGTATTCGTTGATGTGCACGCGATGGATCACGCCGCCGGGATCCTTGACCAGAGCTTCCATGTTGGCAGCAGCACCGATCGTGCCAACCATCCTCAAGCTATCCAGCGAGTAGGCTTCGAGCGGTTGGCGCGGACGACCTTCATCCGGCCGCGGACCGCTGCCCTGCGTCAGCTCGTCCTGGCTGGGACTGAACGGGTCGCGCTTGTCCTGGTCGTTGTAGGTGAAGGTTTCGAAGGTCTTGATCACCGGCAGCGGCGGAATCGGCGCGCCGCGCTTGGCCTTTTCCTGCGCGACCCAGTCGCGCAGATCGCTCATGCCGCGGGTGCAGCCACCAAGCATGAGCGCGGTGGCGATCACCAGCGACAGCTTCGCCAGCTTCATGGCAGTCGTGACTCTCATTTCCGTCCCCCGGGCTTCTTCGACTTGCTGCCCGTATCGCCGGTCTCGGAATCGTCGAGGTAGCGATAGGTCTTCACCGTGCCCTGCAGCACCAGCAACTGGTTGGAAGCGGGCTCGGCACCCTTGGCCGGCGGATTGAGCGGCGTCAGCGACACGTCATGCATGGTCAGGATCACCACGCGCGGCAGCGAGGCCACGCCGCTGATGAACGCGCCGAACTGATGATACGTGCCGATCATCTTCAGCTGGATCGGCTTTTCGGCGTAGAAATCCTTCGGAATTTCGGTACCCGGCTGGAACAGTTCCTGCTGCAGGCCGGCCGACAACGCCGTCTGCGACACGTCCACCAGCAGCTCGGGCATTTCGGTCTTGCTGGGCAGCTGGCGCAGCAACTGGCGCAGCATGTCCTTCATTTCATCGAGCTGCTGCTGCAGCGCTTCGAGATTGACCGACTTGGCCTGCTTCTCGGAGAACTCCTTCTTGAGTTGTTCTTCCTTGCCGGCCAAGGTTTGCAACTGGTCTTGCTGATCGCTGATCACCACATACCAGCCGACCAGGATGATCACCAGGAACAGCAGCACGGTGAAAAATGTTTTGACCGATTTCGGCCAGCCGCCGATGTTGTTACGGTCGAGACTGCGCAGATCGTCGAAGAGTTTCATTAGTGCGCCCCTCCCTTGACCGGCGCGGCGCTCGGCTTGGCCGGAGCGGGCGCAGTTGCAGGGGGTGTCATGGCGGCAGGCTTGTTCTGCAGGGGTGCCGCAGGCGCGGCGCTGGTGCCCGACGAGGCCGGCGCACCGGAACCCTGCGCCGCCGTAGCTGCGCCATCATCCTTCGGCTTGGACAGCGCCACGGTCAGGCCGAAGCTGTAGGGCATGCGCGAGGCGTCGTGGCTGTTCTCGGTCTTGCTCAGGTCCGCTTGCCCCATCCAGGGCGAACCTTCGATGTTGCGCATGTACTCGGCCACGCTGGCGTTGGATTGCGATACGCCGCCCAGCACCATCTGGTCGCCGTTCTGCTTGATCGAGGTCAGGCGCACGCTGCCCGGGATGGTCTTCACCAGTTCGTCGAACAGATGCACCATCTGCGCGCGGTTCGCCTGCAGCTGCTCGATGATCTGCTTGCGGGCCAACAGTTGCGCGCGGACTTTTTCCAGATCCTGGATCTTGACCAGGCGCGCATCCACCTGCTTGATCTGGTCCTGCAGGTAGGCGTTGCGATCGTTCTGGTTGTCGATGCGCATGTCCATCCAGAACCACCACAGCAACATCACGCCGATCGCCGCCAGGGCTGCGGCGCCGAGCTGCATGAAGAACTCGCGCTGACGGACCTTGCGGCGTTCGGCACGCCACGGAAGTAGGTTTATGTGTGCCATCAGTCGAAACTCCTCATGGCGAGTCCGACCGCGATCATCAGAGCCGGGGCGTCTTGCGTCAGCGACTGCGCCTGCACGCGGCTGGACAGCGACATGCGCGCCAGCGGATTGGCCACCACGCACGGCAGGCCGAGCTGCTCTTCCAACATCGCGCTGATGCCTTCGATCGACGCGCAGCCGCCGGCCAGTACCACCTGGTCGACCTTGCTGAACTCGCTACCGGCATAGAAGAACTGAAGCAGGCGGCTGATCTGCTGCACCAGCGATTCCTTGAACGGCTGCAGCGCTTCGGTCTCGTAGGATTCCGGCAGGCCACCCTTGCGCTTGGCGCGTCCGGCTTCCTCATACGAAAGCCCGTAGCGGCGCATGATCTCGTCGGTCAGCTGCTTGCCGCCGAACACCTGCTCGCGCGAATAGATGGTGCGCTGGTTCTTGAGCACCGACAGCGTGGTCATGGTGGCGCCGATGTCGATCACCGCCACCAGCGCATCGCGTCCCACGTTCAACTGGTCGGCGATCAAGGTGAAGGCGTTTTCCATCGCGAACGCTTCCACGTCGACCACCTGCGCGGAGAGGCCGCCCAGGTCCAGCGCGGCCACGCGCATGTCCACGTTCTCCGTGCGCGAGGCAGCCAGCAGGACGTTGTTCATTTCGGGGTTGTCGCGCACCGGCCCGAGCACCTCGAAATCGAGGCTCACTTCCTCGATCGGGTACGGGATGTACTGGTTCGCTTCGACCTGGATCTGCCCTTCCAGATCTTCATCCGACAGTTCGGCCGGCATCGGTACGATACGGGTGATGACCGCCGAGCCGGCCACCGCTGCGGCGGCGTGCTTGACCTTGGCGCCGGAGCGCGCGAGCGCACGGCGCACCGCCTCGCCCACCGCCTCGACCTCGACGATGTTCTTTTCCACGACGGCATTCGGGGGCAGTGGCTCGATCGCGTAGTGCTCCACGCGATAGCGACCCCCTGCTTGGCTGAGCTGCAGCAGCTTGACAGCGGTCGAACTAATGTCGACGCCTACCAGCGGCGGCTTCTTGGGTGTAAAGAGCCCCACGATGACTTCCCCCTTGACCCCTGGCGCTTCCGCCAGATACTGGCAGGATTGCCGGGTCATTAGAACCAAAAATTAATGCAATAGCAACGGCCTACGCGATCTTCTTCGAGACTTTTGGCGTGATGGCCTGCACATTTGGACCAACCTGCCGGATGCCGCGATTAAGGTTTTGCTAACCCGTTGCTGATGCCCCACATACTGCAACATCTATACTTTGGTCTGTTTTGACTCAAGTCTCGCTACAACAACCACATGACGCGATTTTTGAAAGTTGTACTGCGCTGGCTGCTGATCCTGGGCTTTAGTGGCCTCCTGCTGATAACCGCAGCCATCGGGGTGGCCTACTGGCTGGTTTCCCCGCGCATTCCGTCAGTGGATGTGCTCAAGGACTACCACATGCAAGTTCCGCTCCGGGTGCTGACCTCGGACGGCAAACTGATCGCCACCTTCGGCGAGACGCGGCGCATTCCAGTGCCCATCGAGCAAGTGCCCGACATGCTCAAGCATGCGGTACTGTCAGCCGAAGACGCTGATTTCTATACGCATCCGGGCGTGGACTGGCGCGGCGTGATGCGCGCCGGCCTGCATGTGGTGGCCTCCGGCGGCAACAAGACCCAGGGCGGCTCCACCATCACCCAGCAGGTGGCGCGCAACTTCTTCCTGAGTCCGGAAAAGCTCTATTCGCGCAAGCTGATCGAGATGTTCATCGCCTTGCGCATGGAGAGTACGCTCACCAAGGACCAGATCCTGGAGCTCTACATCAACAAGATGTTCCTGGGCCACCGTTCCTACGGCGTGGCGGCCGCGGCCGAGTACTACTACGGCAAGCGGCTGGATCAGCTCACCGTGGCGCAGTGCGCGGCCATCGCGTCCACCTTCCAGCTTCCCTCGGCGGTCAATCCGCTGACCAACACCCAGCGCCTGATCGCCCGCCGCAACTGGGTGCTGGGCCAGATGCTGGAACACCGCTACATCAACCAGGCGCAGTACGAGCAGGCAATCCATGCGCCGGACGAGGCCGCCCCGCACGAGCAGCCGGTGCAGGTGGATGCGCCCTATCTGGCCGAAATGGCGCGGCTGCAGGCACTCGAGCGCCTGGGCAATGATGCACTGACCGAAGGCTATGTCGTGAAGACCACCTTGGTCAGTACCCGACAACAGGCGGCAGTCGCAGCCGTGCGTGACGGCTTGGCGATCTACGATCACCGCCACGGCTGGCGCGGCCCGGAGGCCCACGAGGAACTGCCGCCGAACGCCAGCGACGCCGACTACAGCAACCTGCTTTCCAGCTATACGGATGTGGCCGGCTTGGTGCCAGGGCTGGTGATCGCCTCGTCCGCCACGGAAGCCTCGGTATTCCTGCCGGGCAAGCAGGTGATCAAGCTTGATCTGAAAGCGATGGACTGGGCTCGCCCATATATCAATGAGACCCGCGTCGGCGCCGCGCCGAGCAAGGTCGATACGGTGCTCAAACCCGGCGACGTCATCCGCGTAATCCGCGACGACAAGGGCGCATGGCAGCTCACGCAGATCCCGAAGGCGCAGGCCGCGCTAGTGTCACTGGACCCGGAGAACGGCGCCATCCAGTCGCTGGTCGGCGGATTCAATTTCCAGCGCAGCAAGTTCAATCGCGCCGTGATGGCCGCCCGCCAGCCGGGTTCCAGCTTCAAGCCTTTCATCTATTCGGCAGCGTTCGAGCGCGGCTATACGCCGGCCTCGATCATCAACGACTCGCCGGTCGCCCTGCCCGATCCGTCACAGCCAAATGGCCTGTGGACCCCGAGCAACGACGACGGCAAGTTCTCCGGCCCGATGCGCCTGCGCGAAGCGCTGATCGAGTCGAAGAACCTGGTGTCGGTGCGCCTGCTCGATGCGATCGGCGTGCGCTATACGCGTGACTACGTCACCCGCTTCGGCTTTCCGCTCGATGCGTTGCCGAACAACCTGTCGATGGCGCTGGGCACCGCTTCCGTATCGCCGCTGAGCATGGCGCGCGGTTATGCCGTGTTTGCCAATGGCGGCTATCTGGTCACGCCGTATTTCATCGACGAGATCGACGATCGCGACGGCAAGCCGGTCTACGTCGCCAATCCCGCGCGCGCCTGCGCCGATTGCTCCGAACGTCTGCTGCAGAACAGCCCGCCCGCGCCGCCGCCGGCGAACATGCTTACCAATGGCGTATCGCCCAGTTCGTCCAACGCACCGGCCCCGGCCGCGAGCGTGGCGATGGCCGGCGAAACGGTGCTGCCCGCCGACGTGCACAACAGCGGCAAGGCACCGCCGGTGCTGGCGCCGCACGTGATCGACATCCGCAACGACTACCTCGTCACCTCGCTGATGAAGGACGTGATCCAGTCGCCGATGGGCACCGGCTACGTGGCCAAGTCGCTCAATCGTGCGGACCTCGCCGGCAAGACCGGTTCCACCAACGATCATCGCGATGCGTGGTTCGTGGGCTTCAATGGCGACCTGTCGACGGCGGTGTGGGTCGGCTTCGACGATTTCACCTCGCTGGGCAAAGGTGAATTCGGCGCCAAGGCGGCGCTGCCGATCTGGATCGACTACACCGGCGAAGTGCTCAAAGGCCTGCCCGAAAAGAGCCTGCCGATGCCACCAGGCATCACCACCGCGTTGATCAACCGCGATACCGGCCTGCCCACCGCGCAGGGCGATCCGAATGCGATGCAGGAAATCTTCAAGGTCGAAGACATCGATCGCCTGCACAACCAGGCGCAGCAACAACAGAACCAGGATCAGGACCAGACTAACGACATCTTCTGATTATTTGGGTTAGGCTTGCCCCGGACGATGCAAACCGAGGGTCGCGACATGGCACGAGGCGAACACCATCGCATCCACGCGCACGATCGTGTGCAACGCACCCGGTTACGCGTCGCCCAGGAGGCGGCGCGCCTGATGAGCGAACACGGCATCCGCGATTTCCACCGCGCCAAGCGCAAGGCCGCCGAACGGCTCGGCGTGCTGGACGAACAGGCGCTTCCCCGCAATCACGAGATCGAACAGGCGCTGCGCGAACACCAGCGCCTGTTCCAGGCCGACAGCCAGCCGCACTTGCTGCGTGAAAGACGCGAAGCGGCGGTCGAAGCCATGCGCTTCCTGCAGCGCTTCGAACCACGCCTGGTCGGTGCGGTGCTGGAAGGCACCGCCGATGCGCACTCGGCGGTATGCCTGCATGTCTTCAGCGACGATCCGGAAGCCGTCGGCATTTACCTGCGCGAACACGGCGTACCGTTCGAAACGCAGACGCGCCGCCTGCGCGTCACGCGCGACGAACAGATCGAATATCCGGTGATGCTGTTCGCCGCCGACAATCTTCCGTTCGACATCACCGTGCTTCCGCACAATGCGCTGCGCCAGGCGCCGCTCGACCGCGTCGATGAAAAGCCGATGCGCCGTGCATCGCTGGCCTCGGTGGAAATCATGCTGGCGGAGGAAGGTGCGGAGAATGACGAGTTCGAGCGCAAGCTCGCCGCCGCGCTCAAGTAAGTCACCAATCACGCAAAACAAAACGCCCGGCATATAGCCGGGCGTTTTTGTGACTGACATGCGCGGTCGATCAGCGCTTGTCGATCCCCACATAGTCACGCTTGTCGGCGCCCACGTAGAGCTGACGCGGACGGCCGATGCGCGAACCGGGCGTTTCGTGCTGTTCGATCCAGTGCGCGATCCAGCCGGCGGTGCGCGCGATGGCGAACATCACGGTGAACATCTCGGTGGGAATGCCCAGCGCCTTGTAGATGATGCCGGAGTAGAAGTCGACGTTCGGATACAGCTTGCGCTCGACGAAGTAGTCGTCCTTCAGCGCAGCTTCTTCCAGCTTCATCGCCACATCGAGCAGCGGATCGTTGACGCCGAGCTCGGACAGCACCTTGTGGCACATCTCGCGAATGATCTTCGCGCGCGGATCGAAGTTCTTGTACACGCGATGGCCGAAGCCCATCAGGCGGAAGTTGTCGTTCTTGTCCTTGGCGCGCTTGACCGCGGTTTCCACCTTGTCGGGCGAACCGATCTCTTCGAGCATCTTCAGCACGGCTTCGTTGGCGCCGCCGTGCGCGGGGCCCCACAGCGCGGTGATGCCGGCGGCGATCGACGCATACGGGTTGGCGCCGGTGGAACCGACCAGGCGCACCGTCGAGGTGGATGCATTCTGTTCGTGGTCGGCGTGCAGGATGAACAACAGATCCAGCGCCCTGGCGCACACCGGGCTGAGTTCCAGCGGCTCGCTCGGCACTTCGAACATCATGTGCAGGAAGCGCGTGACGTATTCGAGGTTGTTGCGCGGATAGCGGAACGGCCAGCCGATCGAATAGCGATAGCACGCAGCGGAGATGGTCGGCATCTTCGCCAGCAGGCGGATCGCGGCCAGCTTGCGGTCTTCCGGATTATCGACGTCCAGGTCTTCATGATAGAACGCCGAAAGCGACGCCACCGACGCGGCCAGCATGGCCATCGGATGCGCGTCGTGATGGAAGCCCTGGAAAAAGTTCTTGTGCGACTCGTGCATCATCGTGTGATGCGTGATGTCGTTTTCGAAGCCGGCGAACTGGGTCTTGTTCGGCAGCTCACCGTGCAGCAACAGATAGGCCACTTCGAGGAAGTTGGATTTCTCGGCCAGTTGCTCGATCGGATAGCCGCGATACATCAACACGCCCTGGTCGCCATCGATGTAGGTGATGGCGCTCTTGGTGCTGGCGGTGCTGCCGTAGCCCGGGTCGTAGGTGAAATGCCCGGTGTCCTTGTAGAGCGGGGCAATGTCGATGCAGGCGGGGCCAATGGTGCCGCTCAGCAGCGGGAGTTCGCTGCTACGGCCGTTGGACTCATCAACCAGCTTGACGGATTTGGAATCGGACACGGAAACCTCCTACGCATTGGGTCGCCACCGGGGCAACCGCAAAACGGCGACCACCCGGCAAAGGGAAAGGCGCATCGACGAGGGGGAAAGCGGCGATGCATCCGATCCATTATCGCACATCGCATTGCAAACGATCCGATGGCGCATGGTCGGATTGACGGCGCGTGAAAAAGCACAAGGCAGGCGCGAGGCCTGCCTTGTGCTTGATCACTGGACCCGCCGTTCGACGGCGGTTCGCAAATTATTTCTGCGCGTAACGGCGGCGGAACTTGTCCACACGACCGCCGGCATCGATGGTCTTCTGCTTGCCGGTGTAGAACGGGTGCGAGTGGCTGGAGATATCCACCTTGACCAGCGGGTACTCGTTGCCGTCTTCCCACTTGACGGTTTCCTTGGTGGCAATCGTCGAACGCGTCAGAAACGCGAAGTCGGACGAGAGATCCTGGAACACCACCTGACGGTAGTTCGGATGGATATCGGGCTTCATGACGGACTCAAAGCTTGCGTGAAAAGAGCGGCATTATATCGACCAGCCATGGCCGCGGTCAAGCCGCCAGGCGTGCGCCCAGCGCCCGCCGCACCATTGCCGCGAACTTGGCCTGGTCCAGCTCCAGCACCACGTTCGCCTGCGCGGGCAGGCCCAGGCGATGGCCCCAGTCCACCACAGTGGCGCCGCGGGTCAGGCGGCCATCCAGTTCCACGCCCACGTGGCGGCGCTCGCTGCGCACCACCACCGAAGGGTCGATGGCCACTGCCATCGCCAGAGCGTCGGCCGCGATGATGCCGCGCCGTCCACGCTCGCGGTTGGTCTCGCGCGCCACCTGGAACACCCGGCCAAAGAATTCGGCCCGGTGATCGCCGGCCGCCAGCCACTGGTCAAATTCGTCTTCGTCGAAGGCGTGGCGCAGGGTGAGTTCCCAGTCGACCAGGTCGAAATCGGGAAAGCCTTCGAACACCACATGCGCCGCTTCGGGATCGAAGCCGACGTTGAATTCCGCCGGCACGCGGCCGGTATTGCCGTGTCCGGTCACCGCGCCGCCCATCACCACCAGGCGCTTGACGCGCTTGGGCAGCGAGGGATCCAAGCGCAGCGCCAAGGCGAGATTCGTGAGCGGCGCCAACGCTACCAAGGTGATCTCGCCTGGATGTTGGCGCGTGATACGTAGCAGGGCTAGCGCAGCATGCTCGTCCACTGGCACGGTTTTAGGTTCCGAAAAGCCGACGTCGCCCAGACCATCCAGGCCATGCACGAATGCCGCGTCTTCTTCGGGCAGACGCACCAGCGGCATGGGACAGCCGGCAAAGACCGGCGTGGAAGCGCCCACCACATCCACCAGCGTGCGCGCATTGCGCGTGGTATGCGCCAGGCCGACATTGCCGGCAGCGATGCTCAGGCCCAGCACGTCGGCATGCGCGTGCGCCATCAGGATGGCGAGGGCATCGTCGACACCCGGATCGGTATCAATCAGCAGTTGGGGTTGGGTCATGGGTTCGGGTAATCGGGAACGGGGAATCGGGATTTATATGCGCAGATTACGGCAGATGCGCAACGAGCCGCATTCGTTTTTGCGATCGATGTTTTCCGTGCCTGTTACACACCTGCATAACGGGCGGCACCGCCGATCCAGCGCTCGATCAAGCGCCCTGCCCGCTCGGGATGATGCGCAAGCATGTATTCGCCTACCTGCTGCACGGCCGGCAGCAGATGCGCGTCGCGTGCCAGGTCGGCCATGCGGAAACTGAGCTGACCGGTTTGCCGCGTGCCCAGCACTTCGCCGGGGCCGCGCAATTCCAGATCCTTTTCGGCGATACGAAAGCCGTCATTGGTTTCGCGCATCACCTGCAGGCGTTCGCGCGCGAGCTGACCCAGTGGTGGTTGATACAACAGCACGCAATTGGAGGCGACAGCGCCACGTCCCACGCGTCCGCGCAACTGATGCAATTGCGCCAAGCCCAATCGCTCGCTGTTTTCGATCACCATCAGACTGGCGTTGGGCACGTCCACGCCCACTTCGATCACTGTGGTCGCCACCAGTACGGACAATTCGCCTGCCTTGAAGGCATCCATCACGGCCTGCTTTTCTTTCGGCTTCATGCGTCCATGGATCAGGCCCACGGGGCATTCGGTCAGCGCATGCGAAAGCTCGGCGTGCGCCGCTTCGGCCGCCTGTGCGCGCAGTTGCTCGGATTCCTCGATCAGGGTGCACACCCAATAGGCCTGACGACCTTCCATACAGGCAACGCGAATACGCTCGATCACTTCGGCGCGGCGCGCATTGGAAATCGCCACCGTCTGCACCGGTGTGCGGCCCGGCGGCAATTCGTCGATGGCGGAAATGTCCAGGTCGGCGTAGGCGCTCATCGCCAGCGTGCGCGGAATCGGCGTGGCGGTGAGCACCAGTTGATGCGGCACCAGTTCGCCTTCCACACCTTTGTCGCGCAAGGCCAGGCGTTGCTGCACGCCGAAGCGGTGCTGTTCGTCGACGATCACCAAACCCAGGCGCGCAAATGCCACGCCTTCCTGCATCAAGGCATGCGTACCGATCACGATCGGCGCACCCTCGGCCACACGCTGCATGGCCTGCTGGCGCGCCTTGCCCTGCTGCTTGCCGGCCAGCCATTCGACGTGGATGTTCAAGGGCTCCAGCCAATGCCGAAAGTTGCGCAGATGCTGTTCCGCCAGCAATTCGGTCGGCGCCATCAAGGCCACCTGATAACCCGCCTCCACCGCCGCCAGCGCGGTGGCGCACGCCACGGCGGTCTTGCCGGAGCCGACATCGCCCTGCACCAGACGCAGCATGGGCCGCGGCTCAGCGATGTCGTTGGCAATTTCCGTGATGACACGCTGCTGCGCGCCCGTAAGCCGGAATGGCAGCGACGCCAGCCAGCGCTGTCGCAACGTGTCATTCCCGCCAAGCTTCGGCGCACGACGCTCGCGCACCGCCGCACGCAAACGCTTCAGGCTCATGTGCTGGGTGAGCAATTCCTCGAACGCCAGGCGCTGCTGCGCAGGGTGGCGCCCCTGCATCAGTTGATCGATACGCGCATCGGGCGGTGGTCGGTGCACGTACAACAAGGCTTCGCGCAACGAAGTCAAACCGAACTTGCCGCATAGCGCCGGTGGAATCAGTTCCAGCTCCGCCTCGACCGGCAGCTGTTGCAGCGCCTTCGCGATGACGTTGCCCAGGCGCTTCTGTCCAAGTCCTTCGGTGGTGGGATAGACCGGCGTAAGCAGTTCATCCAGCACGACGGATGCATCGTCTTCCAGGCGACGGTATTGCGGATGCACCATCTCCAGGCTGGCATTGCCCTGCCGCGCTTCGCCGTAGCACAGCAGCCGCGTGCCGACGCGAAACTGTTCGGCCTGCGCGCGATTGAAATGGAAGAAGCGCAGCAGCAGCGTTTGCATCGCGCCGTCGCCGATCGCCACCTTCAGTTGCGGGCGATAACGAAAGCCCTTCTCCACCGCTTCCACCGTACCTGCCACCTGCGCGCGCATGCCGGGGCGCAGGTCGCTCAACGGCGTCAGATGGGTGCGATCTTCATAGCGTAGCGGCAGGTGAAACCATAGATCCTGCACACGATGCAGCCCCAGCCGCGCCAGCGATTCGACCAGCGCCGGACCGACGCCGGCGAGCGCCGTGACCGGTCGCTTGCCGGGATCGTCGGCGGCTACAGCAGCAGGTTGAGGTTTCTGGGCGGCCATCGATGCAAGACTAACCGAGCACGCCGGCTGGGCGAATCAGGCTGCGGACGAAAGCTGTCAGCCAACTGCGCGCGGTTCGATCAGTCCAGCACCATGATCGCGTCCACTTCCACTTGCGCACCCTTGGGCAGGCCGGCCACTTCGATGGTGGAACGCGCCGGATACGGCGGCTGGCAGTACTCGTTCATCACGGCGTTGACCGCGGCGAAGTTCGCCAGGTCCGTCACGTAGATGCCCACGCGCACGAATTTGTCGAACGAACCACCGGCGGCCTCGGCGACGGCCTTGAGGTTGTCGAACACGCGGCGCGTCTGCGTGGTGATGTCGCCTTCCACCAGCGTGCCGGTGGCCGGGTCGAGCGGAATCTGGCCGGAAAAGTACACGGTGTTGCCGGCGCGCACGGCTTGCGAATACGGGCCGATCGCGGCGGGGGCTTGCTCGGTGGCGATGATGGTGCGGGACATGGGAGTCATCCGTCGGAATGAAACCGCAAGTGTAACGCTACAGCGGATACCGATAAGCCCCGCTCACCACACCCGTACGCCGCACGCGCCGGATCACCTCGGCCAGATGCTTGCGGTTCTTCACTTCGATGGTGAAGAGCAGCGTGGCGGCGGCCAGGTCGCGCTCGACGTATTCGACGTTCTCGATATTCGAATCGGCGGCGGCGATCGCGGCCGCTACCGTGGCGAGCACGCCCGGGCGATTGATGACCTCGATGCGCAGCTCGGCGCGATAATCGCCCTGCACATCGCGATCCCACTCGATGTCCACGCAGCGCTCGGGCGAGGATTTGCGCAGCTCCGCCATGTTCGGGCACTCGGTGCGATGCACCACGATGCCCTTGCCCGGCGAGAGGTAGCCGACGATCTCGTCCCCCGGCAGCGGATGGCAGCAATTGGCGAAGCTCAACACACCGCGCTCGGCGCCGGTGATGTGGATCTTTTCCGCCGGATGCGACACCGGCGCGCCACGACCGGACGCACCGCCGCGCGACGCCACCAGCTGGCTGGCCACCTGGTCGGGCATGCGGTTGCCCAGCGCGATATCGGCCAGCAGTTCTTCCAGGCGCTTGAACTTGGACTTGTGCAGGAATTTTTCCAGCGCCGCCGGCTGGATCGCATCGAGATTGGTGCCCAGCGCATCCAGCGCGCGATCGAGCATGCGATGGCCGAAATCCACTGCATCCTCGTGCTGCAGATGTTTCAGGTATTGGCGGATCGCTGTACGCGCCTTGCCGGTGACCACGAACTCCAGCCATGCCGGATTGGGCACAGCGGAAGGCGCGGTGATGATCTCGACCAGTTGGCCCGATTCCAGCCGCGCGCGCAGCGGTAGCAATTTCTTGTCGACGCGCGCCGCCACCGCGTGATCGCCCACGTCGGTGTGTACGGCGTAGGCGAAATCCAGCGCCGTCGCGTTGCGCGGCAGCGACAGGATGTCACCGCGCGGTGTGAAGAGATAGGTTTCATCCGGAAACAGGTCGATCTTGACGTTCTCGATGAACTCGGCCGCGGACGGTGTATGCGCCTGGCTGTCGGCAAGCGCGGACAGCCATTCGCGCGCACGTGCCTGCGCACTGTTGGCAGGACCGCTTTCGGTCTTGTAGGCCCAATGCGCCGCCACGCCACGCTCGGCCACCGAATCCATTTCCTCGGTACGGATCTGCACTTCGATCGGCGCACCGAACGGCCCGAGCAGCACAGTGTGCAGCGACTGATAACCGTTGGCCTTGGGAATGGCGATGAAATCCTTGAAGCGGCGATCGACCGGCTTGTATAAGGCATGCACCACGCCGAGCGCCATGTAGCAGCTCATCGCGCTGTCGGTGACGACGCGAAAACCGTACACGTCCATCAGCTGCGCGAAGCTCTTATGCTCGTTGCGCATCTTCGAATAAATGCTCCACGGCGACTTGATGCGTCCCACCACACGTACCGGAATGCGCTCTTCGACCAGGCGTGAGGTAAGCGCGCCCTCGATGCGCCCCATCGCTTCGCGACGATTGCCCAGCGCCGCGCGGATGCGTTCGCTGATCACGCGGTAGCGGTCGGGGTGCAGCGCGCGGAAACCGAGATCCTGCAGCTCCGCCTTGATCTTGTTCATGCCCAGGCGCTGCGCGATCGGTGCGTAGATTTCCAGCGTTTCGCGCGCGATGCGGCGGCGCGATTCGGGATCCTTGGCGCCGAGCGTTCGCATGTTGTGGGTGCGATCGGCCAGCTTGATCAGGATCACGCGCAGGTCGCGCGCCATCGCCAGCAGCATCTTGCGGAAGCTTTCGGCGTCCGCCTCCTGGCGGCTGGAAAAGCGCATCTTGTCCAGCTTGGTGACGCCGTCGACCAGTTCCGCTACCGATTCGCCGAATTCGCCGGCCAGTTCGGCGCGGGTGAGCGCGGTGTCTTCCAGCGTGTCGTGCAGGATCGCGGCGATGATGGTTTCCGCGTCCATGCCGAATTCGGCCAGGATGCCGGCCACCGCAATCGGATGGGTGATGTAGGGCTCGCCGCTCTTGCGCGTCTGGCCCTCGTGCGCCACGGCGCCCACCTGGTAGGCGCGCACCACCCGCGCCACCTGCGCCTCGGGCAGGTAGGCCAGGCGCTCTTTCAACGCCAGCACGTACGAGGGCAGTGCGGACGTATCCTCAGATGCGGGATGCGTGGCCGCCGTCATGGAGTCCGGACGCCCGTTCAGGCGGCCGCCTCATGGCAAAGGGAAAACAAGCGGCGGCGCCACGCACGAACCGTCGAGCCGGGGCCACCGGTTCGACGCGTACGTTGTCGACAGCCACTGCTATCCATCAGTCGTCTCCGCCTTTGGAGAGATCGTCGTCCACTTCCTGCGCGGCCCATTCCAGCGCCTCGCGTTCGGCGCGCTCGCGCTCGGCGCGGTCGATCTCGTCGATCGTGGCCTGGTCGATGCGGCGATCGGCGATTTCACGCAGCGCCAACACGGTCGGCTTATCGTGGTCAGGGTTGACTGCCGGTTCGGCACCATTGGCGAGCTGGCGGGCGCGCTTGGTCGCCATGAGAACCAGTTCGAAACGGTTGTTGACTACCTCGAGGCAGTCTTCCACGGTGATACGGGCCATGGGAAATCCTTGAACTATAAAAACTTATGCGGCCTTACAGTTTATCGGCCGGTTACCTGGCTGGCAACGCAAGGGCTCGCGACTAGATTGGACTAGCTCTATCATGCGCGGCCGTCGCACGCCAGCGCGAAACTTAAGTTGCAATGCGTGCACAATATAAAACCAGCAAGTACACTTTTATCCCTCGAACCTTTTGCAGCGGATTCCCCTCGATGCCCTCCCTGCCCCGCCTTGCTTCGCTTAGCCGCCTTCTGCCCGCGCTGGCCATGTTGCTGCTGCTCGCCGGCTGCGCCGTCGCCCCCCCGCGCACCGACGACCCGCTGGAGAAATTCAACCGCAAGAGCTACGCCTTCAACATGGCGCTGGACACCCACGTGCTGCGCCCGGTGGCGGTGGGCTACACCAAGGTCACGCCCAAGCCGGTGCAGACCTCGATCAGCAACTTCTTCACCAACATCCGCCTGCCGATCAGCATCGCCAACAACCTGCTGCAGGCCCGTCCCAGCGCCGCCATGGACGATACCGGCCGCTTCCTGATCAATATGACGGTGGGCCTGGCCGGCTTCTTCGATCCGGCCACGAAGATGCAGATTCCGCTCAAGGAAACCGACTTCGGCATCACCCTGGCCCGCTGGGGCGTGCCCGAGGGCGACTTCCTGATGGTGCCGTTCCTGGGCCCCTCGACCTTCCGCGACGTGTGGCAGTACCCGGTCGACGGCTACCTGTTCGATCCGCTCAGCTACTTCTCCAGCAATCACAAGTTCCACTGGGGTCAGTACTACATTCCGCAGGTGGTCTATTTCATCCAGATGCGCGCGCAGCTGCTCGATGCCGACTCCTTCCTGAAGGAAGCCTACGACCCGTATGCGTTCGTGCGTGACGCCTGGCGCCAGAGCCGCCTCAACAAGATCTACGACGGCAACCCGCCGGCGGACGTGATGTTGAAGCTGCAGCAAGGCGGTTCGAACCAGAACAACCAGCAGAACTACGATCCCGAAGAGTTGCTCAAGGAGCAGCAGAAATGGGAGCAGCAACAGAAGCAGCAGAAATCAGGCGGCGCTTGATCCGATCCAGCGCCGGAACAAAAAAGGGCTCCATCCGGAGCCCTTTTTTTGTCTGCATTTTCTGCAAAACGTCAGTGCAACAGGGATTCCACGCCGCAAACCCGCGCCAGCGCCTGCATGCCCGCCGGCACATGCTGCACCAGCACGCGGCGTCCGCCTTGATCGGCTTCCGACAGCGCCGCCAGCACGCAGGCCAGGCCGGCGCTGTCGCAGCTATCCACGCCGGCAAGATCCAGCGTATGGCGATCGTTGTTCGCGAATGCCTTGCGCATGGCCATCAGCGCGTTTTCCGCGGTGGCGAAACTCAAGGTGCCGGACACGGAAACCGTGTCCGGCCGGTCGGCTGCAACCCGAAATTCGCCGGATTTACTTGGCGCCATTGCCCTTGTTGCCCTTGTCGTTCTGTTCCATCTGCTGCAACGCCTTGTCGCCCTGCGTTTCCAGCTTGGTGATCAACTGGTCGAGGCCTTCTTTCTTGATCTCGGCATCGACCTGGTTGCGATAGTTGGTGATGTAGGAGATGCCCTCGATGATCACGTCATACGCCTTCCACTGCCCATCGGCGGTCTTGTGGAACACGAAGTTCACCGCGATCTGCTTCTTGTCGTCGGTGGTCGCGACGGTCTTCACCACCGTGTATTTGTCGTTGAGCTCGCCCTGGAACGGCAGCACCTTGATCGCGCCCTTGGAATAGCCCAGCAGGCCTTCCGCGTAGCGATTGATCAGCGAGGAAGAGAAGGCCTTGGCGAAACGCGAACGCTGGTCCGGCGAGGCTTCGCGCGCGTGCATGCCGAGCACGAGGATCGAGGCCCAGTCGGTGTCGAAATGCGGCAGGAAGATCTGGTTGATCAACGACACCAGCTTGCCGTGATTGTTCTGCAGCTCCGACTTGTGATCGGCGATCTGCGTATTGAGCTGTTCAATGACGTTCTGCAGCACCGCCTGCGGGGTCGATGCATTAGCGGCTTGCGCGCTCGACGCACCTTGCGCAAATGCCGGCCCGGCAACAACGACGCTGCCCAGGGCGATGGCAGTAGCAATAGCCAGATGACGCAACATGGAAGACTCCTCGTAAAGCCGGCTCAGTGTTTGCCGGCGGGCGGATTGGACGAACCGTTGCCACCGGCGTTGTTGCCGCCGTTGGACGAACCATTGACCAGGAACTTGCCGATCAGATCTTCCAGCTGCATCGCCGACTGCGTCAGCACGAGCTGGTCACCATCCTTGAGCGAATTCGGCGAGCCACCGGGTTGGATCGCAACATACTGGCTGCCGATCAAACCACTGGTGAATATGGCGACGGCCGAATCGTCCGGAATCTGGTTGTATTTGTTGTCGATGGCCAACGTGACGGTGGCGTCCAGTTTCACCGGATCGGCCTTCACGTCAGTCACACTGCCAATGGCCACGCCCGACATCTTCACCGGCGCGCCCACTGACAGAGTGCCGACATTGGTGAAGTGCGCCGTCACCTTGTAGCTGCCGCCAATCGCATCGGCCACGCCGCCGGCGCCGAAGAACTTGCCGAGCATTTCTTCCAGCGGTTGCGTCGAACGGGTGAAGACCAGATGGCCGCCATCGGCAAGATAGTTCTTGGCCGTGCCGAAGTGCAGGCCCACGTACTGATCGCCGAGCAGGCCGCTGGTGTAGATCACCGCGGTCGAGTCGGTGGGGATCTGGCCGAATTTCTTGTCGATGGAAAGCTTGACGTCGGCCACGTCCTTGCCCGGTTCCAGGCTGATCGACTGCACTTGGCCTATGCGCACACCCGCGACCTTCACCGGCGCGCGCTCCTTGAGCTGGCCGACGTTCGCAAACTGCGCGTCGACCACGTAGCTGGCGCCCTGGTGACTATTGACGACCGAGGTCGTCTGCGTAGCGAGATAGGCCAGTGCGGCGAAACCGAACACGATGAACAGGCCGGTGCCGACGGCATAGGATTTTCTCTGGCTCACGACGAAGTCCTCAGAAAGAAGCGATGATTCATGGGGGTCACATCAAGAAGGCGGTGAGCACGAAGTCGAGCGCGAGGATCGCGATCGAAGAAGCCACCACCGTACGCGTGGTGGCATACGCCACGCCTTCGCTGGTGGGGGCCGTGGTGTAGCCCTGGAATACCGCGATCAGCGAAACCACGCCGCCGAACGCCAGGCTTTTCCAGATCACGCCGTTGATCACGTCGTCCCACACCTTCACCGTGGAGGTCATGTTCGACCAGAACGTGCCGTTGTCCACGCCCAGCCAATCCACTGCAACGAGGTGGCCGCCGAAAATGCTCAGGCCGCAGAACACGCAGCACAGCAATGGCATGGCGATCAGGCCGGAAAGAAAACGCGGCACGGCCACATAGGCGATCGGATCGACCGCCATCATTTCCATCGCCGCGATCTGGTCGGTGGCGCGCATCAGGCCGATTTCCGCGGTGATCGAAGTGCCCGCACGGCCGGCGAACAACAGCGCGGTCACTACCGGACCGAGCTCGCGATACACCGACAGCGCCACCACCGAACCGGTCGCCGAGGTACCGCCGAAAATGGACAGCACGTGATAGAGCTGCAAACTCAGCACCATGCCCACGAACAGTCCGCAAGTCATGATGATGGTGAGGCTCATCGCGCCGACGAACCACAACTGGCGCACCGTTTCGCGCGCATGCCGCAGGCTGCGCGGAAGCGCCGCGAGAATGCGCAACAGGAACAAGCCGCAGCGCCCGATCTGGGCCAGCGAACCAATGACGACATTTTCGCCGCGCTGTATCTGCGCACTCATACCGCACCTTGCCTGAAACCGAGGGCCTCGGCGTAATCGCCGGCCGGATATTGGAACGGCACCGGGCCGTCCGCCTCGCCGCCGAAGAACTGGCGCGTCCACGGCGAGCCATCGTGCTCGATCGACTTGGGATCACCCTGCCCCACCACCTTGCCGTTGGCGATCAGATAGACGTGATCGGCCACCTGCTTGATCGCCTCCAGCTCGTGCGCCACCAGCACGCTGGTGATGCCCAAGGTTTCGTTGAGCGTGCGGATCAGTTTCAGCACCTGGTTGAGCGCGATCGGGTCCAGGCCCACGAACGGTTCGTCGTAGAGAATCAGCATGGGATCGAACACGATCGCCCGCGCCAGCGCCACGCGGCGCGCCATGCCGCCGGACAGCTCCGCCGGCGTCAGCGAGGCCGCGCCGCGCAAACCCACCGCCTGCAACTTGGTGAGCACGATGTTGCGGATCAGCACTTCCGGCAGGCGCGTATGCTGGCGCAGCGGAAACGCCACGTTTTCGAACACGTCGAAATCGGTCAGCAGGGCCGAGTTCTGGAACAGGTAGCCGATGCGCTCGCGCAGGTCGAACAGGGCCTGGCGCGAGAGGCTGCCCACGTTCAGGCCATCCACCCAGACCTCGCCCGCATTGGCGCGCATCTGGCCGGTGATGTGCTTGAGCAAGGTGGTCTTGCCGGTGCCGCTGGGGCCCATGATGGCCGTCACCTTGCCGCGCGGGATGTCCAGGTCCAGCTTGTCGAACACGACCTTGCCGTTGAGCATCGTGGTCAGGCCACGAATGCGCACCAGGGCGCGATCCTCAGGTTGGGCTTGGACAGTATCGGTCATGGCAAGGGGGGCCGGAGGAAAGTGCAAAAGTTAACTGAACTGGCCGCCTAATGCTATGCGACCCGGTACAGTAATGGTCCGAATTCGTGTTCAGGTTGTGCCGAGGAGTTCCCGGATCAAGGCCTCGTGCCGATGACATTGCAGCGCGCTGCGCTGGCGCACCGCCCGCACGATCGCCTGCAGGGTCTGGAGGGCGTCCTCGAAGCGGTCGTTGACGATGATGTAGTCGAACTCGTGGGCGTGAGCGATCTCCCCACGCGAATTGCGCAAACGGCGTTCGATCACGTCCTCGCTGTCCGAGCCGCGCCCGCGCAGGCGACGCTCCAGCTCCGCCCGCGACGGCGGCAGGATGAACACGCTCACGCAGTCGGGCTTGGCCTTGCGGATCTGCGCGGCGCCCTGCCAGTCGATCTCCAGCAGCACGTCGCGTCCCTGTCGCAGCAGATCCTGCACAGTCGTGCGCGAGGTGCCGTAAAAATTGCCGTGCACTTCGGCGTGCTCGAGAAAAATGCCCTCGGCCACCTCGCGCTCGAACTCGGCGCGCTCCACGAAGTAGTAGTGACGTCCGTACTGCTCGCCCGGGCGCGGCGGACGCGTCGTGTGGGAAATCGACAGCGAGATGTCAGGCTCGCGCTCGAGCAGCGCGTTCACCAGCGTGGATTTGCCGGCGCCGGACGGCGCGGCGACGATGAAGAGCGTGCCTTCGGTAACGTCGATGCTGGGCGTATGCGCACTCATTCGATGTTCTGCACTTGTTCGCGCATCTGCTCGATCAACACTTTCAATTCCACCGCCGCATTGGTCGTACGTGCGTCCACCGATTTGGAACCGAGCGTGTTGGCCTCGCGGTTGAATTCCTGCATCAGGAAATCCAGGCGGCGTCCCACCGGTTCCTTCAAGCCGAGCACGCGGCGCGTTTCGGCGATATGCGTGCTCAGGCGATCCAGTTCCTCATCCACGTCGGAGCGTGTGACTTGCAGCACCAGTTCCTGCTCCAGCCTTCCGGGATCGACCGGCTGTTTCAGATCGGCCAGGCGCGATTCCAGTCGTGCGCGCAACGCAGCGCGGATTTCGGGCATCCAGCCACGCACGTCGGCCACGATGCGTTCGATCGCATCCAGCCGCTCGCGCAGGATCTCGCCCAGCTTGGTGCCTTCGCGCTCGCGCGTGGCGGTCAGTGCATCGAGCGCGCGATCGAGCACGTCCATCAGCGCGGCCTGCTGCGCTTCCTGATCGATCTGCGCATGCTGCAGCACTCCGGGGAAACGCAGCAGCTCGGTAAACTCGATGCGCATGCGCGGGAAGCGCGCTTCCAGGTCCAGCGCCAGTTCGGACAGACGGCCCACCATCGCGCTGTCCACCTGCAGGGATTCACCGCGCGATTCGCCGCGGCGTACCGTCACATCCACCTTGCCGCGCGAAAGCCGGGCGGCAATGCGCTCGCGCAAGGCCGATTCGAACACGCGCAGTTCTTCGGGCAGGCGCGGGCTCAGTTCCAGATAGCGGTGGTTGACCGTACGCAGCTCGCAGGTGAGCGCTCCCACGGAGGTGGCGGCTTCAGCGGAGGCATAGGCGGTCATGCTGCGAATCATGGAGATGCGAATCCCGGCGGGTAGGGAAAGGGTGCAATGGTAAACTGTCTCGTCCCGACTGTCCCAACGAGCCTATGCCAGTGTCCCGCCCGAGCGGTCGCGCCAGCGACCAGTTGCGCACCGTCACCATCGAGCGCCGCTACACCCGCCACGCCGAAGGCTCCGTGCTGATCGCCTTTGGCGACACGCGCGTGCTTTGCACCGCCAGCATCGAAGATCGCCTGCCGCCCTGGCTGCGCGGCAAGGGCGAAGGCTGGGTCACTGCCGAATACGGCATGCTGCCGCGCGCCACCTCCACCCGCACGCAGCGCGAAGCCACGCGCGGCAGCCAGGGTGGCCGCACCATGGAAATCCAGCGCCTGATCGGCCGCAGCCTGCGCGCCTGCGTGGATCGCCAGTCGCTGGGCGAACGCGTGATCACGCTCGATTGCGACGTGATCCAGGCCGACGGCGGCACGCGTACCGCCGCCATCACCGGCGCCTATGTGGCGCTGGTCGATGCGGTGAACCTCTTGATGAAGCGCGAAAACCTGCGCCGCAATCCGATCATCGGCGCCGTGGCGGCGGTATCGGTGGGCGTCTACCAGGGCATGCCGGTGCTCGACCTCGATTACGACGAAGACGCCAACTGCGATACCGACATGAACGTGGTGATGAACGACGGCGGCGGCATCATCGAGGTACAGGGCACGGCCGAAGGCCACGCCTTCCGCCGCAGCGAAATGGACGCCATGCTCGACCTGGCCGAAAAAGGCATCGCCGAATTGATCGGCCTGCAGCGCGCCGCGCTGGACCTGGGTTGAGCGCGCGCATGCAACGCATCGTCCTGGCCAGCAGCAACCGCGGCAAGCTTGCCGAATTCAACAAGCTGCTTGCCGACAGTCCGTTCGAAGTGATTCCGCAGGCCGAACTGGGCGTGGAAGACGCCGAGGAAACCGGCCTCACCTTCGTCGAAAACGCGCTGCTCAAGGCGCGGCATGCCTCGCAGGTGACCGGATTGCCGGCGCTCGCCGACGATTCCGGCTTGTGCGTTACGCATCTGCGCGGCGCGCCAGGTCTGTATTCCGCGCGTTACAGCGGCGGCCATGGCAACGCGGACGCCAACAATGCGCGCCTGCTGCGCGAAATGCAGGGCGTGCCGGAGGAACAACGCGGCGCCTTTTTCATCTGCGTGCTGGCCTTGTTGTGGCATGCGGACGACCCGGCACCGGTGATCGCCGAAGGCCGCTGGCATGGCCGCGTACTCGATGCACCGCGCGGCGAACGCGGCTTCGGCTACGACCCGCTGTTCCTGCCGCACGGTCAATCGCACAGCGCGGCCGAACTCGACCATGAGGTAAAGAATCGCCTCAGCCATCGCGGCCAAGCCATGGCCAAGCTGCACGCACGCATCGCCGAATTGCACGCCTGAGATGTCGCTGATCGCACCACCGCTCGCGCTGTACGTCCACATGCCGTGGTGCGTAAAGAAGTGCCCGTACTGCGATTTCAATTCGCACGGCGTGCGCGGCGAACCGCCGTATGCCGCCTATGTGGACGCGCTGCTGGCCGACCTGGATGCCGACCGCCACGATTTCGGCGACGCCTTGCACGGCCGGCCGATCATCAGCGTGTTTTTCGGCGGCGGCACGCCCAGCCTGTTCTCGCCGGAGCTGATCGCCCGCTTTCTCGATGGGGCCCACGCCCGCCTGCCGTTTGCCGAAGACTGCGAGATCACGCTGGAAACCAATCCCGGCACGGTCGAGCATGGCCGTTTCGACGGCTATCTGGCTGCCGGCGTCAATCGCATTTCCTTCGGCATCCAGAGTTTCGACGACGAGAAGCTCAAGCGCCTTGGCCGCATCCATTCTTCGGCAGAAGCGGAGGCGGCAGTGAAATCCGCGCAGGATGCGGGCCTGCAAAACATCAATCTGGACCTGATGTACGCGCTGCCGGAACAAAGCTTGTCCGGCGCCTTGCACGATGTGGATCGCGCGGTAGCGCTGCAGCCCACCCACATCTCGCATTACCAGCTCACGCTGGAACCCAACACTGTCTTCGCCGCCCACCCGCCGCCGCTGCCGGATGACGACACCGCCTGGGCCATGCAGGAAGCCTGCGAAACGCGGCTGGCCGAAAGCGGTTATGCGCAATACGAAATCTCCGCCTACGCCCAACCTGGCCGGCGCTGCGCGCACAACCTCAATTACTGGCGCTTTGGCGACTACCTCGGCATCGGCGCCGGCGCCCACGGCAAGCTCACCGATACCGACGCCGGCCAGGTACTGCGCCGCTGGAAAGCCCGCCACCCGAACGCCTTCCTGGAGGCGGCCGGCAGGCCGACCCGCATCGGCGGCCACGCGGCGGTGCCGGCCGACGAGCTGCCGTTCGAATACATGCTCAACGCCCTGCGCCTGATCGACGGCGTGCCCCTGGACGACTTCGCCGCCCGCACCGGCCTTCCAGCCGAACGCATCGCCGCTCGCCTCGGCGCCGGCCGCCGGAAAGGCTGGCTGGAGAACGATCCCCACACCCTGCGCACCACCCCGCTGGGGCAACGCTTTCTCAACGACATCATCGCCAGCTTCCTCGACTGACCCGAAAACGAGAACTGCATCACAAAACCGATGACGACGCCCCGCAACCGGCATACACTGGCCTCACGGGGAACTCACGGGGAATTCGGGTCATGGACGTCGAGCCAAGGGTGTATTCATCGTCTGCGCCTGGTGGTCGCGCCGCCGACCTCGGCAGGATGCCCTCGCGCGCCCGCAAGCTGATCGAAACCGCCTGCATCCTGTGCGACCACTGGGCCGAACCCACGCTGCGGCTGTGCCTGGACCGCTTCGACAAGCGGCTGTACGAGCACGCCGAGCAATCGCGCAACCATCTCGAACAACAGCGCTGCTTCGACAGCCGCGCCCTGGTAAAGCAGGGCCGCAGCGCGTTCGTGCAATCGTTCTGCGCCCGATTGCGCGAGAGCTTCGAACGCATGGGCGAAGAGGACGAAGCCGAACGGATTGCGCAAGCATTGAGCCTGCAATCGCTGACCCTGCTCGATCGCACCGAACACGAACTCACCGCCGCGCTCGACAAGCTTGCCGCACGCGGCGAGGCGCAAAACGGCCCGATCCTGTCCGAGCTTGCCTATCGCCTGGCGGTGCTCGTCGCCGCGCCGCCGCTGGAAGGCAAGCATCTGCCGATCGGGCCGCAGAACCTGGCGCGGATTCTGCGCGCCGCCAGCGAGCCGATGAACCTGCCGATCGAACATCGCCTGCTGTTGCTGCAGGAATTCGAAAACAGCGTCGGCCGCACGCTGGTATCGCTATACGAAGGCATCAACGCCAAGCTGCTGGCGGACGGCATTCTCGCGCGCTTGCGCACGTTCACCGTGATGCGGCCCACGCAGGGACCTGCCTATAGCAATGGTTCGCCGGGCGCGGCAGCAACGCCCGCAGCGGCAGCGCCCGCCTCCGCGCACAGCAATGAACCGATTGCCGTGCTCGAAACCCTGCGCGACCTGCTGACGCGTCAGCGCGCGCATCCTGCCGGCGCGCCCTCTTCCGCCGCGCGCACCGCCTCGCCGGACGAACTGCAAACCGCATTGGCGGCCTTGCAGCAGCACATGGCGCAGGTCACCGACCGCACCAGCCGCGAACTGCGCAGCGCGCAACGCCTGCAGGAAGAACTGCTGTACCAGCTCAACCTCGGCCTCCCGCCCGGCGCCGCGCGCACGCAGCTCACACCCGAGCAAGGCGACACGGTGGAACTGGTGGCGATGCTGTTCGAGCAACTTGCGCAGCAATTGCATCACGGCCCGGATGCGCGCGCGCTGCTGGGTAACCTGCAATTGCCGATGTTGCGGCTCGCGGTCGCCGATCGCGAGTTCTTCGACCAGCGCGAACATCCCGCGCGCCAGTTGCTGGGCAAACTGGCCGAGACGCTCGACACCTGGGTCGACGGCGCCAACGGCGAAGCCGATCGGCAACTCGTCGCCAAGCTTGGCCAGCTGGTGGAACGCGCGCAGCAGGAACCGCCCTCCGCCGGGCTCTACACCAGCTTGCTGGCGGATATCGAACATCACCTGATGCAACTGGTGCGCAAGGCGCAGGCAGCCGAGCGCCGCCATGTGGAAGCCATGCAAGGCCGCGAGCGGCTGGAGCAGGCGCGCCGGCGTGCGGATGAGCTGATGGCCGAACGTTTCGCCATCGTGTCGCCGCGCGGGCTGTTGCGCACCCTGCTCGAACGCGCATGGACCGACGTGCTGGCGCTTACGCTGTTGCGCCACGACGAACACAGCGAAGCCTTCCTGCATCAGCTGCGCATCACCGATCAGTTACTCGGCCAATTCCCGGTGAAAGATCCGGTCGCCTTGCGCCAGGAAGTGGAAGCGGGCCTGCAACAAATCGGCATGCACGCGGACGAGGCCGAGCAGGTCGCGCAACGCCTGATCAGCGTGGAAACGCCTTCGCCTGTCGTGACCCAGCCGATGGCCTCCGACAGTTCCAAACCCGTTGTCGAAGCACCGGCACCCGCGCCGGTTCCGCACATTGCGCCTGCGCCAGTCACGGCGGCAAAAACACCTGCGCCACGCCTGGCCGATCCGCCCAGCGCCACCGATCTGGCGATCCGCCTCAAGCAGCGCCAGCGCCTGGGCGAGCATCGCGCCGAAGAAGCGCCAGCGACGCAGGCCGCCGTGGTGCCGCCGCTTGGCCTGCGCGAGGCACGCATCCACAATCATCTGCGGCAGTTGCCGTTCGGTACGTGGTTCGAATTCACCGATCAAGCCACCGGCAAGAGCGTGCAGCAAAAGCTGGCCTGGTTCTCGCCCGTATCGGGCAACAGCCTGTTCGTGAATCGCCGTGGCCAACGCAACGATGTGATGAATCTGCAGGAACTGGCGCGCGCCATCGCCGACGGCCGCGTGCGCGAAATGCCGGCGCACGAGGAAAAACTGATCGATCGCGCCTGGCACGCACTGACCACCACCTTGCTGCGTCCCGCGCCGCTGTTGCCGGAGGCCCGCTCATGAACGAACAGCGCCGCGCGCCACGCAAACGTCCCGACTACGTCGTCGCCGTCACCGATACGATCACCGGCCAGCCACTCGGCCAGCTGGGCAACCTTTCCAGCAACGGCATGCTGCTGATCAGCCAGCATCGACCGCGCAGCGAAGCGGTCTATCAGGTGAGCCTGCCGCTGCCCGCGCTGGATGGCAGCATGCCGACCATCGAGGTCGGCATCCAGGAACAATGGCACGAACCGGCGGCCACGCCCGGGCAGATCTGGTCGGGCTTTCGCATCATCGCCATCGGCAGCAACGATGCCGCGCAACTGGAGCGGTGGTTGCAGCAAGGGTGATCACACCCGAGCTTGTGCGGATTTCCGCGTGCATGCCGACGAATTTCTTCCACCTGCATCGCGCACGCCGATGCCGCTGCGCACGGCGCTAAACTGCCCGGATCGACACCACGTCCGGACCGCAGCATGAGCCACGATCTTGCCCCCTTGTATGCCCAACACATCGCTACCTTGCGCCAGCGCGCAGACAAGGCGCTGGCGCTGGGCGGTTTCGATCATTTGCTGATTGCCGCCAGCACACCGCTGCGCATCTTTCTTGACGACCAGGATTATCCCTTCGTCGCCAATCCGCATTTTCGCCACTGGCTGCCGCTTGCGGATGCGCCGGGCAGTTGGGTGGTGTACACGCCGGGCGACAAGCTCAAGCTGATCTTCGTGCAGCCGCGCGATTACTGGCACGTGGTGCCGGCCGCACCGAGCGGTTACTGGGTGGACCAGTTCGACATCACCATCGTGCGCACTTACGCCGAAGCGGTGGCGCTGCTGCCCCAGGGCCATCGCGCGGTGATCGCGCCGGAATGCCCCAGCATCGAGGGCGTGGAAGCGAACAATCCCGAAGCCGTCGTCAACTATTTGCATTGGCACCGCAGCTACAAGACGCCGTATGAACTGGCGTTGATGCGCGAAGCCAGCCGCATCGGCACGCGCGCCCATCGCGCCGCCGAAAAAGCGTTCCGCGCCGGCGAGAGCGAATTCGGCATTCAACTGGCCTACCTCGCTGCCGCCCGCCAGACCGAAAAGGAACTGCCTTACCCCAACATCGTGTGCCTGAATGAGCACGCCGCGGTGTTGCACTACACGCACTTCGACCGCACGCCGCCGAAACAGCGCCGCTCATTCCTGATCGATGCCGGCGCAAGCACGTCCGGTTACGCCAGCGACATCACGCGCACCTACGCCGCGGACGGTCACCCGGAATTCCAGGCGCTGATCGACAGCATGGAGCGTGCACAACAGGGCTTCGGTGCGATGGTCAAAGCCGGGCAAAGCTATCCGGAGCTGCACATCCACGCCCATCACGTGTTGGCCGAGGTGCTGCGCGAGCATGGACTGATCCGCCTCAGCGCCGAAAGCGCAGTGCGATCGGGCGTGACTTCCGCGTTCTTTCCGCATGGCCTGGGCCATCCGATCGGTTTGCAGGTGCATGATGTCGCCGGCTTCCAGGCCAATGCGAGCGGCGGTTTCATTGCGCGTCCGGAAGGGCATCCGTATCTGCGCATGACGCGCGTGCTGGAACCGGGCATGGTGGTCACCATCGAGCCGGGCCTGTATTTCATCGACATGCTGCTGGAAGAACTGCGCGCCAAGCCGGTCGCCAGCGACATCGACTGGAACAAGGTGGATGCGTTCCGCCCCTACGGCGGCATCCGCATCGAGGACGATGTGGTGTGTACCGATGGCGAACCGGAAAACCTCACGCGCAATGCGTTTGCGGCACAGAATTGAGCGCACGTAATCGCCATGCTCGCACCGGCGAGCATGGCGGTTAGCCTCACGCGGTAATACTCCATAACTTCTTCGCCTCTTCCGCGATCACGTCCGGCCGCTCCTCCGGATAGAACAACTTCGCGTTCGCCAAGCGCCGCACGCCCAGCGAATGCCCCAGCGTCTTGTCCAGGTATTCCGCCCCGGCGAGCGAGAAGATCGTATCGTCCACGCCCCACACGATGCGCGTGGGCACCTTGCACTGGCGCAGCGCCGGGCCGATATCCTGCAGCGGATTGTGTTCCAGCGCGATCGCGTAGGCATGCACCAGCGCCTTGCGGCGAGGCGAACTCAGCAGCGGTCGGAAATAGCAGTCGACCGCTTCGTCCGTAGGATCGGCCGGATTGGCGAAGCACATGCCGCCGATGCCTTGCGGCGAACGCGCCAGCTTCTTGTCGGCCAGCCATGGGGCCAACCATTGATCGACGAACTTGCCTTGATGCGACAGCGCGATCACCGGCTGCATCGCCGCCGGCGGACTTTCATGTTCCGTATCGCAATTGGTAAGCAGCAAGGTGCGGACGCGTTCCGGATGACGCGTTACAAAAAGTTGCGCGACCGCACCGCCGCTGTCGTTGCCGACCAGATCCACGCTGGCGATCCCGAGTGCATCCAGCAACGCAATCAGCATGGCCACTTGCGCATCGGGCGCAACGCTCTGCCCTTCCGCCACTTCGGTGTAGCCCAGCCCCATGAAATCTGGCGCGATGCAACGGCGATACGGCGACAGGCGGTCGAGTGCGCCGCGCCACTGGAAGCCGTTCAACGGAAAACCGTGCAGGAACAGCGCCGCTACTCCGCTCCCGCGTTCGACGTAGGCAATACGGCCGAACGAGGTCTGCACAAAGCGGCGCCTGGCGTGGAAACGCCTTTCGTCCAGGACTTCTTTTGCGTGGCCTTTTGCCAGAAGGGAAGGCGCGCGCCCGATCAGAACGCTCGATGCGACCAGGCCGGCCGTGAGCTGCAGGAAAGCTCTGCGTTGCATGTCGATTTTCCGATGCGATGAATGACGCCATCATTCACGCAGCGCTTCATGCAAGCAATGACGTGCGAGGTCATCGCCGCATGATGTGGCAGGTCATGGCTTTTGGTTATTCAACCAACGCGCCTGGCCGATCGCCGGATCGGTCACGCTCGCCTCGCCCGTCTCCACGTGTCCGGCCAGGCGTTGCACGAAACCGGCTTCAGCATCCGCGTGCACGATCAGGTCGTACCAGCCATAGCTGTCGCCCAGGTGCCACTGCTTTTCCGCATGCTCGCCGGGTTTCAGCAGATAGCTGACGGATTCGCCGTTGTAGAGGTTCTCGACCGAGACATTACAATAGTCGTGGCCCTCGTTCGCCAGCAGCAGCACGATGCGGACGTGCTCGCGTTCGTAACGGCTGGCGATCTGCAGCACCGTCTTGCGCGCGCCGGCATCGCCCTTGAAGCTGCGAAGGAAACCGTTCGGCGCATGGACATGCCATTCGTAGGCGCCCTGGATCGGCCAGCTGGCCGACAGCGACTTTTCCGCCTCGACCGTATAGAACCACGGACCGCTGGCATTGCTGGCCGAACGCACATGGAAACACGCGCCCGCGCGGCCTTCGTTGCGGAAATCGATACGCAGCTTTCCGTCTTCCCAGCGGCCGAGTGCTTGAAACTCATACGGCAGCGCGCGTGCGGGCTTGACACCCGGTTCCTGCGCCGGCAGCGCCTGATTCACCGGCGGCGTGGGCGAATAATCGGGATGGCGCAAATCGTCCGGCGGCAGATACGCATGCGTGCTCGGCAGCGGCATCTGCGCGCCGTTGGGCTTGGCGAAATCGAAGGCCGCGGTGAGGTCGCCGCACACCGCGCGACGCCATGCGGTGATGTTCGGTTCCGGCAAACCGTAACGCCGTTCGATGAATTGAATGATCGAGGTGTGATCGAACACCTGCGAGCACACCCAGCCGCCCTTGCTCCACGGCGATACCACGATCATCGGCACGCGCGGACCCAGGCCATACGGCCCGGCCGGGTAATAGACGTTGCCCGGGAAAATTTCGTTGGCGGTGGAAACGGTGGACTGGCCTTGCGCGTCCGATGGTGGCACGCAAGGCGGCACGGCGTGATCGAAGAAGCCGTCGTTTTCATCGTAGGTGATGAACAGCACCGTCTTGCTGAAGACCTCCGGATTGCTGGTGAGCGCATCCAGCACCTGCGAGATGTACCAGGCGCCGTAGTTCGCCGGCCAGTTCGGATGTTCGGTATACGCTTCGGGCGCGACGATCCACGACACCTGCGGCAGTTTGTTGGCCGCCACATCGCTGCGCAACTGATCGAACAAGCCGCCACCGGCGGAAATCGTCGTGCCGGTACGCGCGCCCTGATACAGCGGGCTGTTGGGTTGCGCGTTGCGGTATTGGTTGAAGTACAGCAACGAGTTGTCACCGTAGTTGCCGATGTAGGCATCGTCGGTCCAACCCCAGGCGCCGTTCGCATCCAGGCCGGTGCCGGCGTCCTGGTAGATCTTCCAGGAAATACCCGCGTTCTGTAGCACTTCCGGATAGGTGGACCAGCCGTAGCCGGCTTCCGCGTTGTCGATCACCGGACCGCCGCCGGCGCCATCGTTGCCGACCCAGCCGGACCACATGTAGTAACGGTTGGGATCGGTCGGACCTAGTACCGAGCAATGATACGCATCGCATACGGTAAACGCGTCGGCGAGCGCATAGTGATAGGGAATATCCTCGCGCGTCAGATAGGCCATGGTCGTGGTGCCCTTGCTCGCCACCCATTGATCGTATTGGCCCCCGTTCCAGGCGGCGTGCGTACTGGTCCAGTCGTGCGCAAGATCTTCCAGAAACTGCAGCCCGAGATCCGGCGCCGTGGGGCGAAACGGCAGCACGTAGCTCGAACCGTTCGGCTGGTACCACACCGACTTGCCGGAAGTGAGATTGACCGGCCGCGGATCGCCGAAGCCGCGCACGCCTTTCAACGCCCCGAAGTAGTGATCGAAGGAGCGGTTTTCCTGCATCAGGATGACGATGTGCTCAACGTCCTCGATGGTGCCCGTGCGCCGATGCGCAGGAATTTCCAACGCGCGTGTGATGCTGGCCGGAAGCATCGAGGCAAGCGTAGTGCTGCCCAGAAGCTGCAGGAAGCGGCGGCGGCTCATCGAGGTCATGCTGCGTTCCTTTTTGTTTTTGCGTAGATGACGCCGCGCGATGCTGCGAGATCAAGGTTGCAAGCGTGCGACATCCATGGGTCTGGTTGGCGAAGAAGTGGAGGAAGCCGCAATATCCGACATCGCCTTATCGTCATTCCGATGTTCGCCGGAATGACGAGCTCGACCCAGACATCACCGCGCAGCCAGCAAGGTCTCGAGCTCTTCCGGCAACTTCGGCACCTCCGCCGTCAACACCTCGTTCCCATCGCGCGTCACCGCCACGTCGTCTTCGATGCGGATGCCGATGCCGCGCCACGCTT
>CBJMMB010000004.1:0-70735 GCA_966430775.1 uncultured Dyella sp. | reverse complement strand
CCGCTGAACCAGATTTACCTCTCCGGCCTGCCGGCTTCGGAGATCGCCAGCGCCTCGGGGCTGTCCAACTTCTTCCGCACGCTGGGTTCGAGCGTTTCCACCGCGGTCATGGTGACTTTGTGGCAGCACCGCGCCATTGCCCACCACGCCAACCTGACCGAGTACGTCAACCCGGCCCAGACCGGCGCCGCGCAGTACATCCAGCAGCTTTCGCACATGGGATTCGGCGCGACGCAACGTCTGGGTTATATCGATCAAATCATCAGCCGCGAGGGCTATACGCTGGCTGTTAACGACATTTTCTACGCCTGCGCGATTCTGTTCATCGTGCTGCTGCCGGTGCTCTGGTTCGCCCGCCCGCCGTTCGGCAGCGCCGGCGGGGGTGCCATGGGTCACTGATTGCTGCACCCGATCGTGCAGCATAAAAAGCTGAACGCCGACTGGTGCGCCGCAATACCTTCTGCTAGCTTGTGTCGCATGGCACAAACGACTCGCATCATCAAGAAATACCCGAACCGTCGGCTCTACGACACGGAGATCTCCAGCTACATCACGCTGGAAGAAGTCCGTCAGCTGGTTCTGGATGGCGAAACTTTCGAGGTCCGCGACGCCAAGAGCGGCGAGGACCTGACCCGCTCCGTGCTGCTGCAGATCATTTCCGAGCACGAAGAGAAGGGCCAGCCGATGCTTTCGCCCCAGCTCTTGAGCCAGATCATCCGTTTCTACGGCGATTCCCTGCAGGGATTCATGGGGCCGTACCTGGAGCGCAGCCTGCAGGTGTTCCTCGACCAGCAGCAGCAGTTCCGCACCCAGCTCAACAGCATGATGGGGCAGACGCCCTGGGCGCTGTTGAACGAGCTGACGGAACGCAACCTGGATGCGTGGAAGAACATGCAGCGCGGCTTCATGGATGCCGCTTCGCAGACGGCCACGCCGCCCGGCGCCGCCAGCCGCGGCACCACGACCAAGAAACCTTAGATCTTTTCGGACAGGCCAGCGCTGCAGCACAACACGTGCTGCCGCGCGGCATGCGCTGAAGGAATTCCGTCATGAGCTTGTCACAGTCCGCATCCCGCGTGGCGCTGGTCACCGGCGGCATCGGTGGCATCGGCACCGAAATCTGCCTGCAACTGGCCAGCGCAGGACGCAGCGTGATCGCGGTGGATCTGGCCACGCGCCACGATCGCATCGAAGCCTTCCGCGAACACATCGCAGGCCATCAGGGCAGCATCCGCTTCGAGCCTTGCGACGTCAGCGATTTCAAAGCCTGCGGCGCGCTGGTCGAACATATCGAGCGCAACATCGGCGCCATCGACATCCTGGTCAACGCCGCCGGCATCACGCGCGACACCAGCCTGCGCAAGATGGATCCGCAGCAATGGCACGAGCTGATGCGCGTGAACCTCGACGGCGTATTCAACACTTGCCGGCACGTGGTCGAAGGCATGACGGCGCGCGGTTTCGGTCGCATCGTCAATTTGAGTTCGGTGAACGGGCAGACCGGCCAGTTCGGGCAAACCAACTACTCTGCCGCCAAAGCCGGCGTGCATGGTTTCAGCATGGCGCTGGCGCGCGAAACGGCGCGCAAGGGCGTCACCGTGAATACCGTGTCGCCCGGCTATTGCGATACACCGATGGTGGCGGCGGTGCCGCAGGAAATCCGGCAGCAGATCATTTCCGATATTCCCGTGGGCCGGCTCGGTACGCCCAGCGATATCGCGCGCGCGGTGGTGTTTCTTACCGCCGACGATGCCGGCTATATCACCGGCGCGAACCTGCCTGTGAACGGTGGGTATTTCATGAGCTTCTAGCAGGCTGGGGTGCAAACCCCAGCCTGCGCTCACCCTTGCAGTAAACGCCCACTTGCGGAACAGTGATGCGCTCCCTTCCACGGCACGCAGCATGACGCAGCAAACAATCACCCTGATCGGCGGCGGTTTGGTGGGCGCGTTGCTCGCGCAACTGCTGGCAAAGCGCGGCTTTCATGTCGACGTGTTCGAAAAGCGTCCCGATCCGCGCCGCGCCGGTTTCGTAGGTGGGCGTTCGATCAATCTCGCGCTGGCCGAACGCGGCTTGCAAGCGTTGCGCACGGCAGGTCTGGCGGACGACGTACTGCAGCACGCGGTGATGATGCGCGGTCGCATGGTGCATCCGGTCGACGGCGTGTCCGGCTTGCAACGCTACGGCGTGGACGACAGCGAAGTGATCTGGTCGGTGTCGCGCGGCGGCCTCAACATGCTGTTGCTGGATGCGGCGGAAGCCGCGGGCGTGACGTTCCATTTCGGGCAGGGCCTCGCTGCGGCCGATCTCGATGCGCAGCGCATCACATTGATCGACGAGCACGGCGCACAACGCCAGCACGAAGCGTCCGTGCTGATCGGCGCCGATGGCGCGGGCTCTGCGCTGCGCGCCGCGATGAACGATTATCAACCGCTTGGCCAGCGCGTCGAACCGCTCGGCCACGGCTACAAAGAACTGGAAATTCCGCCCGCAACCGGCGCGCAGCGCTTCGCCATCGAACCGCATGCGCTGCATATCTGGCCGCGCGGCGGCTACATGTGCATCGCCTTGCCGAATACCGAAGGCAGTTTCACGGTGACGTTGTTCCTGCCCGCGCACGGGCCGCATCCCAGCTTCGACACTTTGCCGGATGCTGCAGCAGCGAGTGCGTTCTTCCGGCACGATTTCCCTGATCTACTGCCATTGATTCCGGACTTCGCCGAGGACTACGACAGCCATCCAGTCGGCAGCCTGTCCACGCTCTATCTCGATCGCTGGCATATCGACGGGCGCGCCTTGCTGATCGGCGATGCGGCGCACGCCATCGTGCCGTTCCACGGCCAGGGCATGAACTGCGGCTTCGAAGACACCGTCGTGCTGGCCGACCTGCTGGCCGAAGCCGGCAGCGATACCGCCGATGCGTTCGCCGAGTTCCAGCGCATCCGCAAGCCGAACGCCGATGCAATCGCCGCGATGGCGCTGGAAAACTACATCGAGATGCGCGACTCGGTCGCCGACCCGCGCTACCTCGCCAAGCGCGAACTGGGCGCGCGCCTGGCCGCGCGGGCGCCGCAGCATTTCATGGCGCGCTATCGCATGGTCACCTTCACCCACCTGCCCTACGCCTACGCCTACGAGCGCGGCCGCGCGCAGGACGTGCTGCTGGAGCAATTGCTGCGCGGCACGACCAACGTCGACGACGTGCCGCTGGACGCCGCCGTCGCCGCGCTGCAAGCCACCCTGCCCCCGCTGCCGCCGCTGCGCCATGGATAGCGCACTGATCGACGCCTATCGCCGCACCGATTACCGCGTGCGCCTGCCGCAAGGCGGCTGGGCCTCGATCCGTATCGACGCGCCGCTGCCCGCGCTGCTGCGTGGCTGGGTCGGCTCCAACTGCTGGGCCTTCCTCACCGCCTGGAACCCGTTCTCGCAACCGTGCCCGCGCAAGCAGAACCATGCTGCGCAGCATGCCCTGCTGGTCGCGTTGCGCAGGCTGCCGGCGACCCGCACCATCCGGCCGGCCATCGGCGTAGGCGACGGTTGGCGGGAACCGAGCCTGTTCGTGGTCGGCCCCGCCCTGGCGGATACCGACGCGCTGGCGCAGCAATTCCGCCAGAACGCCTATGTGCACGGACTGGCCGACGGCTACGCGCGCCTGCGCCTGACCAGCGACCAGCCGCCGCGTGGACAAGCCGGATAGGCATTACCCACAATGCCGGTGATGACTGACACCCCTGCCGCTGCCTTCCTGCTAGAAGCCCGCGCCCTGGCCTTCCACCGCCAGGACGAAGTCGTGTTCGGTCCGCTGGATTTCGCGCTTTCGCCCGGCGAGCTGATGCTGATCGAAGGCGACAACGGCAGCGGCAAGACCACCTTGATGCGCATCCTCACCGGTTTGCTGCACCCGGAAGAAGGCGAGCTGCTGTGGCGCGGCAAGCCGCTTAGCTGGGATCGCTGCAGCGGCGAGGTGGTGTTCCTGGGTCATCAACTGGGTTTGAAAGCGGAACTGAGCCCGCGCGAAAACCTCGGCTTCACCATCGGCCTGCACGGCCACCGCAACCAAAGCGGCATCGACGGCGCACTTACCCAGGTTGGATTGACCGGATACGACGATGAGCCAGTGCGCAAACTTTCCGCGGGCCAGAAAAAACGCGTGGCGCTGGCGCGCCTGCTGCTGATTCCCGCTGCGCTATGGCTGCTGGACGAACCCTACGCCAACCTGGACCGCTCCGGCATCGAGCTGGTGGATGCGTTGCTGGAAGCGCATATCGCGCACGGCGGCGCGGCGCTGGTGAGCAGCCATGGCGCGGTGCAGTTTCACGGCGGCGAGCCGCAGCGGATTCGCCTGCATGGCTGATACCGCTCGCCCTGGCCTCCTCCACGCATGCAGCGCGGTACTGCGCCGAGATCTCACCTTGGCGTGGCGCCAGCGCGGCGACATGCTGCTACCGGTGCTGTACGCCTTGATCGTCACTTCGCTATTCCCCTTCGCGCTCGGTCCGGAAAACGCCTTGCTCAAGCGCATCGCCGGCGGCGTGGTGCTGGTGACGGTGTTGCTGGCGATGCTGCTGGCGCTGGATGCGATGTTCCGCAGCGATATCGAAGACGGTTCGCTGGAACAACTGATGCTGGCGCCGCAACCGCTGGGCCTGATGCTGGGCATGAAGATCCTCGCGCACTGGCTGGCTACCGCCTTGCCGCTGATCGTGATCGCGCCGCTGTTGGCCGGCATGCTGCATCTGCCGGGTGCCGTCATGCCGGTGCTATTGGCGGCGCTGTTGCTGGCAACACCGTTGCTCAGCCTGCTCGGCGGCATCCTGGTGGCGCTGACGGCCGGTACGCGACGCTCTGGTATGCTGCTGGCCTTGATGCTGCTGCCGCTTTGCGTGCCGGTGGTGATCTTCGCCGCCGGGGCACTGGCAGCCGCCCAGGAAGGGTTGCCGTGGATCGCCCCCATCGCGTGGTTGGGCGCAGCGCTCGTCCTGGCCGTGGTGCTTGCCCCTATGGCTTGCGCGGCTGCACTCCGAATTGCATTGGATTCGTAGCCATGGCCAACTGGATCCCTCTATGGTTGCACAAGCTGAGTTCGCCGCCGGTGTTCTACCGCTTCGCCGGCGCGCTGCGGCCATGGGCGATCGCGCTTGCGCTGGTGCTCGGTCTGGTCGCGCTGTACGGCGGCCTGGTGCTGGCGCCATCGGATTACCAGCAGGGCGATGACTACCGCATCATCTTCATCCACGTGCCCAGTGCCTGGATGAGCCTGTTTATCTATGGCGTGATGGGCATTGCCGCCTTCATTGCGCTGGTATGGCGCATCAAGCTGGCGGAAGTGGTGGCGATGGCGTCCGCACCGATCGGCGCCGCGTTTACCTTCATCACGCTGGTCACCGGTTCGCTGTGGGGCGTACGCATGTGGGGCACGTGGTGGACCTGGGATGCGCGGCTCACCTCCGAACTGGTGCTGCTGTTTCTGTACCTGGGTGTGATCGCGCTGTACCACTCGTTCGAGGATCGCCGGCAAGGCGCGCGCACGGCGGCGTTTCTCGCGCTGATCGGCATCGTCAACGTGCCGATCGTGCATTTCTCGGTGAACTGGTGGAACACCTTGCATCAAGGTTCCACCATCAAGCTGCTCGGCCCTTCCACCATCGCGCCGTCGATGGTGTGGCCGCTGCTGACGATGATGGTCGCCACCAAGCTCTATTACATCGCCAGCCTGTGCGGACGTGCGCGCACCGATCTGCTCGCCTGGGAAAGCGGCAAGGACTGGGTGCGGCAGATCGCCGAGAACGAGGTGCGCGGATGAACGCCACATCGCTGCAATCCTTCCTTGCCATGGGCGGCTACGCGATCTACGTGTGGCCGGCGTATGGCGTGTTCTTCATCGTGCTGCTGATCGACTGGCTCGCGCCGCAGTTTCGTCGTCGACGCGTGTTGCGCGAGTTGCGTGCGCGCATGGCGCGGCAAGGCGCGCGTCAGGAACGGGCAAGCCGGCCTTCTGCAGCTTCAACGTAAACGTATCCATGAACCCCACGCGTCAACGCCGCCTCACCCTCATCATCGCCATCCTCACCGCCGTGATCGTGGCGGCGGCCCTGGTGGTCTACGCGCTGCAGCAGAACATGAATTACCTGTTCACCCCCAGCCAGGTGCAGGCGGGCGATGCGAACAGCTACAAGCAATTTCGACTCGGCGGCATGGTGAAGGCCGGTTCGATCCAGCGCAGCAGCGACTCGCTGAAAGTCACTTTCACCGTGGTGGATGCGAGCGGTGCGATGCCGGTGGAATACAACGGCATCCTGCCCGACCTGTTTCGCGAGAATCAGTCGGTGATCGCCACCGGCCATATGGATGGTGCGCGCTTCGTCGCCACCGAAGTGCTGGCCAAGCACGACGAAACCTACATGCCGAAAGAGCTGAAGGATGCGATGGCCAAGGCGCATGCCGGCAAGCGCATCGATGAAGCCGCCAGTCAGGACAAGCCACAGCCATGACGCCCGAACTTGGTCAACTTGCGCTGATCCTCGCGCTTTTTCTGGCGGTCGCCCAAAGCGTGCTGCCGCTGATCGGCGCATGGCGCGGTAATCGCGCCTTAATGGCGATCGCGCGGCCGGCCGCCACCGGGCAGGCCGTGTTCGTCGGCCTGGCGTTCGCCATCCTGGTATGGGCATTTGTGCATTTCGATTTTTCGGTGCTGTACGTCGCCACCAATTCGAATCTGCAGTTACCGTGGTATTACCGCGTCGCCGCAGTGTGGGGCGCGCACGAAGGTTCGATGCTGTTGTGGGTGTTGATCCTCAACGTGTGGACGCTGGCGCTGGTGTTGCTCAGCCGCCGCTTGCCCGAAGCATTCCTGGCGCGCGTGCTGGCGGTGCTCGGCATCATTTCGACCGGCTTCCTCTGCTTCATCCTGTTCACCTCCAATCCGTTCGCGCGGCTGCTGCCGATGCCGGCCGATGGCGGCGATCTGAATCCCGTTCTGCAAGATCCCGGCATGACCTTCCATCCGCCCGTGCTGTACATGGGCTACGTGGGCTTTTCGGTGGCGTTCGCGTTTTCCATCGCGGCGCTGCTCGGCGGTTCGATGGAGCAAGCCTGGGTGCGCTGGGCGCGGCCGTGGACGAATGCGGCGTGGGGTTTTCTTTCCTGCGGCATCGTCGCCGGCAGCTGGTGGGCGTATGCGGAGCTGGGCTGGGGCGGCTGGTGGTTCTGGGATCCGGTGGAGAACGCCAGCTTCATGCCGTGGCTGGTCGGCGTCGCGCTGATTCACGCGCAGGCGGTGACGGAGAAACGCGGCTCGCTGCGCGCGTGGACGATCCTGCTTTCGTTGTTTGCCTTCTCGCTGTCGCTGCTCGGCACCTTCCTGGTGCGCTCGGGCATTCTCACGTCGGTGCATGCGTTCGCGTCCGATCCGCGCCGCGGTACGTACATCCTTTGTTTTCTGGCGGCGGTCGTCGGCGGCTCGCTGCTGTTGTACGCCTTGCGCGCGCCCAAGGTGGCCGGCGGCAAGGCGTTTGCGCTGATCTCGCGCGAAAGCGCCATCCTGGTAGGCAACTTGATGTTCACCGTGGCCGCAGCGATGGTGCTGCTCGGCACACTGTTTCCGTTGCTGGGCGATGCGCTGAACCTGGGCAAGATCTCGGTCGGTCCGCCCTACTTCGGCCTGCTGTTTCCGTTGTTGATGCTGCCGGTGGTGCTGTTGCTGCCGTTCGGCCCCTATTTGCGCTGGGGCAAGAGCGAGCTGCCGGTGCTCAAACAGGTGCTGGTGCGGGTGGCCGTCGCCGCGGTTGCTTGCGCATTGGTAGCCGCGTTTTTCGTGCAGGGCCAGCTCAAGGCGATCGCCGGCGTGGCCAGCGCAGTGTGGGTGGGCGTGGGCGTGGCGCTGTACGTGATCAAGCGCTGGCGTGAGATGCCCGCCGGCCGCCGCTATCCCGCCGAGATGACCGGCATGTTGTTGGCGCACGTGGGCGTGGCGGTGTTCCTGATCGGCGTGATGCTGTCCGAATCGCTCAGCGTCACGCGTGACGTGCGCCTGTCGCCGGGACAAGTGGCAGCGATCGGCGGCTATGAATTCCGCTTCGATGGTGTCACCGAAGCCACCGGTCCGAACTGGACGGCCGAACAAGGTGTCGTCACCGTCACGCGTAACGGTTCACCCGTCGCAGTGATGCATCCGCAGAAACGCACGTATGCGCGCGAGCAGGTGCAGACCACCTCGGCGATCGATCCCGGCGTCACGCGCGATATCTACGTCGCGCTGGGCGAGCCGATGGATCCGAACCATGTCGAAGGCGCATGGGCGTTGCGCCTATACACCAAGCCATTCATCCGCTGGATCTGGGGTGGTGGCTTGTTGATGATGCTGGGCGGTTTCGTCAGCGCTGCCGATCGCCGCTTCCGCCTGAAGCGTGAAGCGGAAGCCGCACAGCCCGCCAGCGTGACGCTGAAGGAGTCGCAGGCATGAGCCGCCTGCTGCCGTTCTTCGCGTTCGTGCTGCTGGCTGCACTGCTTGGCTTCGGCATCTGGTGGAACAGCGCGCACGATCCCACCGCCGTGCCCTCGCCATTGATCAACAAACCCGCACCCGCTTACGCATTGCCAAAATTGGATGAACCCGCGCAGACGGTGAGCAAGGCGTCGATGCTGGGCAAGATTTACCTGGTGAACGTGTTCGCCAGCTGGTGCATCGCCTGCGGTGAAGAACATCCGGTGCTGATGCTCGAATCGAAAAACCTCGGCGTGCCGTTGATCGGCTACAACTATAAGGACGATCCCAACGACGCCAAGGCGTGGCTGTCGCAGCACGGCAATCCGTATGACATGGTGATCGCCGACACCAGTGGCCATACCGCGATCGACTTCGGCGTATACGGCGCGCCGGAAACCTTCCTGATCGATGCGCAGGGCGTGATCCGCTACAAGCACATCGGGCCGCTGACGCCGCAGGTGATTGCGCAACAGGTGAAGCCGGCGATCGAGGCGTTGCAGAAGGGGATGCCATGATTGCCACCAGCCGAGGAAACAGCGCGGCGATGTATATTCTCGCCTTCTTGCTGTTTGCGTTTGCCTTCCTTGCAAGCAACGCATCCGCTCAGGCCATCGACCCCCTCCCCTTCCGCGACCACGCCGAAGAACTCCGCTTCCAACACCTCACCGGCGAACTGCGCTGTCTGGTCTGTCAGGACGAAAACCTCGCCGACTCCAACGCCAACTTCGCGCGCGACCTGCGCCACAAGGTGTTCGAGCTGATGCAGCAGGGCAAGAGCGACGCCGAGATCAAGCAATACCTGGTGGACCGCTATTCCGATTTCGTGCTTTACGATCCACCGGTCAACCATCGCACCTGGCTGCTGTGGTTCGGCCCGCTGTTGATCCTGATCGCCGGCGGTGTCGTGGTCGTCAACACCATCCGCAAGCGCAGCCACGCCGGCACGCCGGCCGCACCGACCGACAACGGGGACGATTGGTGAAACCGTTTTTCTATATCGCCGCCGCAGTGATGATCGCTGTGGCACTGGTGCTGCTGTTGCTGCCGCTGCTGCGGCATGGCCGAAAAGCCGGACGGCCGCGCAGTTTGTTCGTGCTGATGCTGGGCATCGCGCTGGTGATTCCCGTAGGCGCCGCCTTGTTGTACCGGCAAGTAGGCACGCCGGCCGCGCTGGATGGCGTACCGCAGGAGGTCGACGTCAAGAAGGCGCTGGACGAATTGCGCGCGCATCTGGCCGCGCAGCCAAACGATATCCAGGGCTGGTTGCTGCTCGCGCAGGCCGATATGGAAATGCAGCAGTTGCAGGAGGCTCGTGATGCCTATGACCAGATACTGAAGCTCAGCCCCGACAACACCACCGCGCTGGTCGGCTGGGCCCAGGCCGATTCGGCGGCCAGCGACGATCATCACATCAGCGATCGCGCGCGCGATCTGCTCGAGCGCGCGATCAAGCTGGAACCCGACAACCAGCGCGGGCTGTGGCTGCTCGGTATCAGCGATTTCCAGCATGGCCACTTTGCGGAAGCCGCGGCCACTTGGCGCAAACTGCAGCCCTTGTTGCAGCCGGGCAGCAATGTCGCACAAGCGGTTGCCGAGCAGATCGCGTTGGCCGATGCGCGCGTCGGCGGCGCGCCAGCCAGCGCTTCCAGCGCCCCCACCGCAACCAATCAAGGCGCGGCATTGCACGTGCAAGTCGCCCTATCGCCAAAGCTCGATACCAGGCTAGCCAAGGGCGATACGCTGTTCGTCTACGCCCGCGCACCGGATGGCCCGCCCATGCCGCTTGCGGTGACGCGACTCAGCGCCGATCAGCTGAAGCAGGCGCCGGCCAGCGTTACGTTGACCGACGCCATGAGCATGGTGCCATCGATGAAGCTTTCCTCGGTTCCCCGCGTGGTGGTGGGCGCGCGCGTCAGCCACAGCGGCAACGCCATCGCGCAAAGCGGCGACCTGGAGGGCGACAGCGGGGTGATCGATGTCGGCAACACGGCATCGGTGAAGGTGCTTATCGACAAGGTGCATGATTGAGGCTGCGGCGCATGGGCCTGAATCGCATAGTCATATGACTTTTCGTGATGCCTAATTTACCTCGGCGTCATTCCGGCGAACGCCGAGGCGCTTTATAACAGCGAAGCTGGTCAATCCAGTTTTAATACGCGGTGCGAAGCACTCAACACGGTTTTGTGTCCTTCGGACGTCTATGTGAACTGGATTCCGGCGTTCGCCGGAATGACGACCCAGCCAGTTTGGCTATACCCGAACAGTGAATCACCACATCACGCAGGATCGTTAGCCGATGAGCGATGCACGCAAGTATTTTTCCCTGCCCTCCCCGTTCGCCATGAAACGCGGCGGCACGTTGCACTGCGCGCACGTCGCCTACGAAACCTGGGGCAGCCTGAATGCGGCACGCGACAACGCGGTATTGATCCTCACCGGCCTGTCGCCGAGCGCGCATGCGGCCTCCAATGCGGAAGATCCCTCGCCCGGCTGGTGGGAAGGCATGCTCGGTCCCGGCAAGGCGATCGACACGTCACGCTGGTTCGTAATCTGCGTGAATTCGCTGGGCAGCGACAAGGGCTCCACCTGCCCGGCGTCGATCGATCCGGCCACCGGCGAACCGTATCGGCTGAATTTTCCCGATCTCTCCCTGGAAGACGTCGCCAACGCCGCGCACGCGCTGGTCGAGAGCCTGGGCATCGATCAACTGGGATGCCTGATCGGCTGTTCCATGGGCGGAATGAGCGCGCTCGGCTACATGGTGCTGCACCCCGGTAGCGTGCGCACGCACATCAGCGTGGATACCGCGCCGCAAGCGCAACCGTTCGCCATCGCCATCCGCTCGCTGCAGCGCGAAGCGATCCGGCTCGATCCCAACTGGAACGGCGGCCAGTACAACGACGAGCGCTATCCGGACACCGGCATGAGCATCGCGCGCAAGCTCGGCGTGATCACCTACCGTTCCGCGATGGAATGGAACGGCCGCTTCGCGCGCATCCGGCTGGATGCCGACCAGCGCGAAGAGCAGCCGTTCGGCTTCGAATTCCAGGTGGAGTCGTATCTGGAAGGCCACGCGCGCCGCTTCGTGCGCACCTTCGATCCCAACAGTTACCTGTATCTGTCGCGCGCCAGCGACTGGTTCGACATTTCCGAATACGGCAACGGCAGCGTGATGGAAGGCCTGAAACGCATCCGCATCGAACAGGCGCTGGTGATCGGCGTCAGCACCGACATCCTGTTTCCGCTGGAGCAGCAGGAACAGATCGCCGAAGGGCTGCGTGCGGCCGGCGCCAACGTGGAATTCGTGGCGCTGGATTCACCGCAAGGCCACGATGCGTTTTTGGTGGATATCGAGAATTACAGCCGCGCGATTGGTGGGTTTCTGGCGCGTCTTTGACTGGCGTATTGCTAGGAAAAGCCACATTGTCATTCCGGCGCAGGCCGGAATCTATCGCCAAGACGAAGCATGGATTCCGGCCTGCGCCGGAATGACGATGAGGAGATAGGGAAAGTTAGGTGCAGGACGGACAGTCTGCTGATTTCGCTCAACATATCGAGCGAAAACGTGGGGATATTTCAGGCATTCACCCAACCCACGAGATCCCGATACGTTGGGGCGCAAAAACCCAACGCCCCTAAAGTACCAGCGGCCTGAACTCCGCGAACATCTTCTCCGCCTCCGGCAACTCCCGCAGCGGCACATAATCACAGGCGCCGGCGAAGCGCTCCCACAGATCCACCACGCGCGAGCTCTTGTGGGCGTCCTCGATGGCGCCCTCTTTCCACTCGAACACCTCGACGATGATGCCATCCAGGCCACGCATGGCCTGCGCCGGCCGATCCGTGACCAGGCCCAGCGCGCGCAAGCACGGCACGTGCTCGCGAACCAGAGACTCCAGCTCCTCCGCGCACCCCGCTTTCGGGCGGTACGCTACAATCACCATCACACCCATGGTTTCCCCCTGCAGGCCAGTTCGGGCGCCGCTTGGGGAAGGCTAGCAGAGAAGCGTCGTTTCGGCGTCAACCAGCCAGCCTCCAGGGGGTGCGGCAAACCTTGAAGATCCACCGAGACATTCGATGCTCACCACGCCATTCCCCGGCTGCGACAAGTTGATCCAGGCGATCGACACCGCCGTCACCAAGGGCTCCACGCCCGCCATCACCGACAGCCTGCGCAACAGCCTGTGCAAACTGATCCAGGGCCAGGAAATCCGGCTGCCGGACTGCGTGTTCGAAACCGCCGAAGACCGCTACGCCCGCCGCGAGCTGTACCACAGCGACGAATACGGCTATTGCGTGGTGGCCATGACCTGGGGCCCCGGCCAGGGCACGCCCATCCATGACCACTGCGGCATGTGGTGCGTGGAAGGCGTCTGGAGCGGCGCGCTGGAAGTGGTGCAGTACGAGCAACTGCCCGCCGCCGCCGGCCAGGACGGGCTGTACCGCTTCCAGCCCGTAGGCTCGATCCAGGCCGGCCCCGGCTCCGCCGGCAGCCTGATTCCGCCGCACGAATACCACACCATCCGCAACCCCAGCGACGACAAGGTCGCGGTGAGCCTGCACATCTACTCCGGCAACATGACCCACTGCGCCGTGTTCCAGCCCGCCGACGGCGATCGCTGCTACCAGCGCCAGGACCGCAAGCTGAGTCTCGACCCGGTCAATTGAAACCGGCATAATAGGCGTTCGCACTTGCCGGTGTGGCGGAATGGTAGACGCGGCGGACTCAAAATCCGCTTCTGGCGACAGAGTGTAGGTTCGAGTCCTATCACCGGTACCAATTGAAAAAAGCCAAGGTTTCGAGCCTTGGCTTTTTTGTTGCCGATCGATCTGCGAAAGCAACACTCGCTCAATCCGAGTGAACGCCCGCATCCAGAAACATCCACCCATCCTGCGCAAAGTGAACCACCGAGCGCTTCCCCGCACGCAGGCGTTGCGCCGTTTCCACGGATGCCGCCAATGCAGGAGCCATCTCGGTGATGTCCACGCTGCGATTGCCGCGGCGACGCTGTTTGCCGGCGAAGCGTACGCGGTTGTATTGCGACCATGAGCCCATCATCAGCACGCAGACGATCGCTACGCACAGCACGATGCTCAAGTCGTTCGCCGCGTGCAGCGGATGCATCAGGCCCAGTTGCTGGAAGGCGTCTTCCAGGCCGAGCAGCCAGGCGATCAAGGTAAGCACGGGTAGCCATAGCGATATCCACAGTGTCCACGCCACCATGGTGATGAGGGTGAACAAGGTGCGTTGCAGCGGCGGCTGGCGGTGCGGTCGGTTGATGATGAATTCGGCTTTCATCGTATTCCCCTGTCAGGACTGGTCCAGATCGCCAAGGTGCCGCGGCGTTTCAGAATGGCCTTGGGCAAGGCGACGATGGAGGTGGCGGTGGTCAGCATCCAGTAGACCAGCGGATACCAGATCATCCAGTAGTAGTTGCGGCCGATACCGGCTTCGTAGCGGCGGTCGATCAGCAGGCTGATAAGAAACTGCAGCATGCAGATCATGCCGAGCACCACGCCGTTCCATTGCGGGATGAAGGTGGGTACGTGCAGCGAAGGAGGAAGCGTGATCACCAGGCTAGCCAGCCACAGCAGCACGATCGTGGCCATGTCGAACGACCACACCAGGCTCACCAGGTATTCCAGCGCGACCATCCACATGCGCCGCTGCCGCCAGCGCAACAGTTTCGTGCCATAGCGCAGCAGCACTTCGGAACCGCCCTGCGCCCAGCGCAGGCGTTGCTTCCACAGTCCGCGCAGCGTTTCGGGCATCAATATCCAGCACAGCGCGTTGGGCTCGTAGCGGATTTCCCAATGCCGCATCTGCAGGCGCCAGCTCACGTCGATGTCTTCGGTCACCATGTCGGTGTTCCAGTAGCCGACGTCGTGCAAGGCGCTTTTGCGGAACGCGCAGATCACGCCCGACACCGTGAAGATGCGCCCGTACACACGCTGCGCGCGCTTGATCAGGCCGATGATGGAGGAGAACTCGCCCACCTGCAGCCGGCCGAGCAAGGTGGAGCGATTGCGGATGCGCGGATTGCCGGTGACCGCGCCCACGCGCGGGCTTTCCAGCATGTGCATCACCAGCCAGTGCGTGGCATAGCTGTCGAGCAAGGCGTCGCCGTCGATGCAGACCAGGTAATCGCCCTTGGCGGCGAGCGCCGCCGCGCGCAGGCCGGTCGCCTTGCCGCGATTGGTCGCCAGGTGCAGCACGCGCAGCTCGGGGATTTCCTTCATCAGCTGATCGAGCTGCGCGCCGGTGTCGTCGGTGGAACCGTCGTTCACCGCGATGATCTCGAAGCACGGATAAGTCTGCTTCGCCAGTTGCATCAGCGTTTCGCGCACGTGTTCGCCTTCGTTGTGGCACGGCACGATCAGCGATACCAGCGGATACGACGGCAGCGCCGGCGGTTTGATGCGCGAGGGTTCGCGCCGTTCCCAGCGGAAGAAGTAGATCAATCCGCCGCTCATCCAGATCAGCGACATCGCCAACGGATAGAAGAACGCGAATTCGAGCAAGGCATGGAGCGCGTGACTGATCATCGTTATCGCTCCGGATAGGGATAGTCGGCGATGGAGACCGCCGGACGGACCGCTTCGAGCTGCGGGTGATCGTGAATGAAATCGTCCGGGTAGTAGCCCAGGTGACGCACGCCTTGCAGTTGCAGCAGGCGGAAGCGCGCGTCGATGTCCTTATCGGTGATTGGCTGGCCGGTACGCCAGTCGCGCGTCGCCAGTTCGAACAAGGTGTGATCCAGCGCATGCGGGCTCGCAGCCGCCACGTGCGCCACCAGCGTGCGATACCAGTCGTCGCTGTCCGCCTGTTTATCCAATTGCGGCATCGCCATCACGGCGGTGATGTCGTAGCCGGCGAGAAAGGCGGGCAGGCTCTGCGCAAACCAGGCTTCGGACTTCGGTTCCAGGATCGCGCGTGCATAGATGTTGCGCGCGGTCTTCACCGATGGCCGCCAGCGACGTACGCGTGCGGCGAGCTCGTGCGTGAAGTCGATCAGCGCGGCGGTGCGTTGCGCAGGCGACTTGTCGGACCAGAGCCCAAGCCGATCCGTATCGCGAAGATACGCATCGTCGGAGAACAGCAGCCCGGCCATGTCGCCGTGCATGGCGAGATCTTCATACATGTCGCCAATCCATTGCCGCACGCGCGGATCCCACGGCGCGAGGCGGTAATGATCGCCACCCGGCTTCGGCTCGCCGGCAAGTGAAGGCAGGTCTGGCGCATCGGGAAAGCGGAACGCCAACACCGGCATCCATGCGTACACGCGTACTTGCGCGCGCGTGCGCAGTTGCCACGCCACGCGCGAGTAGAGATCCGCACGCATCGGCAGGTGGCGATTGGGGAAATACACGGACGTGGCCACGCCATCGCCGTTTGGATCGGCATACGCCTGCAGCCACACCTGGCTGGGATGCATGCGCTTGATGCGATCGAGCAGGCGCGAGAGATTCTTTTCCTGCTGCGCCGGATCGGGATCGTAGATGTAATCCAGATCCACCTGCACCGCGCGCACCGGTTCGATACGCGAGCGATGGCGGATCAGCCAGCCAAGGCGGTTGGCGCTGATGTTGCCGCTCACCAGCAAGCGCGGCAGCGTGTGATCGTCCGGCGAAGCGGGAATGGCGTCGTCGAGGCTGAAGGAAACGCCCATGCCTTCGCTCGCCGCCACTTGCAGCGCGCGCTGGTTGTAGGCGCCGTAGGGCCAGACGATGGCGCGCGGGCGCTGACCGGTCGCGTGTTCGATTTCATCGGCGCTATGACGCAGATCCTCGCGCAGGCGCGCCACGTATGCCGCTTCGCTTTCATAGCTGGACGTGTGCGCGTCGTACTGCAGGCTGACCACGGCCGGCAACTGATTGCCCTGCGGATTGGCCGGTATGCCGGTATGCATGTCCCAGGTATGCGAGGCGAATGCCACCAGGCCGGAGCGCTGCATCTCGCTCACCTGCTCCCAGGTAAGGAAACAATCGCGTGTGCAGGGGCCGCCGTTGTACGGCATCTGCTTGCCGGCCGGCATGTCCATCCACGAACCGACCAGCGCCGACACCGCCGGATAATCGTAGGCGCGCAGCAGCGGATAGACGCGCGTGTAGAAGCTTTCCAGACCGTCATCGAAGGTCAGCAGCACCGCATGCAGCGGCAATGGCGTGCCGCCCTGTCGCGCCTTGATCACGTCATCCAGGCTGACCACGTGATAGCCGTTGGCCTTCAGCCAATCGAAATGCGCGATCAGATGATCGGTGCTGGTGGCGTCCGGATCGCGGTCGCCTTGCAGGCCGACATCGTCGCGCACGTCGTGATAGGCGAGCACGATCAGCCCGGATGAATCGGGTACGAATTCATTGGCGCAGGCCAGCTGCGCAATCATCAGAAGAACCAGGGCGAGCAGGATCGGGCGCATCGCTACTCTCCCCAATGCAAGGACACGTCGAACACGACACGCGATTCGTGCCGGCCGTCGTAGGGTTGCCAGCGCCAGCTCACGCCCCAGCCCAGACGCAGGCCGGCGTGTACCTGGAAGATTTGGCCGTAGCGCGCACTGGCCATCCAGCCGGTGGCGTAGTGGCGTTCGGCATAGCGGCCGGCGGCGAGGTCGAAGCGTTCGCTCCAGGCGCGGTCGTCGTACTGGTAGATCACGTTTTGCATGGCGCCGGTGAGCGCATAGGAGCGATCGCGGGACGGATTGAAATACGGCCGGTTCGTTTCGCTGTTGGTGGAGCCTCCGATTTCCACGCCGCCATCCAGCGTCAGGTTCGGTGCGGTATGCAGGCGCTGCACGAAGTCGCCCAGCCAGCCCTTGCGCACGTTGCCGTCGCTGAAGCGATCGCGGTACAGCGCCAGGCGCGCAGAAGTAAGTTCACTGGCGCGCCACTGCACGGCACTGCTGAAGGTCTTGCCGGTGATGCCATAGCGTTCCGCGCGCAGCGGAACGTCGGCGCCGGCGCTGGCCCAATCGGCCGCCACCGACCAATGATCGTTGATCGCCCAGTTGGCGCCGGCTTCCACGTCCGTGCGCCGCACGTAGTGATCCACTGCAGGCAAGGCTTGCAGATAGAACGACACATCCGGCAGGTAACCGCGAATACCGAGGCCGGCGCGGTTTCGCGCCACGTAGCCTTCCGGCAAGGCGGCCGATGCCGCGCGCGCCAGCACGACGATGCGCCAGTGATCGCCGAACAGCGGGCTGGCCAGGGTCGCTTCGGTTTCCTGATCGCGATCGCCATAGTCCGGGCTGCTGCCCCAACCGTTGTCGTGCGTAAGGTCGAACTGCCAGCCGCGCTGGCGATCCCACGCCGCCAACGCATCCTGCACGCGGCCGCTGCGTCCAGCCTGTTGTTGCGCACGATCCAGCGCCGCTTGCGCGCCAGCGTAGTCGTGCATGGCGTTGGCCACGTCGGCGTCGTCGAGGTTGGCGGAGGCGTCGTGCTCGTCTTCCAGCGTGGCAGCGATCTTCAAGGTTTGCGCGGCGCGATGCGGCCAGCCGCGCGCGAGTTCGGTCATCGCCAATTGCCTGCGCAATTCCACGTTGCCGGGGGCTTCGGCGCACATGGCAAGCAGTTGCTGATACGCGCCCTGCAGTTGGCCGGCGTCTGCATGCAACTGGATGGCGGTGCTGTCGGCGTCGACCTTGCGCGGATTCTGCTTGGCGCCTCGGACGCCAGGCGTGCGCAGCCAGCGCGGTTCGTCCGCGGCCAGCTTGCCGATCATGGCAAGCGATTCGCGCGTGCGTCCCGCGTCGAAATAGGCCGATGCCAGGCTGATACGCGGATCGACCTCGCCCGGCGGATAAGGGCCTGGATCCTGCTTGATGCTGTCTTCGTACAACGCAATCGCTTCGCGCGGCTGATGTTGCTGTAGCAACGCGTCGGCCGCGGCGCGCTCTGCATAGGCCGGCAGGTGCGCGCCTTGCTGTTTCAGTTGCGCGTAAGCGGCGGCGGCCTCCTGTGCACGATCGCCTTGATCGAGCGCCACCACCGCATCCCGTTGCGCACGCTGGCGCACATCCGCCGGTGCTGCGGAATCGTCCGCGATGCGCTGGATATCGGCGGCGGCCTTGTCATCGTCCGCATAAGGATGCGAGGCATCGGCCGGCACGCCCCTGGCCCAGCGCACTTGATGCGAGGCGTAATCGGCCTGCAGTCGTTCGCGTTCGGCCGCGTCGAGCGGCGGGGAAAGTTTTGCAGCCAGCTCCCTGGCGCGCGCGGCGCCGCCAAGCTCCGACAGCAACTGGATGGCGAGCCATTGCGCGTTGCGATCGTCCGGCCAATGCGCCAGCACTTCCTGGCAATGCGCCAGCGCTTCCACGCGATGCCCCGCCGCCCGTTCGGTGCGGGCCTGCGCCAGCAAGGCGTCGTGATCGGGGGCGCTTTCCGCCTTGCACGTCGCGCACAGGGTCAGCGTGATCACCACCGCCAAGGTCGCACGCCGCAGCATGGCTGCCCGCGTTGCCGATCTCACCTTCATTGTTTGCGCGCACTTCCCCATCGCCAGTGCCGCTCCTCGCGTCTGACGTAACCATCAACGAGTTCGGTGAAGCGCTACCCCCTGCTCCGTCGAACACCCTTGTTGCAGGGGAAATAACGCAAGAATCAGGCCATGGGGCCGGGATGGCTCGCGGTCGAAGCGGCGCGCACCATGGTGTCGGAGAAAGCGCAGAAGCGCCTTGTAACCCCTTGTTTCATCGGCCATTGAAGACCGCGGCAAGCAGTATCCGCGAGTGCGGCGCAGGCGCACCAATGTGACGCAAATCACATATGTCACGGCGCGGCAGCGACCGAATGGGTCACTTTGACGGGTGGCTACCGGCTTGGCCCGAGCGCAACCCGAACAGGATCAGCAGCACCGCGCCCACCGAGATGCCGCAGTCGGCCACGTTGAAGGTGGGGTAGTACCAGTCGTGGTAGTAGACCTGGATAAAATCGGTGACCTGCGAGGCATGCAGCCGATCGATCAAGTTGCCCAGCGCGCCGCCGATCACCAGCGACAGCGGCACGGCCGTGCGCCATTCGCGCCGCGGCGTGCGCGTCAGCCACACCACCAGCGCGGCGGAAATCACCACCGCCAGCACCACGAAGAACCAGCGCTGCCAGCCGCTGCTCTGCGCCAGGAAATTGAAGGCGGCGCCGGTGTTGAAGGCGAGGTTCCAGTTGAGGAAACCCGGGATCACCGGGTGCGGCATGCCCGGCGGCTGCAGCGCGGTGAGCGCCCACCATTTGGTGAGCTGGTCGAGCACGATCAGTAGTGCGGAGAGCGACAGCCAGGGGAGTGCGTTGGGTTTGGGGTGCATGGGTTTCTCGGAAATCACACAACGATGCCGGATATTGCTCCCTCCCCTACTTCGCAGGGGAGGGAGTTGGTTCACCGCAAGAATTAGAACCAGCGACGATTCTCGCCCGGCCCTTCCACATTGCTTACGCAACGACCGCACAGCTCCGGATGCGCAGGATTGCTGCCCACATCCTCGCGCCGATGCCAGCAGCGCACGCACTTGGCCGCATCGCTGACGCTCGCCGATACATACACCTCGCCGCCCCCTTCGAACTGCAACGCTACCGCATCGGCGGGACGCGGTTGCAGCGGCGCAAAGCTCAGTTCGGAGGTGATGAAGAAGAAGCGCAGTTCGTCCGCGGTAGGTGCATAGCGTTCGGTCGTGGCCGGATCAGCATGCAGCACCAGTTTCGCCTCCAATGCAGCGCCGATCTTCTCCGCCTTGCGCATATCTTCCAGCACGCGCGATGCGGTATCGCGCATCGCCAGCAGATCGGCCCAGTAGCGGCGCTGCTCCGGCGAGCCTTGCGTGTTCTGCAAACCGTCGTACCAGGTTTCGAACAGCACGCTTTCGCCACGCTCACCCGGCATGTGCTGCCAGATTTCTTCCGCGGTGAACGAGAGCACCGGCGCCAGCCAGCGCACCAACGCTTCCAGGATGCGGTACATCGCACTCTGCGCGCTGCGCCGGCCGAGGCTTTCGGTCGGCATGGTGTACAGGCGGTCCTTGGTGATGTCGAGGTACAACGCGCCCATCTCGGTGGTGCAGAAGTTCTGCACGCGCTGCACGATCTCCGGGAAATCGTAGCGTTCGTATGCCGCCTTCACCGTTTGCTGCATCTCGTAGGCTTGCCCCACCGCCCATTGATCGAGCAGCAGGCTCTGTTCGATCGGCACCAGGTGCCTGGCCGGATCGAAACCATCCAGATTGCCGAGCAGGAAGCGCGCGGTGTTGCGGATGCGGCGATACATGTCCGACACGCGCTTCAAGATTTCCTCCGACAAGGACATCTCGTAGCGGTAATCGGTGGACGCCACCCACAGGCGCAAGATGTCCGCGCCGAGGCGATTCATGATGTCCTGCGGCTCGATGCCATTGCCCAGCGACTTGGACATCTTGCGGCCCTGCGCATCGACGGTGAAGCCGTGCGTCAGCAACTGCTTGTACGGCGGCCTGCCGTCGAGCATGGCTGCGGTGAGCAGCGAGGAATGGAACCAGCCGCGATGCTGGTCGGAACCTTCCAGGTAAAGATCGGCGGGGAAACCCTGCACGTCGGCGTGCGAGCCGCGCAGCACGTGCCAGTGCGTAGTACCGGAATCGAACCACACGTCCAGCGTGTCGCGATTCTTTTCGTAGTGCTCGGCATCGGCGCCCAGGAGTTCCGCCGGATCGAGACTCTGCCACGCTTCGATGCCTTGCTGCTCCACGCGCTTGGCGACTTCTTCCAGCAACTCCGGCGTGCGCGGATGCAGCTCGCCGGTTTCGCGATGCACGAAGAACGCCATCGGCACGCCCCACTGGCGCTGGCGCGAGAGCGTCCAATCGGGACGATCGGCGATCATGTTGTGCAGGCGCTGCTTGCCCCATGCCGGGAAGAACTGGGTGGCTTCTACGCCTTCCAGCGCGGTTTCGCGCAGCGTCTTGCCGCCGTCTTTCGGCGTGAGGTCCATGCCCGCGAACCACTGCGACGTCGCGCGATAGATGATCGGCGACTTGTGGCGCCAGCAATGCATGTAGCTGTGCGCGTATTTGTTTTGATGCAATAGCGAACCGGCCTGGTCCAGCACTTCGACAATCTTGGGATTGGCCTTCCACAGGAACATGCCGCCGAACAGCGGCAGCCACGACGCGTAGACGCCATTACCCATTACCGGATTCAAGATGTCGGCATCCTTCATGCCGTACGCCTTGCACGACTGGAAGTCTTCCACGCCGTAGGCAGGCGCGGAGTGCACGATGCCGGTGCCGCTGTCGAGCGTCACGTAGTCGGCGAAATAGATCGGCGCCAAGCGCGCATAGCCGGGATCGACCGCATACAGCGGATGGCGGAATTTCAGGTCGCCCAGTTCATGGCCTTCCACCGACGCGACGATGTGTCCTTCCACGCCGTACGTCTTCAAGCACTCTTCGACGCGATCGGTGGCGAGGATCAGCAAGCCCTTCGGCGTATCGACCAGGCTGTAGCTGAATTCCGGATGCAGGTTGAGCGCCTGGTTGGCGGGAATGGTCCACGGCGTGGTGGTCCAGATCACCAGCTGGCCGTTCGGCTTGGGCAGCTTTTCCAGGCCGAACGCTTTGGCTACCGCCGCCGGATCGTCGAACGCAAAGCCGACGTCGATGGCGATATCGGTCTTGTCTTCGTATTCCACTTCCGCTTCGGCCAGCGCGGAGCCGCAGTCGAAGCACCAGTTGACCGGCTTCAGGCCGCGATAGATGTAGCCCTTGCGCAACAGCTCGGCCAGCGCGCGGATTTCGCCCGCTTCGTTCTGCGGCGCCATGGTGAGGTAGGGACGATCCCATTCGCCCAGCACGCCCAGGCGCTTGAAATCGGTCTTCTGCTTGGCGATCTGCTCGCTGGCATAGGCGCGCGCCTTGCTCATCACCTCGCTGGTGGGCAGGTTCTTGCCGAACTGTTTTTCGATCTGGATCTCGATCGGCATGCCGTGGCAATCCCAGCCCGGCACGTAGGGCGCGTGGTAGCCGGCCAGCAGCTTGGACTTGACCACCACGTCTTTCAGGATCTTGTTGATCGCGTGACCCAGGTGGATGGTGCCGTTCGCATAGGGCGGGCCGTCGTGCAGCACGAACAGCGGACGGCCATGGGTCTTGGCCTGGATCTGCGCGTAACGATCCACCTTTTCCCATTCGGCCAGCCAGCCCGGTTCGCGCTTGGGCAGGTCGCCGCGCATCGGGAAGGTGGTCTGCGGCAGGTTGATGGTGCTCTTGTAATCCTGGGTCATCGCTCGGGTGCCGTGTCTACGGGGGTTCCGCTTCGATGCCGGGAGGGGTACCGAAGCCTCGTGCTACTTGCCCGCCGCGCGCGAGCGGCAAGCGCACGCGCTTCGGCGGGTGCTTCAAATAATAATGATCGTCGCAGCCAGGGCCGGCGGGGTGTGCGTGCTGGACATGCTGCTCATGATGCGGCCTTGCTCGCGTCGATCAATGCCGGGTTCATCCCTAGGATCTCCCGGGCGGAACGCTCATCATGCCGCATTTGCTGCTTCAATGCGTCGAGGCCGTCGAATTTCATCTCGTCGCGCAGCTTGGCCACGAACTCCACCGCCATGCGCTGGCCGTAGAGATCGCCTTCGAAGTCGAACAGATGCACTTCCAGCAGGGGCTCAGCCACCTCGTTGACGGTAGGCCGCGTGCCCAGGCTGGCCACGCCCGGCCAGCTGCATTCGCCCTCGCCCAGGCCCACGCGCACCGCGAAGATGCCGTGCACCGGGGTGACGCGGTCGCGCAGGTGGATGTTGGCGGTGGGATAACCCAGGTCGCGCCCGAGCTGGTTGCCGTATTCCACCTTGCCCTCGATCACGAACGGCCGGCCCAGCAAGGGCGCAACCGCGCCGAAATTGCCGGCCGCCAGCAGGGCGCGCACGCGGCTGGCCGAGACGCGCTCGCCCTCCAGCAACACAGCCGGCATGGTGCGCGCGCTGAAGCCGTGCTGCTGGCCCATGCGTTCCAGCAACGCCACGTCGCCAGCGCGCTTGTGACCGAAGCGGAAATCCGCACCCACCCATACTTCACGTGCGCTGAGCCGCTCGAGCAGCACGCGCTGCACGAAATCTTCGGGCGACATCGCGGTCAGCGCCTGGTTGAAACGCAACAACAGCGTGCGCGTCATGCCGGCGGCGGCGAAGCCCAGCAGCTTTTCACGCACGCTGGACAGGCGCGGCACCGGTTCTTTCGAGAAATATGCACGCGGCAGCGGCTCGAAGCTCACCACCACCGGCGTGCAGCCGAGCGCCTGCGCACGCTGGCGCACTTCGCTGAGCAAGGCTTGATGGCCGCGGTGCAGGCCATCGAAAGCGCCGACCGCAACCACACTGCCGCCGGGGGCCAGGCACGGCCCCGCGACGTCCCGGGACAGTTTCATCATGCGGGCGAGTATAAAGGATGCCCCCGTCGCGACGATCCACCTACCACGTAGGTTGGGGTGCAAACCCCAACACCGCTGTGTGCAAAACGCTCAATCGTGCTGCAAATCACGCAGCCGAAATCCCGCGGCGAACAGCACCACGACATAGACCGCGCCGCCACCACCAACCAGCAGCGCCAATCGCCAGATGCGCCCGAACGTCTGCAGCTGTGTCCAGTCCGGCCAATACCAGCGTCCCAGCAGCAACACCGTCACCATCGCCGCACAGGCCAGCGCCAGCCGCATCAGGTGACGCGCCCACCCCGGTTGCTGCTGATAGATATCCGCCCGCCGCAGCCAGCGCCACAACAAGGCGAGGTTGATATAGCTGGCCACCGCGCTGGCCATGCCGAGCGCGAGATGCAGGCCAGGCACTTTCGACAGGCCATCCAGCAGCGGCCCCGCCTTCAACGCGGATGGCGCCCACCAGGCATAGAGCGACAGCAGGAACACGCCGTTGAGCAGCATGTTGGACAGCAACGCCGCGACGCCCGCGCGCACTGGCGTGCGTGTGTCCTTGCGCGCGTAGAACGCCGGCAGCAGCACCTTCACCAGCGCATACGCCGGCACGCCGAAACTCAGCGCCGTCACCGAGAGCGTCGCCATGCGCGTATCGAACGGCCGGAACTGCCCGTTCTGGAACAGCGTGGCGACCAGCGGCTGCGCCAGCAGCATCAGCCCGAACATCGCCGGCACCGCGATCAGCAGCGTGGTGCGCAGGCCCCAGTCCAATGCCTTGGAAAACCCCTCGTGATCGGTCGCCACGTGATGGCGCGACAGCGACGGCAATATCACCGTACCCAGCGCCACGCCGAACACGCCCAGCGGCAACTCGAGAAAACGATCGGCCTGCGACAGCCAGGTCTGCGAACCGGAAATCAGCAGCGACGCAATCACCGTGTCGAACAACAGATTGATCTGCGATACCGACGATCCAAACAAGGTCGGCAGCATCTGCCGCATGATCCGCTGCACCTGCGGATGGCGCCAACCCCAGCGGGGCCATGCGAGCAGATCGAGCTGGCGCAACGCCGGCAACTGAAACAGCACCTGCAGTGCCCCCGCGGCCAGCACCGCCCAGCCCAGCGCCAGGATCGGCGTCTGCAGGCGTCGCGACAGCCACCAGGCGCCGGCGATCATGCACAGGTTGAGGATCACCGGCGTCAGCGCCGGCAGGCCGAAGCGATGGAAGCTGTTGAGCGCGCCGCCAGCCAAGGCGGTCAGCGATACAAACATCAGAAACGGAAACGTAAGCCGCAGCAGCGCCACCGTCAGCGAGAACTTGTGCGGCTCGTCCACCGCGCCGGGCGTGAACACCATCGCCACCTGCGGCGCGAACAGCACGCACAGCGCCGCCACGATCAACAACACACCACCAAGCGTGCCGGCCACGCGCGACATCAGCTCCTTCAACTCGGCATGCGCGCCCTTCTCCTTCACCTCCGTGAACACCGGCACGAAGGCGGTGGAGAACGCCCCTTCGGCAAACATACGGCGCATGAAGTTGGGAATGCGGAACGCCACCCAAAATGCATCGGTCGCCACGTTGGCGCCGAACACATGGCTGATCGAAATATCCCTGAGCAGCCCCAGCACACGCGACACCATGGTCATGCTGCTGAAGGAGAGCAGCCCGCGTAACATGCTGGGGGATTTCATGCGGCCGTGGTGTCCTCAGGTTCTTCTCCCTCTCCCCTCCGGGGAGAGGGTTGGGGTGAGGGGCGAATCTTGCGGGATAGCCACGATGGAAGCGAGCCTTGCTGCGGCTAATGGCGAGGTTGGCCCCTCATCCGACCCTTCGGGCCACCTTCTCCCCGGAGGGGAGAAGGGATATCCCAACCACTTGACCCACCGGCAAATTGACGCCATAATTGCCGCCTTTTTCCAGCCCCAGTATTCATTCCGGAGTTCTACCTTGGCAAACATCAAGTCCGCGAAGAAGCGCGCGCGCCAGTCCGAGCAGCGCCGCCTGCGCAACGTCAGCGCCCGTTCCATGGTCCGCAGCGCCCTGCGCAAGGTCGTCAAGGCCATCGAGGCCAAGGACAAGGCTGCCGCCGTGGAAGCCTTTGCCGCCGCCCAGCCGGTGATGGATCGCTACGCCGCCCGCGGCCTGATCCACAAGAACAAGGCCGCTCGCCACAAGAGCCGCCTGAACGCCAAGATCCACGAGCTGGCCTAAGGCCCGGCGCAAGGGTTGGTAAAAAAGCCGGCGGGAACGCCGGCTTTTTTTGTTGCGTAGGTCGAGGCCCCTCACATCGCGATGACCCATCAAGGCGTTGGGGTTTGCACCCCAACCTACGGGGGGAGAGCGGCGAGGGCCGCCTTCATCGCCCGCACCTCGTCCACACTGCTCTGCTCGATATCCGGCGCCAGGTCCAGCAAGGCCGGATTGAGATAGCGCATCGCCGAACGCAGCACCGCGCGCGCCGAACCGTGGAAATCATGCGCCTGCGTCAGCTTCGCCACTTCGGCCAGGTTGGCCGAGCGAATCCCCGCCCCGGCCATCACCACGATCCGCTCGCCGGCCTGTTTGGCCAGCCCGGCAATGACCGAAGCCCCGGCCAGCGCGTTCGCCGCGCCGCCCGAGGTGAGCACGCGCTCGCATCCCAGCGCGATGATGTCCTCCAGCGAACGGTTCAAATCCGCGCTGGCGTCGATCGCGCGATGGAACGTCACGCCCAGCTTGCCGGCCGCCTGCACCAGTTCGCGGCAACGCGCATCGACATGGCCGTCGGCATCCAGCGCGCCGATCACCACGCCATCCAGGCCCACGCGCACGCAGGTTTCGATATCGCGCTGCATGATCTCGAATTCGGCGTCGCCGTAGAGAAAATCGCCGCCGCGCGGTCGGATCAGCACGTACACCGGAATGCGCACGCGATCGCGCACCAGCGCCAGCGTGCCGTACGAGGGCGTGATGCCGCCTTCGGCCAGGCTGCCGCACAGTTCCACGCGATCGGCGCCGCCTTCCTGCGCGGCAAGGGCCGACGCGAGCGAGCCGGCGGCGATTTCAAGCAAGGGTTGTCGTGCCATCAGGAATACGTCGTCTGGTAAACGCTGGGCGAGGCGAGCAGGCGATCCTGCTGTTGCGCGTCGCACACCGCATAGGTGAAACCTTTCTGAATCGCATAGGCGCCGCATTCGCCATCGCGCCGCAGGGCGAGAAAGCCTACCTGCAATTCCTTCGCCGCATCCGGGCGTTTCTTCACGATACGCCGCACGGCTTCTTCGCACGCTTCCTGCGGACTGCGGCCGTGACGCATCAATTCCACCACCAGGAAGCTGCCGGCGGTGCGGATCACTTCCTCGCCCACGCCGGTGGAGGTGGCACCGCCCACTTCATTGTCGACATACAAACCGGCGCCGATGATCGGGCTGTCGCCGACGCGGCCGTGCAGCTTCCACGCCATGCCGCTGGTGGTGCACGCACCGGCGAGATGGCCGTTCGCATCCACCGCCAGCATGCCGATGGTGTCGTGGTTGTGCTTGCCGCCGGGCAGGCCCAGGCTGCGGTGGTAATCGAGGTTCTCGCTGTTGGCCACCGGCTTGTACTTGGCCTGCTTCAACCATTCGTGCCACGCCTTTTCCGATTCGGGCGTGAGCAGGTCTTCCTTCGTGAAGCCCTGCTGCAAGGCGAACTCCAGCGCGCCGTCGCCGACCAGCAGCACGTGCGGCGTGTTCTCCATCACCTTGCGCGCCACGTTGATCGGATGGCCGATATGTTCCAGCGCCGCCACCGCACCGCAGCGGCCGTCGCCGTCCATGATGCTGGCGTCCAGCGTCACGTGGCCGTCGCGATCTGGATAACCCGCGCGTCCCACGCTGTGATTGTTGAGGTCCGACTCGGGCACCATCACGCCCTTCTCTACCGCATCCAGCGGCTTGCCGCCCTTGCCCAGAATCGCCCACGCCGCCTGGTTGGCCGGCACGCCGAAATCCCAGGTGGAAACGACGCGCGCACCGACATTGCCCGGCACGGAACCGGCAAGCGTGGCGGTGCTACGGGAAATGCGCGGCAGCGCCAGCGCGGAAGTGGCCAGCAACGAGGCCTTGATGAAATTGCGACGATCGGACATGAGCAGCTCCGGCAGGACGACAACGCATCATGAACGATTGATGGCCTGTTTGCATGGTTCGCAGGTCATCTTTTGGCGCAAACCTCAACACTCCGCTTGCCACGCATGACGACGCTGGGGTTCGCACCCCAGCCTACAAAGCCGGCGCGCAGCTCACGTAGGTTGGGCTGAGGCGCAGCCGAACCCCAACGTTGCCATCCACATTCTTGCGTTGGGGTTCGGCTACGCCTCAGCCCAACCTACGGGGACATTGCGCTCGTCACATGTTGCCAGGCGGCGTTCCAGGCGATGCGCTCCTGCTCCAAGCGCACCTGCCTGTACTCACCTTCGCGCAGTGCGCGATATAGCTGCTGCTCCGTTTCCGTGAGATGTGCAAGCTCCGGCGCCGCAGGCTTTTCTTCCCTGCCCCACAAGGTCTTGAATGCGAGCAAGGTCGCTTCGTCCATCATCAACGATTTTGTCTGCGGCAGATAACCACGCAAGCGACTGAGAATGGCCAGCCCATGCGTGTCGATATCGCCCCAGTAATACACAGGCAGCCGCGCGAGCCACGGCAGTTTCGCCAACGCCTCCACCGCGTAGCCGCGGCGCATGAATACCACCGTGCCGGGCAAGGTTTCGCAGGCAAGCCCGGTGACCAGGTTTTCCACGATCAGCGCTTGCCGCGCGGGGAGCTTCAAGTTGATGAATTCCTCGGCTGGCGCTTCGATGTCGGAGAGGCCGCCTATCGCGTCTTTCAGTTCGCGATCGAGCAAGCGCATACGCAGGCGATCCGGCGCGGCGCGCAAACCTGTCACCGCATAAAAATCGCCCGTTGTTTCGCTTCCATGCAGCGCGGCGGTCCAGGCTGCCACCACTGCGCGACGCGACTCTACCCACTTGCTATCGATACCCTGCACCGGCAATTGCCGCGCATAGAAACCCGAAGCCGGATGTTTGCGCAGCCACGCCACTACGTCGCATAAGCGTACAAACTCGGCTTCACCCATGTCGGCGAGCAGATCGAAACGACGCGATAGTTCAGCATGCCAGCGTGCATCGCCACGCTTCCATGCTGCCAAGCGGTCAAAACGCTGCCGGGCTTTCGACCATTGTGTCGCCTGTCCAAGCTCGGCCGCCACCGCCTCGGGAGTATCGAACACCCAGCGCACCGGCAACTCATGCTGCCCGGCAGGTCCCAAATTCACCATGTCGCGCTCGACCCGCCCGTACGTGGTAGCAGCGAAGCGGTTCCAGCTTGTCAGCCACACACCGAACGCCTTCCCATCCGCCAACACCTGCGCACCGGTCGGCCGTTCGGTGGAAAGCGGATACGGCCAGTCGCCCTTGCCCAGCAGCCAATTGCAACGCAGGTTGATCCAGCGCGATTGCAAGCGTTCGCGCAGTTCCTCAGGCGTCCGCATCGACCTGACGCGCCTTTTCCGGCAAGGCCAGCCGCTTGTTGTCCTGGTCGTATTCGATCAGCAGCACGCCCGAATCATGCCGACCGGTGATATCGACAAAGCAGGCACCGCCGATGAACGGTTCCAGCGTCATCACCGATTTCAAAGGCGTCGCCACCACCATCTGGAAACCGAAGTTCTCGAAGATGTTCATCGCCAGTGCGGTGAATTCGTTGTCGGCCTTGTCGAAGGCTTCGTCGAGCACCACCGGTGCGTAGCGCGGCAGATGGCCGTCGTCGCCGCCGAGCTGGTAGCGCAGTGCGGCAGCAAGGCATGTGGTGGCGAGTTTCTGCCGCTGGCCACCGGATTTGCCGGCGCCACTGCGATACACCTCCACCGTCTCGCGTGTGCTGGCGTCTTTTTCAACGCCGACGAACTCGACATGCTGGCGCACGTCCAGCACCTGTTCGCGCCAGCGCTTGTGCTCGGGGTCGTCCGCCGCCAGCTTCGCCACCAATTGGCGCAATACGGCGAACTGCGCTTCGGCGCGGTCGCGGTCTTCGGTCTGGTGATGCGACAGCACTTCGCGCAGTTGCAGCTGGAACTCGCGCACTTCCGGCAGATTGCGGTCGGTAAGATCGATCTGCAGGATGGTGCCGCGATTGAACGGTACGCGCTCCAGGCTTTCGTTCACTTCGTCCATGCGCTGGCCGATCGATTTGCGCGCTTCGGTCATGTGTTTTTGCAGCACCAGCAGGTTCTGCTTGCTCTGGCTTTGCAATAGCTCGAAGAAGCGCGCTTCGTGTTTCGGCAGACCGTCCAGTTCCAGGCGACGCAGGCGCGAGAGAAAGCCTTCCACCGAATCCATGTTGGGCGTGAAGTCGGCGCTTTCCTGCGGCCAGCGGCGGCAGAAGCTGCGGAAGCATTCCTCGATGGCTTGCACCAGCGCGTTGTCGTGCTGGGCCTGCTCGGCGAGCGCAACGTTCAAGCCGTCCTTGACCTGGTTGATCTGGCGATCGAGGTTGTCCAGCCCCAACGGCGGATGTTGCGGCAAACGACCGGCCAGCGCCTCGTTCTGTGCCGGCGAAAGCGACATGGCGTGGGCAAGCGGCAGGCAGGATTCGCGCTGCTTGCCGCAGTCGCTGCGTTCCTTTCCCAGCGAAAGCCGTTCGGCTTTGGCATCGTCGAGATTTTTCGCAACGCGTTCGCGTATCGCGCGCTCGGCATCCAGCTGGTGCATGATTTCTTGCAGCGTGGTGTCGCCGGCGCGCAGTTGCTGCAGTTGGTCTTCGATATCGCCGAGGCGGCGCAGCTTCGGCGCGACGTCGATTTCCTCCCACTCCAGGTTCACCAGTTGCGAAGCGGCCAGGCGGCGATCGCCATCAGCGTCGCGTTCGGCTTTCAGCGAATCCAACTCACTGGCCGATTGCGCGATCGACTGCGCCAGTTCCTGCCCTTCGCGCTCGAACAGCGCCAGCTTGTCGCGGTTGTCGAAACCCAGCACCCAGTTGCGGCGATCGTCGACGGCGCGACGATCGTCCTTCTCGTGCCGATCGCCGCCATGCTTGACCAAGCCCTCGCGGGTGATCGCACGATCCGCGTTGCGCAAGGCCGCGGGCGAATCGGCGCAGGTGTAATCGAAGCGGCGCGCCAGTTCGTTGGCCAGCCAGTCGCGATGCGCATGGTCACGCAGTTCCAGGCGGTGGATCAGCGAGCGCGATTCCGGCGTGCGATGGCCGAGCGCATCCACGCGGCCCACGCGGTAATACACCAGCTTGCCGCCCAGGTGGGTCTTGTTGACCCAGTTGGAAACCTCGGCGTAGTGCCGCTCGTCCACCAGCAGCGACAAGGCGAAGCCGTGCAAGACGCGCTCGATCGCGCCACGCCACGCGGCGTGCTCACCCTTCACCTGCAACAGCTCGCCCACGAACGGCAAGGTGTTTTCCGACCAGCCCAGTTCGCTGCACAGGCGTGCGCGCATCGCCTGGATCGGTGCCGGAATGTTGGACGGATTGCGCTTGAGCGCGTCGATTTCCGCGCGCACGGCGGCGAAGCGCTGGCTGCATTGATCGCGTTCGCGCTTGAGCGCATCCATGCGTTCTTCCAGGCTGGCCGCGCGGTCGCGTGCGCCATCGAGCAGCTCGCGCGCGCTGCCGATCAGCTCGGCGAAACCTTGCGCCGTCGGCGACAAGGTCCAGCCCAATGCGCCGCAGGCTTTTTCCGCCTTGTCGCGGCGCTTCATGCGTTCGTCGCGTTCGCGCGCGACTTGCTCGTGCTCGCGTTCAAGCTGATCGATCAGGTCGCCGCCCTGCTCGCGGCGCTGCTGTTCCAGATCGGCCAGGCGGCGGTCATGGTTTTCCAGCGTCTGGCGGCGTTGCGCGATCTCGCCTTCCAGCGCCACGTCGCGCACGTTGAGTTCGGCCAGACGTTCGTCCAGCAGCACCAATCGGCGCTGTTCGCGCCAGGTGTCCACGCACAGGTGCAGCTCGCGCAGGGTGCTGGTTTCGCGCCGCAGCGCCTGCAGGTTTTCATACGCCGAACGCGCGGGCACCAGTGTTTCGACTTGCTCGCGCGCAATCACAACCGCCTTGTGCGCGGCATCGAGCTCGCCGAAATCCGTCACCAATCGATTGGCGGCGCCGAAGGTCTCCGGCTCGTCCAGCATGAAGCCGCGCAGAAAGCCGTTGAGATCGCCCAGGTTCTTGGCCGACTGCGTTTTATGCAGCAGCTTCAGCGCCATTTCGTTCTGGATGCCGAGCAGGCGGCGGAAGCGTTCGGCGTAGCCGGCGAAGGTATCGAAGTGATGCACGTCCTCGCCGAGCCGCGCCTTGAGCTTGCGCAGATCCAGGTCGAAGCCTTGCATCTCGGTGGCGACGTCGAAGGCGCGCTCGCACACCATGTAATGCTTTTTCACGTCCGCCGCGGTGGAACCGTTGCCGGCCACCCAGAACAGACGGATCACGCTGACCGATTGGCCCAGCGCATTGCGGTATTCCAGCGCGAGGGCCGACCAGGTGCTGCCCTTGCGCAGGTATTGCGTGGCGATTTCGCCCGACTCGCCATCGTGCTGGTCGGCCCACGCGCCGCGCACGTAGGAAACCAGGCTGCGATCGCGGCCGCTGCGTTCGGCTTCGCGCGCGGCGGCGTTGAAATCCACCAGGTTGGGCGGCACCAGCAAGGCCGACATCGCATCGAGCAAGGTGGATTTGCCTGAGCCGGAACGGCCCACGAACAGAAAGCCGCGCTCGGCGATGGGAATATCCACCAGCCCGCTGAAGGTGCCCCAGTTGAGCACCTGCAAGCGCCGCATGCGGAACTGTTCGTCGCGCGGATCGGGCAGATCGGACATGAACAGCGAAGGTGCGGCCTCGAGCTTGGCCTGCTTGCGCGACGTCTTGGTCTTAGCGTTCATCCGCAGCGTCCTCCATGGCTTCGTCCGCTTCGCGCAATTGACGGTAGATCTGCGCGAGGTTCTGCACGTCCTCGGCGGAGAACAGCAGCTTCAGCGCGGGCGACACTTCGTAACGGTCGTCGCTGCCGCGCAGCTTTTCCAGCACGTGGTTTTCTTTCATCTTGGTGATGGAGGCTGCCACGCGCTTGTTGAAGCCGGCGCGATCGGTGGAAAGATTTTTTTCGTACACCGACAGCGCATCCACCAGCACGGTTTCCTCCACCACGGCGCGACGACCTTGCGCGTCGGCTTCGGCCAATTGCTGGCGCAAATGCAGCAGCAACACCGAATCGATAAAGGTGAGCGGCGACGAGCGCAGCAGCACTGGCGTCTCCAGTTCGCCCGTATCGGCCTGGCGCGTAAAGGCCACTCCGGCATCGCGATCGAGCACCAGTTCCAGGAACAGATCGTTGAGATGAGACCGCAGTTGCGCCTCATAGCGCAGCACCGCCGGCCACAGCTGGCTATGCCGGCTCGCGTCCACACTGGGGCCGCTCAGCAATTGGCACAGCGCGCGGCGTGCATCCAGCGGCAGCGTGCCAGTGTCGCCATCGAACAGCCCCTTGTCGCGCACGGGCGCGGATGCGGGCTCGATGGGCGAGATTTCGTCTTCAAGCAAATTCATGGCGTTTCTCTTTCAAAAACCACACCAAGGGAATGCGCGCGTGGCGCCATTGGCCATCGCCGCCTTTCCAGCTGATCGCTTCCTGCTCGTTGCCGATCACGCCATGCCGCGTGGCCAGCGAGAGGTAGCCCACCACGCTGCCCAGGCCTTGTTCGGCGGGGCGCTGGTTCAATACCTGGCTGATGGAAAGCTGGTCGTGTTCGGCGAGCAGGTCGTGCAGATCGCGGCGCAGGCTGCGGAAGTCGATTTCCGACTGCGACACCAGTTCGCTGACGCTGTCGAGCGAAATGGCTGCGCCTTCGCTGCGCACGATGCTGCCGTCCACCTGCGCGTTGCGCGGATCGTGCAGACGCCATTGCGAGAGTGAGCGCAGGCGGCTGGTGGTGAGCTGGAGCGTGTACGGCGTGCGCTGGCGCACGTTGACAGCATCGCGCAATTGCAGCGCTTCCGCTTGAGCCTGTTTCAGCAGCTGGTTCAAGCGGCGCTGTTCGAGATAGCCGCGGCTTTGCACGAAACCGCGCAGGCTGCGCGCGAAGTGTTGCAGCACGTCGTGCACGTGGCCGCCGCGTTCCAGCATTACGCCGGTGAAGCCGCGCAGGAACTGGCGTTCGTGACGCTGCAGTTTCTTGGCGAAATTGCGCGCAAGCACGCTTTCCAGCGCGGCATCCAGCTGCGCGCTTTGTTCGACGTCGTTGAGCAGGTTCCAGAACGCGTTGAAGCTGCGGCCGGCTTCGCTTTCGGCGATCACGTCGACGCCTTCGAACAGGCGATCGAGCACGTCGCCGCGCTCGCCTTCGTCGTCGATGATGCGTTCGCGGAAGTCGCGGTTGAGGCGCTCGAAATCGTCGCGCACGCGGCGGAAATCTTCCGCCAGTTCGTCGGCGAGCTGGATCACTTCGCGCGCGCGTTCCAGTGCGCGCTTGCCGTCCAGCGTCGCAACCTTGCCGGTACCGACGCGCGCGATCTCCGCATCCAGCCGGTCGCGTTCGGCGTACAGCGCCTGCAGGCGCGCGGTGGGATCGGTTTCGGTCTGCTCGGCCAGGCGCACCAGTTGCTGGATCACCAGCGACAGGCGGCTTTCGGTGGCGGCGCTGCGCGGCGTGTCCAGCGTGCTGACGAAGCGGATCGCCTGCGCGGCCTGCGCGGAGAGTTCGTATTCCTCTTCGCTGGCGCCTTCGGGCAGGCGGCGTTCCAGGAAACCTTTGGCCAGCCAGTCGGCCACGTAGGCTTGCGCGGTGCGCGGCAGTTCGCGCGGCAGGTCGGAGGCGTTGATGGCGTCCAGGTGATGCTGCAGGCGCTCGAACAGGATGGAGGCGCTGAGCGTGCGCTCGCCGTCCATCAGCACGGTTTGCAAGAGGCCGATGATTTCCGGGGCGTGGTCGGCCGCGAGCAGGCGCCAGAGCGGTTCGTCGCGCAGGCGGTGGTAGGTGGCGATGCGGGCCTGGAGTTTCATGCTGCGTTTTTCTCCCTCTCCCCTCCGGGGAGAGGGCTGGGGTGAGGGGTCACACTCGCCGAAAATTCCATCATCGCTTTCGTTTTGCTCTTTTTTCCAAGCGCGTATTTATAACCTTAATCGCGAGGTTGGCCCCTCACCCCGACCCTCTCCCCGGAGGGGAGAGGGAGATGGAGCGCTCACGGCTCCCCGCGCAGGCGCACATCCCCCGGCAGCATGTCGGTGCGCCCTTCGCGCGCCTCGTGCTGGGCTTCGAAGAAGCGCTGGATCTGCTGGCACACGCTCATGGTGTTCTCGCGCGCGATCGCCGAGACCAGGAACCACGGTTGCGTCCAACCCAGGCGCTGGACGATCTCTTCGGCCACCGCCTGGCGCTCGTCCGGCGGCAGCACGTCGGCCTTGTTGAGCACCAGCCAGCGCGGACGCTGCAGCAGTTCGGGATCGAACTTCTCCAGCTCGTGCTCGATCGCGTGCACCTGCTCCACCACATCGCTGCCGTCGATCGGGGCGATATCCACCAGATGCAGCAACAGGCGCGTGCGCGCCACGTGGCGCAGGAACTGGATGCCCAGGCCATGGCCTTCCGCCGCGCCTTCGATCAGGCCGGGAATGTCGGCGATGACGAAGCTCTGGTCGGTGCCCAGGCTGACCACACCCAGGTTGGGGTGCAGGGTGGTGAACGGGTAATCGGCCACGCGCGGGGTGGCGGCGGATACGGCGCGGATAAAGGTGGATTTGCCGGCATTCGGAAAACCAAGCAGGCCCACATCCGCCAGCAGCTTCAGCTCCAGCTTCAGCTCGCGCACCTCGCCGGGCGTGCCGGGCGTGGACTTGCGCGGCGCGCGGTTCACCGAACTCTTGAAGTGGATGTTGCCCAGGCCACCCTTGCCGCCCTGCGCCACCAGCAGGCGCTGGCCGTGCGCGGTGAGGTCGCCGATGATTTCGTCGGTGTCGACGTTGGTGACCACAGTGCCGACCGGCACGCGGATGGTGGTGTCCGTACCGCCCTTGCCGTACATGTCGCTGCCCATGCCGTTCTCGCCGCGCTGCGCCTTGAAGCTGCGCTGGTGGCGGAAATCGATCAGGGTGTTCAGGCCTTCATCGGCCACCAGCCACACCGAGCCGCCGGTGCCGCCGTCGCCGCCGTCCGGGCCGCCGAACGGAATGAATTTTTCGCGACGGAAGCTGATGCAGCCGTTGCCGCCGTCTCCGGCGTGGACTTTGATGATCGCTTCGTCGACGAATTTCATGGGTGGCTTAAGCAGGGAATAGGGAAAAGAGAATCGGGAATAGTGCCGCGAGGCCGAGGGATTCTATTCCCTATTCCCCATTCCCTATTCCCGTAAACGAAAAGCCCCGCCGGAGCGGGGCCTTCGTTGCAACATGAGGCCCTAATTAGGCCTTGACCACGTTGACGAACTTGCGGTTGTCCGCGCCGCGGGTCTTGAACTCGACCACGCCGTCCACGAGGGCGAACAGGGTATGGTCACGGCCCAGGCCCACGCCGGTGCCGGCATGGAACTTGGTGCCGCGCTGGCGGACGATGATGTTGCCGGCTTCGATGGCCTGGCCACCGTAGATCTTCACGCCGAGGTATTTCGGGTTCGAATCGCGACCGTTGCGGGATGAACCTACGCCTTTTTTATGTGCCATGACTGATTACTCCAGAATTGGCGGATCAGGCGTTGATGCCCGTGATCTCGACTTCGGTAAAATGCTGACGATGTCCCTGCTGCTTCTTGTGGTGCTTGCGGCGGCGGAACTTGATGATGCGGACCTTGTCGGCGCGGCCATGCTTGCGCACGGTGGCGGTGACGGTGGCGCCGGAAACGATCGGGGCGCCGACGGTGATGGTTTCACCGGAACCGACCAGCAGCACCTGGTCGAAATTCACGCTGGCGCCTTCTTCGGCGTTCAGCAGCTCCACGCGCAGGACGTCGCCCTGCTGGACGCGGTATTGCTTGCCGCCGGTCTTGATGACTGCATAACTCATGGGAATGGCCCTTCTGTCGTTATTCTCTTGGGTTCGTCGCGGCCCATGCGGGCGCGGCGAACTGCGGATTTTAGCGACGGAACCCGCCACTGGTCAATCACTGACCAGCTATCGGGCTTCCGGGTTGGCATTCCGATGCTGGGGTTGGCACCCCACCCTACTGGCTGGTGCCGGGGCAGCGGCCCTGGCCGTCCAGTTTGCCCTGCTTCTGCAGCTCGCTGAACATGTCCGAGGTGCGCTGGCGGCCCCACTGCTGGCCGCTCTGGGCGGCCTCGGCCATGGTGGCCGGCATCTGGGCGACCAGTTTCTGGCCCAGCGGGGATTTGTAGAACTTGATCAGGCCTTCCACCTCATCGGACGTGAAATGGTGCTGGTAGGCCGGGATCATCGCCGTAAGCAGCTGTTCCTGGCCACCCTTGTCGATGTAGTTCTTCCAGTAGTCGGCCGAAACGCAGGGCAGCTGCTGGCTCATCATGGTGGCCATCTGGTTGTTCATCACGGTGAACTGGCCGGGCACGTTCATCACCTGCATCAGCTCCCGCACCTGCGCCTCGGAGGGCGCCGACGCCCATGCGGAGCCGGCCGCCAGCGCAGCGCACAAACCCACCCCCAACACCCATTTGCCAGCCATATGCAGCCTCCGCGTCGCGCGCCCGGGAACGTAGCGGGCGAGCATAGTCGCCTGTCTGGCTGCTGCCTAGACGGCCTGGCGGGACAATTCAACGCTTGCCACGAAACTGTTGGGTTACGCTGCGCTAACCCAAGCTACGACTGCTGACATCACGCTGTCAGCAGGGTTGGCTCGCTGTCATACGGTCAGCCCTGGGCCACTTGTTATAGTGTGCGGTCCCCCAAATAGTCAGGCGTGATGGACACCATACGCATCCGCGGCGCGCGCACGCACAACCTCAAGAACATCGACCTGGACTTGCCCCGCGATCGGCTGATCGTGATCACCGGGCTGTCCGGTTCGGGCAAGTCCTCGCTGGCGTTCGACACCATCTATGCCGAAGGCCAGCGACGCTATGTCGAATCGCTGTCGGCCTATGCGCGGCAATTCCTGTCGATGATGGAAAAGCCGGACGTGGACCATATCGAGGGCCTGTCGCCGGCGATCTCGATCGAGCAGAAATCCACCTCGCACAACCCGCGCTCCACCGTGGGCACCATCACCGAGGTCTACGACTACCTGCGCCTGCTGTACGCCCGCGTCGGCACGCCGCGCTGCCCGGACCACGGCATTCCGCTGGAAGCGCAGACGGTAAGCCAGATGGTGGACAGCACCCTGGCGCTGAATCCGGAAAAGCGCTTCATGCTGCTGGCGCCGGTGATCCGCGAGCGCAAGGGCGAGCACGTGCAGGTGTTCGAGCAGCTGCGTGCGCAGGGCTTCGTGCGCGCCCGCGTGGATGGCGTGGTGCATGACCTGGACGCCGTGCCGCCGCTCACCCTGCGCCAGAAGCACACCATCGAGGCGGTGATCGACCGCTTCCGTCCGCGCGACGACATCAAGCAACGCCTGGCCGAATCGTTCGAGACCGCGTTGCGCCTGGGCGATGGCCTGGCGATCGTGGTCGACATGGACGACGCGAAGGCCAGCGAGCAATTGTTCTCCTCACGCTATTCCTGCCCGGTGTGCGATTACTCGCTGCCGGAACTGGAACCGCGCCTGTTCTCCTTCAACTCGCCAGTGGGCGCCTGCCCGAGCTGCGATGGATTGGGCGTCACCCAGGTGTTCTCGCCCGAGCGCGTGGTGCATCACCCGGAACTGTCGCTGGCCAATGGCGCGATCCGCGGCTGGGATCGGCGCAACGCGCACTACTTCCAGCTGATCATGTCCCTGGCCAAGCATTACGGCTTCGACGTGGATACGCCGTGGCAGAAGCTGCCCAAGACGATCCAGCAGGCGGTGCTGTACGGCAGCGGCAAGGAGAAGATCCAGTTCCGCTACCTCACCGAGCGCGGCGGCAAGGTCACGCGCGAGCACGCGTTCGAAGGCATCCTGCCGAACCTGGAGCGCCGCTACAAGGAAACCGAATCGCCCGCCGTGCGCGAGGAACTGGCCAAGTACATCAGCGACCAGCCCTGCCGCGAATGCGAAGGCCAGCGACTGAACCGTTCCGCACGCAATGTGTTCGTGGCCGATCATTCCCTGCCCTCGCTCACCGCGCGCTCCATCGACGATTCGCTGGCGTTCTTCGAAACGCTGAAGCTCACCGGCTGGCGCGGCGAGATCGCGGTGAAGATCGTCAAGGAAATCCGCGAGCGCCTGAGCTTCCTCAACGACGTGGGCCTGAATTACCTCACGCTGGATCGCCAGGCCGATTCGCTGTCCGGCGGCGAAGCGCAGCGCATTCGCCTTGCCTCGCAGATCGGCGCCGGCCTGGTCGGCGTGATGTACGTGCTGGACGAACCGTCGATCGGCCTGCATCAGCGCGACAACGAACGCCTGCTCGGCACGCTCACGCGCCTGCGCGATCTGGGCAACACCGTGATCGTGGTCGAGCATGACGAAGATGCGATTCGCGCCGCCGATTACGTTCTCGACATCGGCCCTGGCGCCGGCGTGCATGGCGGTGAAGTCGTCGCGCAAGGTTCGCTGAAAGATATCCTTGCCTCGCCGCGCTCGGTCACCGGTCAATACCTCTCCGGCAAGCGCGAAATCAAAGTGCCCGAAGAGCGTCGCGAGCAGCTCGACAAGGACTCCTGGCTGCATTTGCGCGGCGCCAGCGGCAACAATTTGAAGAACGTGGATCTCTCGATTCCAGCCGGCTTGTTTACTTGCGTCACCGGTGTATCGGGTTCGGGCAAGTCCACGCTGATCAACGACACGCTGTTCGCGCTCGCCGCGGCCGAATTGAACGGCTCGAGCATCCAGCCCGCGCCGTACAAATCGGTGGAGAACCTGGAGCTGTTCGACAAGGTGGTCGACATCGACCAATCGCCGATCGGCCGCACACCGCGTTCAAATCCCGCTACGTACACCGGCCTGTTCACACCGTTGCGCGAGTTGTTCGCACAGGTGCCGGAAGCGCGTTCGCGCGGCTACACGCCAGGCCGTTTCAGCTTCAACGTGCGCGGCGGCCGCTGCGAAGCCTGTGAAGGCGACGGCATGATCAAGGTGGAAATGCACTTCCTGCCGGACGTGTACGTGCCCTGTGACGTCTGCCACGGCAAGCGCTACAACCGCGAGACGCTGGAGATTCTCTACAAGGGCCACACGATTGCCGACGTGCTCGACATGACGGTCGAAGACGCCGCCAAGTTGTTCGAGAACGTGCCGGTGATCGCACGCAAGATAGACACGCTACGCTCGGTGGGCCTGGATTACATCAAGCTTGGCCAGAGTGCGACCACGCTTTCTGGCGGCGAAGCGCAGCGCGTGAAGCTGTCGAAGGAATTGTCCAAGCGCGAAACCGGCCGCACGCTGTATATCCTGGATGAGCCGACCACCGGCCTGCATTTCCACGACATCGAGCAACTGCTCGACGTGCTGCACCAACTGGTCGACCAGGGCAACACGGTGGTAGTGATCGAACACAACCTCGACGTGATCAAGACTGCTGATTGGATCGTCGATCTCGGCCCTGAAGGCGGCGCGGGCGGCGGACGCATCCTGGTTACCGGCACGCCGGAAACCGTCGCGGCAACAGTGGGCTCGCACACCGGCCGCTTCCTCGCTACGCATCTGAAGCCCGCGAAAGCGCCGCGCCTCAAGCTCGAAAACGACAACGGCAAAGCCAAACCCAAGCGCAAAGTGGCTTCATGACAACGGCACCTGATTTCTCCCCTGCCCCCACACCGTTGTACACCGCGGCGATCAGCGTGCGCTGGCGCGACCTGGATGCGTTCAATCACGTCAACAATTCGACCTACCTCACCTACCTGGAAGAAGCGCGCGTGCAATGGCTGCAGCGCTTGCCGGGTTCATGGTCGGACGAACACGCCATGCCGGTGATGGCGGCCAGCACGCTCAACTATCGCCTGCCGATCGAATGGCCGGGCCAAGTGCACATCGAGTTGTATTGCGCGCGGCTGGGCAACAGTTCCATGACGGTGGCGCATCGCATCGTCGATGCCGCCGACCGCAGCAAGCTGTATTGCGACGGTCACGTGGTGATGGTGTGGATGGATCCGGCGAGCGGTAAATCCGTGCCGTTGCCGCAGGCGCTGCGGGATGCCGCATCGTAGGTTGGGGTACAAACCCCAACGAGAGTTTCCCCAACCCAAGGAGTCACGCACATGGAAATCCAGCCCTACCTGTTCTTTGACGGACGCTGTGAAGAAGCCATCGCCTTCTACCGCGATGCGCTCGGCGCGCAGGAAGTGATGAAGCTGCGTTTCAAGGACGCACCCGCCAGCCAGGACTATCAGATCGACCCCGGATCTGCCGACAAGATCATGCATGCCACGCTAGTCGTCGGCCGCACGCATCTGCTGATGTCCGACGGCCAGGCCGGTCACGAGAAGGTTGCGCACTCCGGCTTCAGCCTCTCGGTCACCGCCAACGACGTCGCCTCAGGCGAAAAATATTTCAACGCGCTTTCCAAAGACGGCCAGGTCACCATGCCGTTCCAGAAAACCTTCTGGACCGACGGCTTCGGCATGCTGGTGGACAAGTTCGGCGTGCCGTGGATGGTCAACGTGCAGCACGAAGGCGAGCAGCACTGATCTCCGCTCCGACATGCTTCCCGGCGCAATGCCGGGAAGCATGCTGAACAAACCACGCCAAGTTGTTCAGCAAGATTCATCACACGATTCGTAATCGAACGAATTAGGACTAGGACTACTCCTAGCCCCATCGGATTCAGCCCAGGCCGACTGATCCAATTAGCCGCGATTTCTAGCATTTCCTCATCACCAACACTCTGATGAGGAAGCCGCCATGACTACGGCAAATCGCAATGCGCAACGTTCCAACAAAACCCTTTTCGTCCGCAGCGTGCTTGCGGTCGCCCTGTCGCAGGCCTTGATGATCGGCTCGGCGCTGGCCGTCGGCACCGACGCGAAGAACACGCTGGTCGCCGAGCAATACGACGTGGCGACGTCGGAAGAAACCAGCAACACCGAGAGCAGCGAAGGCAGCTCGTCCACCAACACGCAGCTGTTCGCTATGGGCGCGACGCCGCGCAGCGTCGGCGTCATGGACGTCACCGATCCGCAGTTCGCCGCGGAAGGCACGCGCGGCAACAACAACGCGTCGTTGAACGGCGCCGATCCCAGCACGATGACTGCGCTGGCCATGGGCGTAAGCTCGAACGCCAACGGCGGCAACACGGTCGCGCTCGGCCTTAGCGCCATCGCGAACTCCGACAACTCCGTTGCGCTCGGCAGCAATGTCACGACCGGTGCCGACATGCCTTATTCGGTGGCCGTGGGCTCCGATGCCAATACCACCGGCACGCAAGCCGTCGCGCTGGGTGCGCATGTGCAGGCGAACGCCGATCACGCACTGGCCGTCGGCAGCAACAACACCTGGGCGCTGGGCCAGAGTTCGATCGCCCTGGGCGACAGCGCAAAAGTGTTCGGCGGCGCCACCAACTCGATCGCCATCGGCACCGGCGCAACCATTGCCAGAAACACTCAGAACGCGATGGCCTTGGGTGCGAATGCCAACGTCGCCGCGAACGCGTACGGCAGTATTGCCTTGGGTGACAAGTCCATCGCCGATCGTGCCAACGTGCTATCCATCGGTTCGATCGGCGCGGAACGCCAGATCGCCAACGTGGCGGCCGGCACGCAGCTCACCGATGCCGTGAACGTCAGCCAGCTCAAGGGCGTGACGGATGCGTTCGGCGGCGGCGCCGGCGTGGCGCCGGATGGCAGCATCACGCAGCCAACCTTCGTGGTGAACGGCTATCAGTACTCCACGGTCGAGCAGGCCCTGCAGGCGGCCGCCGCGGGCGGCACCACCGACCCCAATGCAGTGCGCTACGACCTCAACCCCGATGGTTCGGTGAACTACGGCTCGGTCACGCTGGGCGGTCCGGCGGCAGCGCCGGTAATCCTCACCAACGTGGCCGACGGCAAGAACCAGTACGACGCCGTCAACTTCGGCCAGCTCAATGCGCTGCAAGGCCAGGTCGACAATTTGAACCAGACCGTCACCAACATCGGCGACCGCGTCACCAACATCGAGAACGGCGGCGGCAGCGGTGGCGGCGGTGATGGCCAGTGGAACTACGACGCGCAGGGCAACAAGATCACCAACGTCGGCGACGGCGCGGTGAACGCCGGCAGCAAGGACGCGGTCAACGGCTCGCAGCTGGCTGCCACCGCGCAGAGCACGGCCGATGCCCTGGGTGGCGGCGCCACGCTCAACGCGGACGGCACCATCAGCACGCCGACCTACACCATCGGCGGCCAGCAGGTGCGCGGCGTGGAAGGCGCGGTGAACCAGCTCGACCGTCGCATCGACGGCTTGCAAGGCCAGGTAGATGGCCTGCGCGGCCAGCTCGACAACACGACGCGCGGCGCGTATTCCGGCATCGCTGCCGCAACCGCGCTGACCATGATTCCCGGCGTCGATGTGGGCAAGACGTTGTCGGTCGGCGCGGGTGTCGCCAACTACAAGGGCTACACCGCCGCGGCCCTGGGTGGCGAAGCGCGCGTCAGCGACAACTGGAAGGTGCGCGCGGGCGTGGGCCTGTCCGCCAGCGGCAACACGGTGGGTGTGGGTGCTTCGTTCCAGTGGTGAGCACTTCTCCCTCCCCTGCATGCAGAGCCTGCCCCGGACTTGATCCGGGGGAGGGCCGGGGTGGGGTTGCACGAGCTTGTCGCACAGTTGAAGTGCATCGCGAGATGGCTTCACCCCACCCCAACCCTCCCCTACTGCATGTAGGGAAGGGAGAAGTTCACGCAAATATGAGTGTCGTCCTTGACATGTCACTCCTTCAAAGCCTGGCTTTCGCCAGGCTTCTTTTTCGGCCCGCTGCTCCCTTCACTGCATGCTGGGAAGGGAGCCGTTTCGGCGAAAGGGATGTCGTCCTTGACGCGTTACTCCTTCAAAGCCTGGCTTTCGCCAGGCTTCTTTTTTGGTCATTGCGCAGACGGACGTGCACCAAGCTGGCTGCGCAGCGACTGGATCTCGGCCATCAACGACGCCACCACATCACGCAACTGCTTCACGTTCACCGCATCGTCGTCTTCGGTGCCGGCCGCAACGTGGATGATCTGCCGCGAACCGACCGAGCCACCGCCGATGGAAATCGCGTTGCCGCGATCGGCCACCGCCCCGTGGCCCAGCGCCACGCTGCCGATCGCCCCGCTTGCCACACTCGCCTCCGCGCCCAACGCCAGCGCGTCATGCGTGTTCGCCGCCACGATGGCGCTGCGGCCGATGGCGATGCTGTTCCTGCCATGCGCCTTTACGCCATCGCCCATGGCGATCGAGCTGTTGCCGATCGCGAACGTCCGATTGCTGCCGACCGCCAGCGCATAATCGCCGTTGGCGCGCGCCTCCGTGCCGATGGCCACCGCGCGCATGGCGTTGGTCTGGACATCCGCGCCGACCGCCACGGAGTAGTCGTGGTCCGCGCCCGTCTGCGCCAGATACCCGAGCGCCACCGAGTAATCGGAGCCGGCCAGGTTGTGCAGACCCACCGCGAGCGCATTGGTGCCGCTGGCGATGGAGAACGTGCCCAGCGCGGCGGCCGTCGCCTCGCGCGGATCGCCGCCATTCAACGATGCGATGTTGTTGCCGCTGCGGCCATCCACGGCCGCGATCGGATCGCTGGCGTCGTTCACGCCGTTCGATCCGGACACCTTCGCAGCGAGCGCGTCCACCGCCTTGCGCACCGCAAACAACTGGCCGCCGTTGACGGCGTCGGTGCTCCCTGCACTGATATTGCCATCGTTGACGTTGATGATCCGGCGTTCACGGCCCACGTTGCCTACCGACACCACCTCATCGGTTTCGTTGGCCACGGAGTTGTAGCCGAGCGCCACCGAATTGGCGCTCACCGCACGCGCGCCGGTGCCGATGGCCACCGCAGCGTTGCCGGTGGAAGCACAGCCGGAACCGATGGAAACCGAGTTGCTGCCGTTTGCCTGGGCCTGGGCGCCGGCGGAATTGACCTTGATGTATTTCAGGTCGATGGCGCCATTGGTCAGTTCGTCTTTCAGGGTGGTAAGGCCATTGGTCAATTGCGCGACGTTGACGCCATCGGTGTCGGCCGTGCCGGTCGCCAGGTTGTGCAACGGCACCGCCGCGCTCGCACCAGCACCGCCCAAGGTGACGCTGTCCTTCGCGTTGTCGTCGTAGATCAACGCCAGCAGTTCGCCGGTAGCTGGGTTTATCAGGCCACTTCCGGTGAGGTTGTCCACCTCGTCGGCCACATCGGTGATCGCCTGGTTGGTCGCATGCAATTGCGCGCCGTTGACGGCATCCGTGCTGGTGGCGCTGACATTGCCTACGCTCAGGTTGGTCAACAGCGTGCCGTTGGCGCCATCGAGCGTGACCGTATCCTTGGCCGCATCGTCGTACGCCACCGCGTTGGGATCGGTGCCGGCCATGCTCGCCACCGCGTCGATGGCGGCAGCCACATCGGCGTACGTCGTACCGTCGACGGTATACGCAGGCGGCACGATGCTGCCGTCCGCACCCACGCCGGCACCGCCGCCGAGTGCAGCGGTCACGCCTCGCAACTGGCTGACGTTCACCGCATCCGCAATCGCCGTGCCTGCGGCCAGGTTGTGCAGCGGAATGGAGCTGGCCGCGCCCGTGCCGCCCAAAGTGACGCTGTCCTTGGCGGTGTCGTCGTAGACGAGCGCCAGCAGTTCGCCGGTAGCCGGGTCGACCAGGCCGCTACCGGTGAGGTTGTCCACCGCGTCGGCCACATCGGCGAGCGCCTGGTTGGTCGCGTTCAGCTGCGCACCGTTTACCGCTTCCGTACTGGTGGTCGACAAGGTGCCGGCCGCCACGTTCGACATCGTTACCGGCGTACCCGCCGCGCCCAGCGAGACATTTTGTTTGGAGCTGTTGGTGTAGGTCACCGCCAGCGATTCGCCGGTAGAGGGATCGAGCACGCCGCCACTGCTCAGCGCATTTTCCAGGTCACCGATCTGCTGGTTGGTCGCATTGAGCTGCGCGCCGTTCACCGCTTCCATGCTGGTGGTCGACAACGTGCCGGCCGCCACGTTCGAGATCGTTACCGGCGTACCCGCCGTGCCCAGCATGACGTTTTGCTTGGTGCTGTTGGTGTACGTCACCGCCAGCGATTGGCCGGTGGAGGGATCGATGACGCCGCCATTTGACAGCGAATCCGTCAGCTCGGTCACCGTCAGATTGGTGGCGAACAATTGCGAGCCGCTTACCGCATCCGTGCTCGTCTCCGACAGCATGCCCTCGGCCACATTCGTCACCAGCACCGGCGAAATCGCACTGCTGCCGCCCAAGGTCACGCGGCTCTGCGAAGCGCTGTCGTAGGTGACCGCCGCGATCGCCTGCCCGGTGCCCGCATCCACCAGTCCGGAATCGGCCAATTGGCCATTGATGACGGTCCGCAGGTTATTGAGCGCGGCGCCCACGTCGCTGGCTGTCGTGTTGCCGATCACATACAGCGGCGCACTGACGGTGCCGTTCGGATTCACCGCGGCCCCACCGCCCAGGCTGGTGGCGAGGCTTTGCGCCGTGCCGAACAATTGCGATCCGTTGATGGCATCCGTGCTGGTTGCGCCGACGCTGCCTGCGCTCAGGTTGGTCAGCAAGGTGCCGCTGGCGCCGCCAAGCGTGACCGTGTCCTTGGTTGCGCCATCGTATGCCACCGCGTTGGGATCGGTGCCCGCCATGCTCGCCACGGCGCTGATGGCGGCGCCGACGTTGGCGTACGACGTAGTACCGACCGTATACGAAGGCGGCAGGATGCTGCCGTCCGCGCCGACGCCTGCGCCACCGCCCAGCGCCGTGGTCACGCCTTGCAACTGGCTCACATTCACCGCATCGGTCGCTTGCGTACCGGGCGAGAGATTGATGATCTGCCGCGTACCGACGGGGCTGCTGCCGGTGGTGGCGCCCAGCGATACCGCATTGCCGCGATTGGCCACCGCACCCTGCCCCAGCGCCACGCCGCCGGCGGCGCCGGCCGCCACGCTTGCATTGGCGCCCAAGGCAATGGCGTTGGACAGATTGGCCGCGATGCTCGCAGACGTACCGATGACGACGACATTGGCGGTGCCATTCAAGGCCCTGGCGCCCTTGCCGATCGCCACGCTGCCGGCGCCACGATCCTGGGCGTTGTCGCCGATCGCAATCGAACTGACCCCCAGTGCCCAGGTGTTGTTGTTGCCGACGGCCACCGCATTGTCGGCGTTGGCCTGGACGTGGGCGCCCAGGGCGATGGCTTGCGCGCCGGTGGTCTGCGCATCGGACCCTACCGACACCGCGTAAGGCAGGCCCGCGCCGGTGGTGCTGTTGCTGCCCAGCGCCACGGCGTTGTCGGACAGGGCAATCGCGCTCAAGCCAAACGACACCGTATCGGTGCCGGAGGCGCTCGATGCCACCCCGAACGCCAAGGCGGTGTACAACGAGGAATCCCCGCCATTGAGCGAAGCGACATTGTTCCCCTCCACCCCTTCGATCGCATAGATCGCGTTTTCGACGTCCAGAATGCTCGCGCGCGACGCGGCCAGGGCACCGAGCGCATCGAACAGTTGCCCGCCGGTAATCGCATCCGTGCTGCCGGAACTGATATCGCCATCGGCTACGTTGACGATCCTGCGTTCGTTGCCGGGACTGCCTACCGATACCGTGCGAGCCCCGCTGGCCGAAGAATTGGCGCCAAGCGCCACGGCATTGAGCCCGCTTGCACGCGCACCGGTGCCGATCGCCACCGAGCCGGTTTCGCTTGAACTGGCCGCCGAGCCGATCGCCACCGAGTTGTTGCCGCTGGCAAGCGCATTGGTCCCGGTTGCCTTGACCTTGACGTAGGCCAGGTTGTTGCTCAATTCACCGCGCAGGCCGTTCACCGCGCCGTTCATCTGCGCCAGGTTCACCGCATCCGTATCCACCAGGCCGGTGCCGACGTTCATGATCTCCACCGGCGTGCCGAGGTTGCCGAGGAACACCGTGTTCTTCGACGCGCTGCTGTAGGTCACCGCCAGGGAAGCGCCGGTGCCCGGATCGATCAGGCCACTGCCGTCGAGGGCGTCGCTCAATGCGGCGATCTGCCGGTTCGTGGCGTAAAGCTGTTCACCGGTCACCGCATCCGTGCTGGCCGCGGAAACCGCGCCCGCCGCGACATGGACGATCTTGCGTTCGCCGCCCGCGTAGCCGACTGACACCGTGTCGTCGGCATCGGCCACCGCATCCTTGCCGATCGCCACCGCGTTCCTGCCCGTGGCGCTCGCACCGCTGCCCAGGCCGATCGCGTCGGTGCCGCTGGCTGCGGCATCCGCGCCGGTGCTGTTGACCGCCAGATACGGCATGTTGGCGCTGCTGTCGCTCACTGCCTGGTCCAGCGCGCTCAGCGCCGCCTCCAGGCTGGTCTGCGTGCCGCCGTTCTGCAGGTCGTAGGTGGGTCCGGTCACTGCGCCCGTGGCCGGATCGATCGCCGCGCCGCCGCCCAGCGCCGCCACCACCGGTTGCAGCTGGCTCACGCTCACTGCGTTGTCCGCTTGCGTGCCGGCCTGCAGGTTGACCAATCGGCGCGCGAGCCCGGCCGGCTTGTTGCCGATCGATACCGCCAGCAGTTCATCGGCCAGGCTGTCGCTGCCGAGCGCCACCGCGTGCGCCGCCGACGCGCGCGCGCGGACACCGACCGCAAGCGAACCTTCGATCGATGCCACCGCGGCCGAGCCGATCGCGATCGCATCGAGCGCGGCCGCATTGGCGTCGGCGCCGGTCGAATCGATCTTCACGTATTTGAGGTTGCCGCCCAGTTCGCCGCGCAGACCATCCAGCCCGCTGTTCAACTGGGTGAGATTCACGCGTCGTTGGGCGCGGTGGCGGTGGCCACGTTCATGATCTCCACCGGCCGTCCGGCGCTGCCCAGCGCGATCGTGTCCTTTGCGCTGCTGGCGTAGGTCACGGCCAATGATGTGCCGGTGCCCGGATCGATCACGCCGCTGTTGTTCAAGGCATCCTGCAAGGCGTCGATCTGCTGATAGGCATCGTTGAGCTGCGTGCCGTTGATCGCGTCGGTGCTGCTCGCCGAGACATCGCCCGCGGCCACGTTGACGACCTTGCGCTTGACCGCCGCGCTGCCCACCGACACCGTGTCGTCCGCGCTGGCCACTGAATGGAAGCCGATCGCGACCGCGGCACGGCCGCTGGCGCTGGCGCCGCTGCCCAGGCCGATGGCATCGCTGCCGGTCGCGGTGGCGTTTGGACCGCTGCTGTTGACGATCAGGTACGGATCGCTTGCGCCAATGCCGTCGCTGAGCGCCTGGTCCAAGGCACTCAAGGCGCCGCTGAGCGTGGTTTGCACACCACCGTTGGCCAGTGTGTAGGTGGGGCCGGTGACCGCTCCGGTGACCGCATCGATCGCTGCGCCGCCGCCGAGTGAGGTCACGATCGGCTGCAGCTGATTCACGTTGATCGCATCGTAGGTTTCGCGGCCGGCATCCATGTTGACGATGCGATGCCGCAAGCCGGTGGAGCGGTTGCCCACGGAGACGGTCATGTCCGCGTCCGCCAGGGTGTTGGCGCCGAGCGCCACCGAGGCGGTGCCGGACAGAACTTTGGCGCTGTCACCCAGCGCGACGCCGCCGGCGTAACCGGTGTAGGCATTGCGACCGATCGCCGTGGCCGTGTTGCCATAGGCGGTCGCGCCATCACCAAGCGCGATCGCGCCCGCCCCTGTTACCGAGCTGTCGCCACCGTTGTTGTTGACTTTGGCATTGCGGCCGATCACCACCGCACCCGCGCCGACGTTGTCGACCAAGGCATTGGAACCGATGACGATGTTTCCATCGCCGTCCAGCGTGGCCGAGCCTTTGTTGGACAGCGCACCGGCGCCGATGACGATGGTGTTGCTGCCGACGGCGCCGGCCTGGATGCCGGCGGCGACGGCGTAATTTCCCGTGGCCGATGCCGCCTGGCCGATCACCGTTGCCGCGACGCCGCTCGCCGCAGCGCCATTGCCCACCGCAGTCGAACTGGCCCCGCTCGCCACGGCATAGGCGCCAAGCGTCGAGGCGTTCTGGCCGCTGGCCTTGGCTTGCAAGCCGACCGCGCTGCTGCTTTGTCCGGTTCCTTCCGCCAGCGTGCCGATCGCGATGGCGTTGTAGCCGGCGACGGTATTGCCGCCCAGCGCCACCGCCGATTGCGCGCTCGCATTGGCATTGGCGCCCACCGCCGTCGCGCTGTTGCCGGCCCGCGCATTCAGGTCGGTCGCGTAGCTGCCCGACCGGATGGCGACGTAAGGCGTGTCCGCACTGTCGCTCACGGCCTGGTCCAACGCGCTCAGCGCGCCGCTGAGCGTAGTCTGCGTGCCGCCGTTGGCCAGCGTGTAGACGGGACCGGTGACCGCGCCGGTGGTCGGATCGATCGCCGCGCCGCCGCCGAGCGCCGTTACCACGGGAGACAGTTGGTTGAGGTTGACTGCGTCGGTAGCCTGCGTGCCCGCCGCCATATTGACGACCTGGCGCCTGCTGCCGGCGCTGCCCACCGACACTGTGCTGGCACGATCAGCCACGGCGTTAGGGCCCAACGCAACCGAGCCAATACCCGCGGCCGCTACCGAAGATCCGGCGCCCAACGCCACCGCGCTGGTCGCCGCTGCATTGACGATGGCGAGGGAACCTAGCGCCGTTGAAGAAAGGCTTGCCGCCCTGGCATTAGGGCCAAGTGCCATGGCGCCGTTGTTGGACGCGCTGGCGCCGTAACCCATCGCGGCGGCATTCTGGCCGGACACCATCGCCGTGGCGCCCAGCACTACGCCGCCCAGGGCGGCTGCACTGGCAACGGCGAGAGAGCCAATCGCAATACTGTCATTTGCGCCGGCCGTGGTGCCTGTGGCATCGGCCGAACCGATCGCAATGGCCTTGTCGCCGGTCGCGCTACTACGTGTCCCGACTGCAATAGACAGGTCGCCGCTAGCAGCCGGACCGGTACCGTTGGACTGATCGGAGCTGCCAACGGCAAGCGCACAATAAGCCGTAGCGGCTGCATTACTACCGAGTGCTATAGCCGCATCACCAGTGCTGGCGTAAGCGCCGGTTCCGAAGGCGGCTGAATTGAACGAGAAAGCACGTGATGCGTGCCCATAGGCACTACTGTAATCCCCACTTGCGGTTGCGTCCGGACCATATTGAGTTCCGCCCGTGCCCACCCTAATGGAGGCTACCGGCGCCAGCGCCGCGTTTTTGTTTGCCAGCGCAGTTTTCAAATCGAGCCTTCGATTACCGACTACTGACGCACCGGCAGATTGCGCCAGCGTATCGGCAATTCTCTTGGCCAAAGTCGCTTGCAAGCCCTCCGGAATGGCACGCGCCTTCGACCGGACTTGCCCGTTGGAATGACCATTACCGTTGTGCTTTTTCATGACGATGCATCCTTTCCGCAATGAAGGGTGGGAGAGACTTGCGTTACGCAACCGTGTGCAACGTCGGCTTGGCACTGACACGCAACTATTCATGAAACCGCTACGCCGCCAAGCGCCACCGCCACGCATGCGCTTGCCTGTGAATCGTGAAACGGTTGGAACAGGACGTCTTTGACGCTCCAGAGTTTTGGCGGTCAATGCGATGGCGCCGTCGCTCGGCGGCGCCATCGGCGTTCTACTGAACGTGGCGTGCGCACCATTGCGCCGAACATGCCGCATGTTCCATTTTCATGTTCCGGCACGCCAACCGGCCACGCTATGCGCAGTCAAACCTCGGTAGGCGCCATGGAAGTTCGGCGCTTGCCATGGGTCGAGCTTCGCCTCACCACATTGATGGTGATGTCGTTCATCAGTTGCCAGCCCATGTAGTACACGCGCGTGGCACCCACTTGCCACTGCGCCAACACGCCAGCCTGAAGCACTGCTCCGGAGGCTATGGGACCGGTCTTGACGAACTGGATCTGTCCATTGGCTCCTGCGTTGTTGAAGACGCCACCTTTAGGACCGCCCGCCGGTCCAGAGATTTGCGGAGCGCCGTTATAGAGAACCCTAAATGCGATGCCTGGAAAACGGGTCGCGAAGAGCACACTCGACCTTCCAGGCTGGCTACCGGCAAGATTGATTCGATAATGCGACGGATCCGTTCCCACCAAAACACCGGTGTACGCGCTCGGCCCAATCGAAGCAGTCGTCTCAATGACTTCGCCAACCGGCAAGTCGTCCGGAATCGTGATGCTGGTTCGTGCGGCGCAACGGAAAAAACTGGTGGTACCGGAATGGAAGCTCGACTGATCCCACAATTGGTCATCGATGATCGAAAGCTCAAGCGCTGACGATTCCACCGCAGGAATTCCCGGCGTACCCGCCCGCCGGACGGTATAGAGAACCCGCACCGTGCGGTTGACGTTGGGTGAAATCGCAGGCTTGTCTACCGTGAAAGGAATGGGGCCAAGCGTCTCGACCTCCACCGCCTGATACTGCGTTCCACTTCCGTCTGTACCTTTCCAGATCATTGTCACTACATCGCCGATCGCCATGCCGGCGTAATCGACCACCACATGCACGCCATTGACGGGCTTGACCAGGTTCAACGTGTCGGTATACGGATCGGCCTCGGTCACTACCGGCGCGGCCAAACCCACCAGCGCGGCCACGGTAAAGCTCCACGCCGGCGATACCGGCTCGCTGCCATACAGCGCCTTGACGGTGAAACGATGGTTGCCATCGGCAAGGCTCGTCACCGTGCGCATCCACACGCCGTCGCCATCCACATCGATGATGCCCAGCGAGGTGGTGTCGTCGAACAGTTCGATTGCCTGGTCGATAGCGGCGGTGCCGCTGAGCGTCACCGTCGTGTCCGGCGTGCTGCCGCCGTCGGGAATCTCGCCATTGGCATCCCTGACCGAAACGATCGCCGGAACGACCTCCTGCGCAGCGCCAACGCGCAACGTCCGCGGCAGCGACGAACGCGGGTTCGCACCCTGCGGCGTCACCGTATAGCGAATGGTTACCGTACCGCCGTCGTTGGCGGTGACGAATGCCTTGTCCACGTCGAACAGCACCGGCTTGTTGATCGTGGCTGCTCGGATCGTGATCCAGTCGTTGAAGTTGCCACCGGCGCCGCTGCCGACCCAATACATGTCCACCCGATCGCCGATGGCCATGTTCGGATACGGCAGGATGCGCACTTCGGCATAGAGATCGACCGCGTCCGGGTCGAGCGTCATGTTGTCGGGTGCTTCGTCGACCGTGGGGGCCGGCAGGAAGACCGCTTGTGCTTCGCTCACGCGCAGCATCAGTGCCTGCGAGGGGCGCAACGGCGTGCCATCGCCGAGCGTCACCTCATACCACAGTTGCACCGTGCCGCCGGCGAGCAGCGCAATCTCGCTGCCCGGCACGGACAACACCACTTCCTTGCCCACGGCACTGCCGCTGATCTGTCGCTCGATCTGGTACAGGTGCGTTTCGCCATCGGCACGCACACCGGACCAGATCAACGTCACCACGTCACCCGCATTCATGCCCGGATAGGGCGCAATGCGCACGGTCGCGCGCGACAGCGTGGCGTCCAGTTCGCCGTTCAGCGCTTCGTCCACGCTCGGCGCCGGCAGCGCCGCCACGGCGCCTGTGATGGTCACGCGCACCTGCTTGGAACTGCGTCCGGTCTGCAGGCTGTAGGACACCACCGCATCGCCGCCGGCGAGCGCCACCACGCTGGCGTTAGGAACGAAGAATTCCAGCGTCTGCACCGGCGTGCGCGTGACCGGCTGCGTCTCCTCGTATGGCACCGCCATGCCTTCGGCAGTGTGCCCGGTCCATTGCAGGGTGACCGTATCGCCCACCGCGAAATCCGGCGCGAACGCGGTGACCAGCACCCGCACATCCGCATCGCCCAGTTGCGCCAGGTCGATCACGCCGTTGTCGTCGGCATCGGTCACCTCGGGCAAGAACAACGCATTCCCATGCACGTCGACCGCCACTGAGGTGCTAGGCGACCAGCCGGAGCGGTTGTTCACCAGATCGTATACCTGGTAGCGCAGCACCAGGGCGTCACTGTCCCCGGCGGCGCGGATGGTGGCGCCATCCACGGTCAACGTCACCGGCTGATCGACCTCGCTGCTGCTGCGAAGGGTGTACTCGACGAATGCGCCACCCCAATTGAGCCGGATGCGATCGCCGATGGCCATGTTCGGATACGGCAGGATGGTCACCGGCACGCCACGCGACGCCCAGCTGGCGTCGACGCCGCCGCTGATCACTTTCGGCGGCAGGATCGGCGCGGCCAGGTTGGGATTCTCGTCCGGCGCCGGGTCGATGCCGCCGGGCCGGTCGAGCTTGACCAGCACGCGCAGCAACGGCGACAACTCCTGGTAGCCGTTGTTCGCGCGCGTCACCCGGCACACCACGTTGAACCACCCGGCGACCACATCGCTCTGCGGCACCGACAGCAGCACGCTCTTGTTGAGCTCATCGGCAAACAGCAGGGTCTTGCTGGCGACGGGGGTTCCGGGGTAACCGGGGCTTTGCGGGTCGTCCGGCGCGCCCCAGAACAGCTCGAGCAGATCGCCAATCTGCATCGGCGACCACGCTTCGACCTTCACCATCACCCCACCTTCGCGCACGTGGATGCCAATGCCCTGTTCGTCGCCGGGGCCGATCGGCACGGCTTGCGGAATCGTCGGCTGCAGCAGGATGCGCGGCAGTGTGGCGGCGCGTTGTGCGACCGGTCGCCACCCTCTTGCGTATGTACCATGCTCCGGCTCGGTCAGCTGCGCCCGTGCGTCGGCACGTACCGCACGACCAACCTGCGTCCCCGACAGCGCGTTTTCCCAGGGGCGCGACAAGTGGCCAGGCACCGGCGTGGCATGACCGTGTTCGAAAACATGTTCCACCTGCGCCAGCGCGACAGGTATTTGCTCGCCCGATACGGATTGATGTAGCTCGCCTGACGTCTTGCCGCCGCCCTTCGAACGGACCTGACCATGGGCGTGACCGTTACCGTTGTGCTTTTTCATGACGATGCATCCTTTCCGCAATGAGGGGGTGGGGTTTTCTCACGCAGCCACGTGCCGTGCCGGCGTCGGGTCGAAACGCCGGGTCTCCTCAAATCGCAATGTTCATCAGCATCGACGCAATGGCATGCATTGCGAGGCAGGCGGCTGGCGCGATAAGCAAATCGATCGGTGAACTTCCTCCGTGAAGCAATGTGAGGCGCAACTTGCCGTTCCCGGCAACGCGGTAAAGACTCACTTGAAGCACGCGACCGTCGGATGGAAGGACGGTAATGGCCACACAGAAGCGGTTAACGAACAACCAAAGCGGCACAAGGAAAAGCGGGAGAAGAAAATGACACGAGAGTCGGTAATGCGGCGTGAAGAGCGCGATAAACGCGAGTCAATCGAATGTGCACGGCATCGCGATATACATGATGCCGCCGTCATCCATGCGATGCGCAAGCGCGATTGCGATCCTGCTGCAGCGACCGGAGAATACGCCCACGCCTGATGCGTCAGGCCATCCTCAAAGATCGCGCGCGCCCATGGAAGAAGACCATTCCGACGAACAGACGCCGGCATACCCTCGCGCCATGCGGCGCGCCGAGGCCGGCCGCGGCACGGCGATAAGGGTGCTGGTCGTCGATGACCATCCGATCAGCCGCTTGCTTCTGCAGAAGCAATTCAGGGCGCTCGGCTATGAAGTGGACCTGGCCGAAGATGGCCGCCAGGCCTTGCAGCGCTTTACCGAAGCGCAGTGCGACGCGATCATCACCGACCTCAATATGCCGGGCATGAATGGGTGTTCGCTTGCGCGTAGCTTGCGCGCGCAAGGTGCGGCCGTTCCCATCCTGGCCTTCACCGCCACGGCCAGCGACGCCGAGCGCGAAGGCTGCGCCGGCGCGGGTATCGATGCACTGTTCACCAAGCCGCTGCCGATCGATGCCGTGGACGCTACGGTGCGCCGGCTGCTCGGAACGACCGCGACGCCGGACCGTCACACTGCCGGAACCGACGATCTTTCTCACGGGCCGCTGCCGGCGAAAATCCATGCCCTCTTGCAGCAAAGCTTTCGCCAATCCATGCAGGCGATCGACGACGCGCTCGGCAAAGGCGACATGCAGGTCGTGCGCGATCATCTGCATGCGCTGCGCGGATCGTTTGCGATGATTCGCGAGATGGAAACGGTGGATATGCTTGGGCGGATGGAAGAACAGGCCGCCGCGGGTGAACGGGAAGCGCTGCAATCGGCAATGCGTGGATTTGCCGAGCACGCCCGGTCCGTGTTGCGGCGACGCTCGACCACGTAGGTTGGGGTGCAAACTCCAACGTCGCCATGTTTATGGCGATGACGATGTTGGGGTTTGCACCCCAACCTACGTATTCCCAGACATTCCCGTCTTCGACGACGAAGCCACCATCCCGTGCTCCATCGCATAACGCAACAAATCCACATCGCGCTCGATACCCAGCTTCTGCATGGCGCGCGCCTTCTGCGTGCTGATGGTCTTTTTGCTGCGACTTACGCGTTCGGCGATTTCGTTGATGGTCAAACCACTTGCATAAAGCCGCACCACTTCAAGCTCGCGCTTGCTCAATGGCTGAGGCGCATCGCCGTTGCGGCGCTCCATGTCGTGCATGCGCAGGCTGTTCTTCACGCTGGGCGAATAGTAGGTGCCGCCCGTTGCGGCGGCATGGATGGCGGGCACCAGGTAGCTGAGCGCGTCGGACTTGCTGACGATGCAGCAGATCCCAAGCCTTTGCAGTGCGCCGAGCACGGCCGGGTTGTCCAGCATGGTCAGGATGACCAGCTTGATCAACGGGTAACGCCGCTGCAGAAACGAAAACAGCACGATGCCGTCGCCATGCTCGTTGCCCGGCATGGAATAGTCGGAAACCAGCACGTCGCAGCAACCGGTATCCAGAATGCGCAGCAGCTCGGTGGAATTGCCCGCCGTACCGGTCAAGCGCACGGTGCTGATCGAAGACAAGCTGTGCTCGACACCTGCGATCATCCCCGGATGATCGTCCGCAAGCACCACTCTGAGCGAGAAGCCTTCCATTTGCGGCTGGGATCCTTGGCGCGTTCAACCGTGAAAGCGTAGGCAAGCAGGCGCCGATGGTACGCCAGTTCGGCCAGCTGATGCAGCATGGCGAACCATCGCCTGAAGCGCGCGCTAATGGCCAGCGGCTGGCGCACATACACCGCCGTAGTCCACTCGTTATGATCGGCCCCACTGTCGTCAAAGGAGTGCGTCATGTCGATCAACTACCGAACTGTGCTGGCCGTCGCGATCGCCACGCTGGGCGGCGCCTCGCAGGCCAAAGCCGCCGATGGCGCTTCGATTACGCTGTACCGCAGCGATAGCCCTGGCTTGTATGCCAGCACCGGCGAGAGCAACGCCAACGAAGGCTACGCCGTGGTGCGCGAACGGCGCACCGTCAGCTTGCAATCGGGCGTGCACGACGTGGTGCTGGGCGATCTGCCGAACCAGCTCGACGCTGAAGCGATGGCGCTGGGCTTTCCCGGCGGCGAGGCGAAGGTCATCTCGCAACGGCTGCTGCTCGGCCAGGGCCCCAACGCGGCGCTGACCGGTTTGACCGGTAGCAGCATCAGCGTATTGGGCGACAACGGCCAGGCGCTGGCGAACGGGACCTTGTTGCGCGCGGGTGAAGATGGCCTGGTCGTGCATGGCAGCAACGGCACCACCTTGATCCGTCAGTACGCCGCGGTGAATACGCAAGCCGGAAGCTTTCCTACCGGCTCCAGCCTGCGGCTGCGCGTGGATGCCGCGCGTGGCGGACAGGCCGACGCCGTGCTGAGCTATCCCACCTCCGGCATCGGTTGGCGTGCGTCCTACGTGGCCATGTTGCAACCGGGCAATACGTGCAGCATGCAGTTCGAATCACGTGCCAGCATTGCCAACCGCAGCGGCCGTGATTGGCAGGACATCCACCTGACCCTGATCGCCGGCGAGCCGAACTTCGCCAAGGCGGCCGCGCCACGCCCGATGATGATGCGCGCGATGGCGGCGCCGGCGGCAAAGGAAGCGATGCCGGAACAATCCTCTATGGGCGATTACCGCAGTTACACGCTGCCTGCACCGGTCGACCTGCCCGACGGCAGCATCAGTCAGGTACCGCTCTACACTCCGCGCACGGTAAGTTGCGAGCGCACCGCGCTTTACGAGAATGGCGGCAACTGGATGCCGCCGCAGCCGATGCTCAACCGCGAATTCAACACCGACAACAACACCAGCATCATCAGCACGCTGCGCTTCGAGGCGTTCGACAGCCTGCCTGCCGGTTATCTGCGCGTGCTCACCGCCGATCGCAACGGCGTGCCGCAATTCATCGGCGAAGGACGCATCAACGACACGCCCAAGGGCAGCGATGCCACCATCACGCTGGGCACCGCGTTCGATTTGCGCGGCCAGCGCGAACGCAGCAGCTTCCATGTGGACAAGACTGGTCGCACCTTGGATGAAGCCTTCCGCATCACGCTGACCAACGCCGGCGACAGTGCACGCACGGTGACCGTGCGCGAACATCCCAATCGCTGGCGGCAGTGGACGGTCACTTCGTCCAGCGTAAAGCCGAGCAAGCAGACCACCGATACGCTGGAATTCAAGGTTGACGTACCGGCCAACGGCAAGGCCGTGCTCGACTATGCCGTGCGCTATACCTGGACGGCTGACGATCAGCCGCAGTCCTGACTCGAATGCGTGATGATTTGCTCCCTCCCCTGCTTGCAGGGGAGGGCCGGGGTGGGGTTGCACGAGCTGGCGGCACGACTGGAATTCATCGTGAGGTTGCTTCACCCCACCCCAACCCTCCCCTACTTCGCAGGGGAGGGAGCTAATCGTGGCAAGAACACGTTGTATGGGTTTAAGTGAGTGCTATTCCATCCTGACCCTCTATTCGGAACGTCCATGCTCAACATCACCAAACACGACGCCGTAACCGAAATCCAGCTGGCCCGCCCGCCAGTCAATGCGCTGAACCTGGAACTGCTGCACGCCTTGCAGGAAGCGCTGGCGAACGCCGTGCGCGATGGCGCGCGCGGCGTGGTCCTGTCCGGCGCGCAAGGCATGTTTTCCGCTGGCGTGGACGTACCGGCCTTGCTTACGCGCGATCGCGCCGGCGTGCGCGAATTCTGGCGCGAGTTCTTCGTCACCTGCGCCGCGCTGGCGCATCTGCCGGTGCCGGTGGCGGCGGCCATCACCGGGCACAGTCCGGCCGGCGGCGCGGTGCTTTCGCTGTTCTGCGATTACCGCGTGATGGCGCAAGGGCCGTATCGCATCGGCTTGAATGAAGTGCAGGTAGGCCTGGTTGCGCCCGATTGCATCCAGATGGCGCTGCGGCGCGTGGTGGGTGCGTATCGTGCGGAACGCCTGCTGGTGTCAGGTGCGCTGATCGAAGCGGATCAGGCGCTGGCGTATGGCTTTGTGGATGAACTGGTGGGCGTGGATCAAGTGAGCACGCGTGCGCTGCATTGGCTCAATGAGACGCTGGCGTGCCTTCGCATGCGATGCTGGAGACGCGCAAGATCGCGCGGGCGGATCTGACACGCACGTATGCGGATGTGGATGCGTTGCCGATCGATGCGTTTGTGGATGCGTTTTTTCATCCGCAGACGCAGGTGGCGTTGCAGGGGTTGGTGGATAGGCTTAAGAGCAAGGGCAAATAGCTTCGACGCGAGCTACATTTTTCGCTTGATGATTTCAGCGAAGCCATGAGGCTGTACGCCCTGCACAGAACTTCAAACCACCTCACCGTCATTCCGGCGAACGCCAGAATCCAGTCAAGAATGACGTGCGAAGCACACGACGTAAGAGGTTTTGTGTGCTTCGCACAGTGTATTCAAAACTGGATTCCGGCGTTCGCCGGAATGACGACTCGGTTCTTTTGTAGCGATTCGCGCGCCGCACATTGTTCGGCAACAATTCTTTGCAAGATTGCTACGCATCTCCGGTCGCAACCGGCCGCGACGGATCGCTGACCCAACCGCTCCACGACGGCGGATACAACCGCGAACCCGCCAAGCCGGCATGTTCCATCGCCAGCATATTGTGGCAAGCAGTAACACCCGAACCGCACATATGCACCACATCTTCCGGCGCACGATCGCCGATCACCGCACGAAACGCCTCGCGCAATTCGGCCGGTGATTTGAAACGTCCATCAGCCTGCAGATTCTCGGTAAACGGACGATTCGCCGCGCCCGGCACATGGCCCGCAGCACGATCGATCGGCTCCACTTCACCGCGATAGCGCGGCGTGGCGCGCGCATCCAGCAGTAGATGGTCGCCCGGCGTGTTGGCGGCAGCGGTGTGGTCGAGCACCATCATGGCGGCGTCGTAATGCACCTGCACCTGCGTCGGTTGCCGTTGCGGAATCGTTTGTGTCACCGGCAGGTTCGCTGCTTTCCATGCGGCGAAGCCGCCGTCGAGTACGGCCGCCTCGCGCACGCCGCACAGGCGCAGCAGCCACCACAGGCGCACGGCGGCCAATGCACCGGTGCTCGCGTCATAACTCACCACCTGCAGACCAGGGCGCCAACCCCAGCGAGCGAGTACGGCGGAAAATGCTTCTTCCGACGGTAGCGGATGCCGACCTAGCCCCAGCGGTACGCGCGTGAGATCGGACAGGTCATGACCCAGGTCCGCGAACACCGCGCCCGGAATATGCTCGGCGCGGTAGTCGCGCTCGCCCTTCTGCGCGTCCATCAGTTCATGGCGGCAATCGACGATCAGCACGCCATCGGGCGGCAAGGCGGCCAGTTCTTCGGCACTGATCAAGGTGCTTTTCATGGCTACTCCATCCTCTGCAAGAGATGCTGCAAGATTGCCGCCGTTGCGCCCCAGATGCGATGGCCTTGATAGTGGAACTCCACCATCTCGCGGCGGTGTCCGCGGTAATCCATCTCGTAGCGTTTCAGGTTCGAGGGATTCAACAGGAACGCCAGCGGTACTTCGAACACTTCGGCCACTTCGTCGGGTGCCGGCTGGAATTGCGCCTCGGCGGCAATGCGCGCCACCACCGGCGTGATGCAGAAACCACTGATGGTTTCGAAGCAATCCAGATAACCCATCGGCGTGACCAGCGATGGATGCAGGCCGATTTCCTCTTCGGTTTCGCGCAAGGCGGTGGTCAGCGCATCGGCATCGGTGGGATCGGCGCTGCCGCCGGGAAACGCAACCTGCCCCGCATGCGAGCTCAGGTGATCGGTGCGCACCGTAAAGATCATGCGCGGTTCGTCGCCATCGCGCACGCCGATCAGCACGGCGGCGGGACGGCGCTCGATTTCGCCGATCAGCTCGTTCATCAGCGCGTGATTCCAGCCCGGCGGCGACGGCGGCTGCGACAGCGGACGCAGGGCGCGCTGCAAGGCTTCCATCATGCGCTCTCGCGCGCGGGAAGCAGCACATCCATGTAGTGGGAACGCTCGGTGTCGCTCATGCTGCGCCACCGCGCGATTTCATCGCTGGTGCGATAACAGCCTTCGCAAAAGCCGCGCGCGTCGAGCCGGCAGATGCCGACGCAGGGGCTCAGGATGGCTTGCTGGGGGGAAGTGACGGACGTTGACATGCGCCCGACATGCTAATGGAAGCGGCGAAGCGAGTGTAGGTTCGGGTGCAATCCCAACCTGCGGTCAAGGCCCTGATGCCTGCGGATTCGGCGGGTTGATGTCCAGCAGTTCGATATCGAACACCAGTGCCTGGTTAGGGCCAATGCGCGGCAGCGCGCCCTGCTCGCCGTAGGCAAGCGAAGGGGGAATCACCACTTTCCAGCGATCGCCCACGTGCATGCGCGGTATCACGTATTGCCAGCCGCGGATCACCTTGTCCACGGGAAACTTGACCGGATGGCCGTGCGCCCAGGTGCTGTCGAATTCGGTGCCGTCGATCAGCATGCCGCGATAGTTCACGGTGACCAGGCTGTCGATGCCCGGGTTGACGGTGCCGTCACCTTTCTTGATCACCGAATACTGGATGCCCGAAGGCAACTGCACCACGCCGGGCAATGCGGCGTTATGGGTCATGTAATCGGCGCTTTTCTTCGCGTTGTCGGCGGCGATGCGATTGAATTCCGTCATCGCCTGTTCGTGCATGCGCTCGCCCAGGCTGACCAGCTGGTTGTACATGTCTTCCTTGGGCACCGCCGGCGCACGCTTGGCGTATGCATCTTCGATGGCCTTTTGCAGCACGGCCATGTCCACCGGGAAATCGCCATCGGCGAATTGCGTGCCGATGCGGTAGCCGATCGCGTAGGAGAGTTTGTGCTTGTCCAGCTTCACGACCGGCGGCTGCTTCTGCGACGGGCTGGACGCGTTCGCCCCCTGCGCCTGCGCCGCAAACACGGCGGGCAACAAGAACAGCGGAAGCAGCCAACGCGTATGTCTCATTACATTCTCCATGGTGCAGCGCCGCCCAATGACTTCATGCAGGCCGCGTGCTGGGCAAGCGGCTGCCCGACGAGCAAACAGAACCGGCGGATGACTTGGAGACATGGGGCGGACTCTAAGCATACGGCGAAAGCGGTCATCCTAAGCGGTTCGGCCGTTCGATGCGACGATCCGCCAACCGCGAGGTGACTGGGCTGGCATTGAGAAAGCCGGCGGCAACAAAGGTTCCCGCTGCTAAAATCCCGTTTTACGCTCATACGGAGTCCATCGTGGCTTACCGCAACCTCGAGATCGGCCATCGCGGTGCCGTGCGCACCATCACCGTCAATCGCCCGGACAAGCTCAATGCGCTCAATCGCGAGACCTTGAACGAACTGACCCTGGCCTTCAGCCAGGCCGCGCAGGATGACGCCGTACGGGTGGTCGTGCTGGCCGGCGCCGGCGACAAGGCGTTCGTGGCCGGCGCCGACATCAGCCAGATGAATGGCTACACCGCGATCGAAGCGCAGAGCTTCTCGCGTACCGGCCAGCGGCTGATGAGCAGCATCGAGCGGCTCGGCAAGCCGGTGATTGCGCGCATCCAGGGCTTCGCGCTGGGCGGCGGCATGGAGCTGGCGATGTGCTGCCATCTGCGCATCGCCAGCGAGAAAGCCAAGTTCGGTCAGCCGGAAATCAATCTCGGCCTTATTCCCGGCTTTGGCGGCACCCAGCGCCTATTGCGCCTGGCCGGCCGCGGCGCCGCGCTCGAACTGTGCCTGAGCGGCGCTACCATCACCGCGCAGCGCGCTTATGAGCTGGGCCTCGTCACCCGCGTCGTGGCGCCCGAAGCATTGGACGAAACGGTCAACACCCTCGCCGATCAACTCGCCGCCGCCGCGCCGCTGGCTGCCGCGAGCATTCTCGATTGCGTGTTGCAGGGCGGCGAAACATCGTTGGATCAAGGCCTGGAATTCGAAACGCAGGCGTTTGCGTTGATGTTTGCGACGGAAGATATGAAGGAAGGAACGAGTGCGTTTCTGGAGAAGCGCAAGGCGGCGTTCAACGGGAAGTGAGTCGCTGCCGCTGATGCCCATGCACCACGAACTTGAGAAATAACCTCAACTCGTCGTCCCGGCGAACGCCGGACGTAGCGCGAAGCGCGAAGCGCGAAGAACGTCCGGAGGACGGCCCGAAGGGTGAGCGAAGCGAATCACCCAGCGACGTTGTTTCGACATCAAGACACTGGACCCCGGCCTTCGCCGGGGCGACGAGCTGAGGCAGGGCCTTTCATGAGTTCCATGCGCGAAATCAATGGCCGCCGCGGTATTTTTTCTCGCCCGCGGTAATGCGCAGATCCAGACGATTTTCCGGCGGCGCCAGCGGGCACGTCGCGAAGGGTGTAAACGAGCACGGTGGGTTGTAGGCCTTGTTGAAATCCAGCACCACCTTGCCGTTCTGCGGTAGCGCGGCGTAGAGGAAACGCGCCGCGCCATAGGTTTCGTGCCCGGATGTGCGATCGGCCAGCACGAAGAACAGTTCGCCGCCGGGTTCTTCCTGGTATGGCAGCAACTCGTACGTATGGCCATCGCGCGTGAACACGGCCTTGCCCGGTACCTTCACCGTATCGATCGTGCCGATCACCGAGCCGATCTTAAGATCATGCGGCGGATCGAACGGCACCCAGTCGGCCACGATGCGCCACGACGGATCGATCGGAAAATAATCGATACCGAGAAAATGTTTGCGCGAAGCGGCTTCGGCATCTTTCACACGCAACGCCTTGCGGCCTTCGCGATCGATCACGAAAAAACTCGCCGTGCCAAACGCAACCTTGGTGGGCGATGCATTGGCGCTGGCGTGCACGTCGTCGATCAGTGTGGCCTCTTCGACCTGTTTGCCATCGATCGTCGCCCCGCTGTCCTTGGCCAGCTTGATGTGCATCTGGCCCGATTTGTCCAAGCTGACCACGCCCAGATGCGCGGGGCCGGCTTGCAGGATGATGTCGTTATCGGAAGCGCTGCCAACTTTGTTGGCGCCCTCCTGCAACCACTCCAGCCCGATCAGGCTGAGCCAGCCTTCCGGCGCGGTCAGTCGCTCGACACGCTCGGCGCGCCATTTCTCGATGCTCTGCTGGTACGCATCGGGCGCAATGTTGGATGGGGCGGTATCGGCATGCACGAGGGCGACTCCACTACTCAAGATCAATCCGGCCAGGACGTTACGCCACATGGGTTTCGCTCCGCGCAATACAAGGTTGCGTAGGTTGGGTTAGCGCAGCGTAACCCAACGATACCGCCCACCCTATCGACCACGCAGAAAAAGCTTATCCAATTCTGTCATGCCCAATTGCACCCACGTGGGGCGGCCGTGATTGCATTGTCCGGAGCGCTCGGTGGCTTCCATTTCGCGCAGCAGGGCATTCATTTCCGGCAGGCTGAGACGCCGCCCCGCGCGCACCGAGCCATGACAGGCCATGGTCGAGAGCAGTTCGTTTTCCAGTTCCTGCAATTGCCGCGAGCTGCCGTGCTGCGCCAACTCGCCCAGCACGCTGCGGGTGAGTTCGGCGACGTCGGCGCCTTCCAGCAAGGCCGGAATGCGACGCACCACCACCGCGGAGGGGCCGCTGCGCGAAAGCTCCAAGCCCCACTCGGCCAGCGCTTCGCCGTGTTCTTCGGCGGCGGCGGCTTCTTTCGCACTGACCGGCACCGACATTGGCACCAGCAAGATCTGTGAACGCAGGTTGCTGCAGGCGCGGCCGAATTTCAGTTTTTCGTAGGTGATGCGTTCGTGCGCAGCATGCATGTCCACCAGCACCAGGCCATGCGCATTTTCCGCAAGAACGTAAATGGTCTTGAGTTGCGCGATGGCATAGCCGAGCGGCGGCGCTTCGCTGGCGTCAACGGCAGGCATGCTTGGCTGCGCAACGAAGGCTTGTTCGATTGCGTCATTTCCAAGCAGCGCCGCATAGTCCGCCAGCGGCTCTTCGCGCACACCCAGTTGTAGGCGACTTTGTGGCGCATAGCTGGGCCACTGGCTGCTTGCCTGACGACTTACTTCCTGCACGACCGCGGAGGCCACACCGGCATCGGCCGACCATGTGGCCGCTTCCACCGGCACATGCTGGCCGGCGCGCGTTTCCGCGAGCACTTCGTGCAGGGTACGAAACAGAAAATCATGCACCAGGCGCTGTTCGCGAAAACGTACTTCGCTCTTGGCCGGATGCACGTTCACGTCGACCCCTGCGGGATCGAGTTCCAGATACAGCACGAACGCGGGATGACGCCCATGAAACAACACGTCGGCATACGCCTGGCGCACGGCATGCGCGACCACGCGATCGCGCACGAGGCGGCCGTTTACATAGAAATATTGCGCATCGGCCTGCGGGCGCGAAGCCGTCGGCAAGCCCACCCAGCCGGACAGGCGCATGCCTGCCGACGCGTGATCGATACGCAGGCTTTGCTGCGGAAACGATTCGCCCAGCATGTCGGCCACGCGCGCGAGCATGGCGGTTTCATCGCGCGCCGCTTTCCACACACGCACTAGTTTGCCGTTGTGGCTGAGCCGGAACTCTGCGCTGCCGCGCGCGAGTGCGAGCGACTTCAACAGATCGTCGATATGCGCGAACTCGGTGCGTTCCGCGCGCAGAAATTTACGCCGCGCCGGCACGTTGTAGAACAGGTCGCGCACTTCGACGCTAGTGCCTTGCGGATGCTGTGCGGGACGCACGTCCTGCATGCGGCCGCTGTCCACTTCCAGACGAAAGGCGTTGTCCGCACCGCGCAGGCGCGAGGTCATGGCAAAGCGCGCCACCGACGCCATCGACGCCAGCGCTTCGCCGCGAAAACCCATGCTGGCCACGTGCTCCAGATCGTCGAAGCTGCCGATCTTGCTGGTGGCGTGCGAGGCCACCGCCAGCGGTAGATCGTCGGCCGCGATGCCGTCGCCGTCGTCGCGCACGCGAATCAATCGCGCGCCGCCGAGTTCGATATCCACCTCGATGCGCGCAGCCCCGGCGTCGAGACTGTTTTCGACCAGTTCTTTGACGACCGAAGACGGCCGCTCGATCACTTCACCGGCGGCAATCTGATTGATGAGCTCGGGAGGGAGCGGACGGATGCGGGACATGGGGCGCAAGCTTAACAGCGTGCGGCGGGGTCAACTATCCGGATGTTGGGGTTTGTACCCCAACCTACCTCAGCTGTTCGGAATCACCAGCATCGTGCCGGTGCGCACGCTGTTGCTGTTGATGCCGTTGGCGGTCTTGAGCGTATCCAGGCTCACGCCGTACTGCTTGGCGATGCTGCGCAAGGTTTCGCCATCGGCGACGCGGTGCATGTCGCGTACGTCGTTGTCGGCGGGCTCGTCCGCGCTGGCCACCGCGTCGGTCTTGGCGTCGACCACCACGCCCTTGCGGCGCGCGGCTTCCATGGCGAACCAGGTGCCCTGCGGTGGATTGCTCAGGAAATAACCTTTCACGCCGCTCATGATCGCCGTGGCCAACTGCTGCTGGTGGCCCGCATCGCGCAGCTTGCGCTCTTCCGTCGGGTTGCTGATGAAGGCAGTCTCCACCAGGATCGAGGGCACATCCGGCGAGCGCAGCACCACGAAGTTGGCGCGCTCCACATAACCGCGATGCGTGGGACCGAGCGCCGAGAGCGCGTTCAGCACATTCTGCGCCACCGTTTCGCTGGCCTGCACCGCCCAGCCCTGCTGCATGTCGAGCAGTACGGAGGCGAGGCTGTCGTTCTCGGCCGCCAGCGATACGCCGCCGATCAGGTCGGAACTGTTTTCACGATCGGCCAGCACCTGCGCCGCCACCGAGCTCTTGCCGCGCGGCGATAACACCCACACGGAGGAGCCGCGGGCGTCGCTGCTGGTGTAGGAGTCGGCGTGCACGGATACGAACAGATCCGCCTGGTTCTGGCGGGCGATTTCGTAGCGCTGCTTGAGCGGGATGAAATAGTCGCCGTCGCGCGTCAGCACCGCCTTCATGCCTGGCTGACGGTTGATCAGCGCCGCGAGGTTGCGCGCCACGGCGAGCGTGACGTTCTTCTCGAGCGTGCCATCCGGACCGTGCGCGCCCTGGTCCTTGCCGCCGTGGCCGGCGTCGACCGCCACCACCACCTGGCGCTGGCTGTTCAGCAGCACCGCCGCCTGGCGGGTGGTGACGCCCTTGCGGGAGGTCAGCTTGCTGCTGGCGTTGACCACGACCGGTGCGGGAACGTCCGCCTTATCGTCGCCAGCGCCAGCAGTGGGATTGATCGGGGATGGTTTGGCGGACGCCACTGCGCTGTCACCAGCCTCATCGGGCGCGGCTGGCTTGGCAGGCGCGGCCTTGCCGCTACCTGGATAGAGATCCAGCACCAGCCGATAACCGGCCTGGCCGGACGGGCCGAGCACGAAGGTCTTGGGCTGGCTGCCCGGCTTTACCGAGGCCGCCAGGCGCAGGCTGTCGCCTTGCGACGTGCTGTCCAGGGACTTGAACAGTCCTTGCGCGGAGGGCGCCAGCTTGCCGCCGGCGCGGCTGTCGGCCAGGTCGAGCACGATGCGGTCGCCGTCCTGGCTGAGCTTGTACTTGGCCGGGCCGGAAAGATCGAACACCACGCGGGTGTAGTCGGGGCCCGCCCAGACGCGGGCGTTCTTCACTTCGGCCGCGTGCAGGGCGAAGCCAGGCGCCGCAGCCATCAGCGCGGTACCGGCAAGCCAACCAATGCGAGTGAGATAGCCCCTCATGGTGGCGCATTGAAGCTCACCACATTCCTGAATGCAAGAGGTTTTTCCTTGAATTTCCGTAACCTGCAAGGTATTTGTCAGGAACGCTCAAGCTATTGGACCTAAGCCATGCATTTTAGCGGGCCACCGGCAGGCCCGGGATTGTTAAGTTTTCTTAGGCAACACCGGCACTTAGCTGTCAGCCAAGGCGAATCAAGGCCTGCTCGCCGCGCGCGGTCTTGGACTGCAGACGCGCATGGCGTCCGGCGCCGCTGTAGCTCAGGTGCACCTCCAGGTCCGCCGCGGGCAGCGCGCCCTGGCCGCGTTCGGGCCACTCCACCAGCACGATCGCCGCCGGCTCGGCCAGCGCGTCGAGGCCCAGCCATTCGAGCTCGCCGGGATCGGCGATGCGGTAGAGATCCAGATGCCAGGCGGGACGCCCGTCGCCGGTTCGATAGCCCTCGACCAGGCTGTAGGTCGGGCTCTTGATGCGCTCGCCGACGCCCAGCGCCGTCAGCAAGGCCCGGGCGAAGCTGGTCTTGCCGGCGCCGAGTTCGCCGCGCAGGTACACCACCAGGCCGCCGTCGGGCGCGCCGGCGAGCTGCGCGCCCAGGGTGCGCGTGGCGTCTTCATCGGGCAGTTCCCAGTGCTGCTCACTCATGCTCGATGCCGTTACCGAGTGCGCGCAGCGGTTCCAAGAGATCCGTGGCGAGCAGGCCACGCTCGCCCTTGCGCACAGCGACGTCACCGGCGCGCGCATGCAGGCCGACACCGATGCGCGCCGCATCCCAGGCCGTGCACCCTTGCGCCATCAGCGCAGCGATCACGCCGGTGAGCAGGTCGCCCATGCCGCCGCTGGCCATGCCGGGATTGCCCCAGGTACAGACGTCTAGACGTCCATCCGGATGCGCGATCAGCGAACCCGAACCCTTGAGCACGATCACCGCGCCATAGCGTTGCGCCAGTTCGCGCGCCGCGGCAAAGCGATCCTGCTGTATGTCGGCATTGCTCTTTTCGAGCAGTCGCGCCGCTTCGCCTGGATGCGGGGTAAGCACAGCAGGCGTGGTGAAGCGACGTTGTTCCTGCGCAAGCAGGTTCAAGCCATCGGCATCCAGCACCAGCGGCTTGCCGCTTTCGAGCGCGGTGAGCCATAACGCATGGCCCCAGGCCCCCTGCCCCAATCCCGGGCCGACGGCGAGCACCGTGGCGCGCGTCAACAGCGCTTGCAATTCCTGCGGTCCATGCACGCCATGCGGCATCAATTCCGGACGCGCGCTGTTCAAGGCGACCAGATTTTCCGCGCGCGTCGCCACGCTTACCAGCCCGGCACCGCAACGCAAGGCTGCCTCTCCACATAAACGAATCGCACCCGCCGTGCCTTGATCGCCGCCGATCGCCAGCACATGCCCGTTATCGCCCTTGTGTGCATCGCGCGAACGCGGCCCTAGATGCATGGCATCGAGCAGCACGGCGTCGGCAGGCATGCCTTGCCATAGGATGTCAGGCAGGCCGAGCGTGTCGATGACCACGGCGCCGGTCTTGGTGGTGGCTTGTCCGGTGTAAAGACCGCGCTTGGCCGCGATGAAACTGACGGTAGCCTGCGCATGTATCGCCGCGCCCGGGCAATGCCCGGTATCCGCGTTTACGCCCGATGGCACGTCCAGCGCCAGCACGGGAACACTGGCCGCGTTGATGCGTTCGATCAGCGCGCTTGCGACCGGTTCCGGCGCGCGGTTCAAACCGGTACCGTAGAGTGCATCCACGTAGACATCGGCCGGCGGCAACGATGCGTCCTGACGCCAGCGATGCGAGAGGCCCGCGCCACGTTGCCAGGTTTCGCGCGCGTGCGCCGCGTCGCCGCTTGCAGTATCGGTGAGCTCCATCACTTCGACGGCCATGCCCGCTTCATAGGCCAGGTTCGCCAGCAGGTAGCCATCGCCGCCATTGTTGCCCGGGCCACAGAACACCACCAGCCGCCGCGCCTGCGGCCATTGCCGGCACAGGAACGTAAAGGCCGCGGTGGCGGCCCGGTTCATCAGCTCGAAGCCGGTAATGCCCAGGTCGTCGATGGCGCGCCGGTCGAGTGCGCGAACCTGCTCGACAGTGTAGAGATCGCGAAGGTGGCGGTCTGCGTGCATCGGCGGATTATAGGCAACACTGGTCAAGTATCGCCGCCGTCATGATGTCTGGAAGGCTCGCAGGGTGTGTTGCGCGGCGCCGGGAAGACTGGCCGTCTTGCCAAGCCGCGCGGCGCAGCCTGCGGGCCTTCCAGGCATCATCCCATCATTTAAATTCAATACGTGGGGCCAGCCCTGTCTGTCCGCATGCCTTCGGTCCGCCGTCTCGACAGACGGCCAGTCTGCCTTCGCCGACGGCCCTGTGGCCTGCGAACAGACAGGGCTGGTGACGGCGGCGATACTTGGCCAGTGTTGCCTATAGGGAGTAGCCAGCGCACTACACTATGCGCATGTCCACGCACGTCACCCCCGACTACCTCGCGCTCGCCGGCGATATCAAACGCTGGGCGCGCGAACTGGGCTTTGCGGAGGCGGGCATCAGCGGCGTGACGCTGGAGCAGGACGAACAGCACCTGCAACGCTGGCTGGACGACGGCTATCACGGCGACATGGACTATATGGCGCGCCATGGCACCAAGCGCAGCCGGCCGGATGAGCTCGAGCCCGGCACGCAGCGCGTGATTT